>JAUWZV010000096.1 GCA_030615105.1 Desulfobacteraceae bacterium
TTTGGTGCTGAAATGTTAGGTATGTTTGCAACTGAGGAGCAGAAAAAGAAATACCTATCTCCCATACCTAAAGGAGAGGCCATTATGGGCACAGCCATCACAGAGCCTGATGCAGGCTCTGATGTAACAGCTGCAACTACCAGTGCTGTCAGGGATGGTGATGAATATATAATAAATGGCACAAAGATGTTTACTACAAATGGAAGTATTGCAAACTATCTATTGGTCTTCTGTCAGACAGATCCTGATAACCCTGACAGACACCAGAGACACTCATTTTTTATTGTTGAGACAGACAGGGCTGGATATGAGGCTAACAAGATACATGGAAAACTCGGCATAAGGGCAAATGATACAGCTGAGGTATCCTTGTCTAATGTTCGAATTCCAGCCTCCAATATGGTAGGAGAAGAGGGAAAAGGTTTTAAAGAGCTTATGGCATTATTTAATGTAACCAGACTGATGGTATGTGCTATGGCTGTGGGTATAGCAAGGGCTGCACTAGAGGAAAGTATAGCGTATATCAAGAAAAGACATCAGTTCAGGGCACCCCTGGCATCCTTTCAGATAAACCAGTTCAAGGTAGCTGAGATGGCCACTAAAATCAGGGCTTCCAGAAATCTTTACTATGAGGCCGCATGGCTGGCCGATCAGGGTAAAATTGACCATGGACTTGTTGCCATGGCAAAGTATTTCTCAGGTGAGATGGCAGTGAGATGCGCAGATGAGGCGCTTCAGATGCACGGTGGATATGGCTACTTAGATGAATACAAGGTTCAGAGGATCTACAGGGATGCAAAAATTTTAGAGATATATGAAGGAACCAAGGAGATAGAAAAGATCATCGTGGCAAGATCTCTTTTGAGATGAATAGTCTTTATAAAGTGCTTGTAAAGAAGCCGGTGTGCTTGGTAATTTCAAGCTGGTTTAACAATGATTGATTCGTCTATCATAACCATAACTAAGCTTCAAGAACGGTACTGTCAAAAGTTTTATGAAAAAAAAGAGAGAAGTATAAAAAACACAAATCGTGCCTCTGACCCGCAGAAAAATCATCCTGCGCTCCGACGAGCTTTACAATGGCCCATTCTCACGCATGATGATTTTCTGCTCCAGCCTTACTGAGATCGAATTTTGGTGGTCAAAGAATGTTTTAATAGGGGGAGGTAAACGGTTTTTAGGTATCATACTGAAATCACGATTTTTATCAGTAATTTTCTAGAGAATTTTTGACAATACTAGGGCATGGAAAGGGAGGTTAAATATGGTTGGAATTACTTCTTATGGTGCTTATATCCCGCGCTACAGGCTGAATCGTAAGACTATCTTTGCGGCCATGGGTTGGTTCAACTCGGCCACTGCAGGCGTTGCGAGGGGCGAAAAGGCCGTGGCCAATTATGATGAGGACTGTGTGACCATGGCTGTGGCAGCAGCATTGGACTGTCTGAACGGTATTGCTCGTGATGAGATCGGGGGATTATACCTCAGCTCGACAACCGTTCCGTATCTGGAAAGGCAGAACGCTGCCATCTGTGCTGCTGCCCTTGCCTTAAGAGTAGATATCAGGACTGCTGACTTTGGCGCTTCTCTTAAATCAGGTACTACAGCGCTTATTTCTGCCTGTGATGCCGTGAAATCCGGAGATATAAAGAACTTTCTTGTGTGTGCCGCAGATTCCCGACAGGGGAAACCGGGCAGTAGTATGGAGCATACCTTCGGTGATGGTGCTGCAGCACTTATAGTTGGCAAGGATGATGTTATTGCAGAGTTGAAGGGGAGTTATTCTATTACAAGTGATATTGCTGACTATCGTCGAACACAGGAAGAAAGGTTTACTCGCGGCTGGGAAGAGAGATGGATCAGGGATGAGGGATACGGCAAAATTATACCGGAAGCTGTAAATGGTTTGCTCGAGAAATATAATCTGGAGATTGGTGATTTTGCGAAGGTTGTAATTTCCTGTCCTGTGGGTGGAGCGCTGAATAGTATTTGTAAAAAAATGGGAATTGAATCAGAGCGAATTCAAGATAATATGATGAATAGTATAGGTGATACCGGTTCATCTCTTTCCCTGATGATGCTGGTAGCTGCCCTTGAAGAGGCGAAAGCAGGGGATAAGATACTGGTTGTGGGCTATGGTAACGGGAGTGATGCCCTGTTCTTTGAGGTTACTGATCAAATCGAAAAGGCAAGGGACAGAATGGGGATAAAAAGACACCTGGAGCATAAAGAAGAGCTGGATAACTATGTAAAATATCTGGTGTACCGTGATCTGATTCCGGTAGAGATAGGGATTCGCGGTGAAGAGGCCCCACCCATACGGTTGTCTTTGATGCATAGAGAGGGTAAAACACTGACCGCTCTGTGCGGCTCAAAATGTAAGGTGTGCGGTACTCCTCAGTACCCGAAACAACGAGTATGTATTAATCCGGGGTGTGGGGCCATTGATCAAATGGATGATTATTATTTCTACGACAAGGTTGGACGTATAAAATCATTTACCGGTGACAGACTGGCCTTCACTATAGACCCTCCTGCTACGTACGGTCTGATCGATTTTGATGAAGGTGGAAGACTATACCTTGACATTACAGATTGTGATCTTGATTCCCTCAAGGTTGGAACATATGTAAAGATGGGTTTGCGTCGTAGATATGCTGATAAAAGACGAGGGATATACGCCTATTTCTGGAAGGCTGTACCGATTCTCGAAAAGAATGCATAAATGGAGGATTGAAATATGGCAAGTGGAATAAGAATAAAGTTGCTATTATAGGTATGGGATGCACCAAATTTGGTGAACAATGGGATAAAAGTTCAGAAGATCTGATTGTTGAAGCCTATAAGGAGGCTGCAGAGGATGCAGGAATAGAGATCAAGGATATTGATGCAGCTTGGTATGCCAGCTGCTTTGAAGAGGTCAATGTTGGCAGGGGTGGTATACCGCTTGCAAGAGCGCTTAAGTTTCCGAACATTCCTGTAACAAGAGTGGAAAATTTTTGCACAAGCGGGACAGAAGCTATTCGTGGGGCCTGTTATGCCGTGGCCTCAGGCGCTTGCGATATTGCGCTCGCCCTTGGTTGCGAAAAGCTAAAAGATACAGGATTTGGTGGTTTACCTGATCTTGGTACGGGAGAAGAAAGCAGGTTTTATTACCCAAACTTGACAGCTCCGGGAATGTTCGCACAGATTGCAAATGCCTATTTTGCAAAATACGGCCTAAGCCGAGAAGAGGGTAAAAGGGTTCTGGCAAGAATTTCCTGGAAGAGTCATCAAAATGGTGCCATGAATCCAAGGGCCCATCTTCGCAGTACACCCAGTATGGATATAATAATCAATGCTCCGATAATCTCAGATCCGCTGGGACTGTTTGACTGTTGTGGAGTCAGTGACGGTGCTGCTGCAGCCATTGTAGTGCCGGCAGATAAGGCAAAAGAGTTCAGGCCTGACCCAATTTATATAAAGGCGCTCCAGATATCTCTCACTCCGGCAACAGGAATTGGACACCAGAGCTGGGATGGTATCCATCTTGAGTCAACCCGTGTTCCAGGAGTTAAGGCTTATGAAGAGGCGGGTATAAAAAACCCGAGGGAAGAGATAAGCTTGATGGAACTTCATGACTGTTTCTCCATTAGTGAACTGATAACTTATGAAAGCCTTCAGATCTCACCTATTGGAAAGGCGAGAAAAGATGTTGAAGATGGGTTTTTCGATCTTGATGGTAAGATACCCTGTCAGAGTGATGGTGGATTAAAATGTTTTGGTCATCCCATTGGGGCCTCCGGCATAAGGATGGCCTACGAAATTTATAAACAACTGCAGGGAAAAGCAGAACCTGAAGAAAGACAGTTAAAAACCAATCCAATACTTGGATTGACTCATAACCATGGAGGCATCTGCGGCAGTCTTGTTTGTAGTGTAGCTATGTTTGGTAATGAGTTGTAGATACTGGGATTAATCATAAGTGATGCAAGATAAGCAAATATCAGCAGTACCCTAATTGAGACAAAAAGTTTATAAAACCTTGTATAAAGCTAAAACAGACAAGCCCTAGATCAGCTTCGTGAATGCATTGATTAACAAGGGATCTCTCGAAAATCAAGAAAATTCTCACTCGATTAGGGCAGTACCTTGGTGAGCACATATTTGCTTTTCATAAGCCAGGGGGAACAATATGAATTTCGATCTAACCGATGAACAGAAAACCATCAGAGATATGTGCCGTAAGTTTGCCAGGGAGGTCATTGCACCCAGGGCTGAAGAGCTGGAGCGCACAGGTGAACATCCTTATGAGATCATAGAGCAGATGGCAGATTTGGGGATAATGGGCATTCCCTTCCCCGCGGAATACGGTGGAAGCGGTGGGGATTGGGTTGGTATGCATCTGTGTATTGAAGAGCTCTCAAGGGGTGATATTCTATTTGGAGCTATCCTGGATGTAACTACAAGTGTTGTAGGCCAGGAACTTTTTGCCTTTGGCACAGAGGAGCAGAAACAGAGATGGCTTATCCCCATCGCACAGGGCAAAGAGCTTGGCGCCTTTGGCCTGACCGAACCTGACGCCGGTTCGGATGCTGGAGGAACGAGAACAACTGCCGAACTTGAAGGTGAAGAGTGGATTATCAACGGTTCGAAACAATTTATCACCAATACGGGTCTGGACAATTCATCCATCGTGATCATAACTGCCAAGACCCAGAGGGAACCAGATGGAAAAGAGATCATCTGTACCATTATAGTTCCCAAGGATACCCTGGGTTTTAATGTGGGCGAAAAATATGAAAAGTTGGCAATGCGGGCCAGTGCCACACATGAGCTCTTCTTTGATGATTGTCATGTTCCAAGGGATTACCTTCTGGGTGATATCGAAAGGGGATTTACTCAACACCTCACCGTACTACAAACAGGTCGAATCACTGTCGGTGCAATTGCAACGGGTCTTGCCCAGGCCTGTCTTGATGAAGCCCTCGGCTTTGCCAGAAAGAGGCTTCAAGGTCATCGATCTTTGTTTGAATTTCAGAGAGTTCCCTTCAAGCTTGCTGATATGGCTATGAGGATAGAACTTGCCCGTACCATGTACCTGAAAGCAGCCTGGCTTAAGGACCAGGGAAGAAGACACACCCTTGAGTCCCACTTTGCCAAATTATATGCTTCAGAAACTGCAACAGAAATAGCGGCTGAGGTTTTGAAAATCTCTAGCCCTTATGGATATCTGGATGAATATCCCATCTCCAGATATTTTAAACAGATAAAATTATTTGAGATTGTAGAGGGAACTTCAGAAATACAGCGGATGATTATTGCAAGGGAGTTACTGTGATTTAGAAATGATTGTTTCAACCAAGCAGGGTTTATATAGTAAGAACCCGGAATCAAGGAATTTTTTATGGATTTTATTTTGACTAAAGAGCAGAAAGACATCCAGAAGGCTGCCGGAGAATTTGCCCAGGGTGAGTTTGATCCGGATGTTGCCATGGATTTAGAAAGAGAAGGGCAATATCCTTTTGAGATTTGGAAGAGGGCGTGTGAGCTTGGATTTATTGGGATGCATATCCCGGAAGAATATGGAGGCCAGGAGCTGGGCATACTGGATAATGTCCTGGTGGTAGAAGAGTTCTGCCGCCAGAATTCAGGCATAGGGATGGCCCTGGTGCTTTCCGGTTTTGGATCTGAGATGATTCTCAGGTTTGGAAGCGATGATCAAAGGGAAAAATACCTTCCTCCCATTGCTAAGGGAGAAAATGCATCCTCTCTGGCATATTTAGAAAAGAATCAAGGAAACGACTTTACCTCCTTTAAGACAACTGCTACCAGAAACGGCAATGGATATCTTATTAATGGAAACAAATCACTTGTAATTAACGGCAGTCTACCTGGCCCCATGATCGTTGTCTGCCAGTTAGCAGATAATAGAAAGCCCGGTGAACAGGTGGCTCTTATCCTCCATAAGGATACGGATGGACTTGTTGCCACTGAAATGGGTGGTCGGGTTGGAATGAGGATGCTCCCGATGGCAGAATTGACCATTAGTGACCTTAAAGTTCCCCGCGAAAACCTTATAGGGGAGGAAGGCCAGGGGCAAAGCCAGTTGATGAACTTCCTAAACGAGATGAACATAGAGGCCGCTGCAATGGCGACCGGTATCGCCCAGGGGGCCTTTGACCTGGCACTGGCATATGCCAAACAGAGGGAGCAGTTTGGACAAAAGATAGGGTCTTTTGAGGCTATAAGGGACAGATTGGCAGATATGGACACAAGGATAGAAGTTGCCCGCCTTCTGACATACAAGGCTGCCTGGAGCTTTGATAAAAATGATGTAAACCCCAAAATCAACTATATGGCCAAAATGGTCTCTGCTGAGACCGCTTTGAAAGTGGCCAGGGATTCCCTACATATATTTGGAGGATATGGATATATTGTGGAAAATAAGATAGAGCAATTTTACAGGGATGCCAGTATGGTGGATATCATTGGGATGCCTGGGGAGATAGATAAGAGCCTTATAGCCGATCAGATTATAGGAAGGATTTGAGGCCATTTATCTTATTCTTACACATGCTTCGTCTTTTTTGGATAAGTTCATCCGGCCCTAATCTTTAAAATTCTTCTTATAGTAAAAACTAACGATGAAACAGTATAACACCTTGATACTTTGAGACCTTTGCACAACCTGCCAAAAATTGTCAAAAAGATCTTATCCTGGGGGTAAAAGACAACCCCTCAGGTTTTTTAGTCCTACATGACATATATTAACATTAAAAGGCTACCAAAAATATAAAATAACTACTTGTAATAACTACTTGTAATTACTTGACAATCAAGCAATTTTATGCCATATCTTTCCTCAAAAAATAGATCAAACAAAGGAGGAAAATATGGGATATAAGAAGGTAGATAAAACCATCAGCTTTGCTGAACTATCCCTTCTAAGTTCAATAGAAAATAATCGCAGCGTAAAGATGATGGAAAGGATAAGTAAGGCGGTTAACTGGGAAAACATAGAGGCCCTTTTAAAAGAATACTATCATATTGGCCAAAGCCATGAAGGAGCCGATGCCTACTCCCCCTTGATGCTATTAAAGTGTATGTTGCTCCAGAAATGGTTTCATATCCCTTCAGATCCTGAACTTGAAAACCAGACCTGCCCTGTTGAATAACTTATAATGAAAAATGTCTCAACGCCAAATCAATATACGAGTTGCTGATAGAAGTACAAGTTATGGTGTAGGGATATTCATCTGGGGTAAACCATAGGATATCCTTTAAAAAGTTCTTGGGCCTTTCCCTCGATAAATCTTCCCCTAATCATTCTACCTTCTCCAGATTCAGAGGCAGACTATCTTAGGAGGCCATGATAAAGTTGAACAATGAGACCCTTCTCCAGTTTGCCCATAAGGGTCTTACTATCAGTAAAGAACCCCGTGCTTCCGCACGGGGCATTAAAAGTCGAATTCTAATATATTTATTAAGTCTCGCTTCAAAAGAAACTGCTGTATTTAACAGTCCAAAATAAAAATGCTGTCCACTGTGAGCCGGAGATAAGATCAGCAAGACCGACAGACTCCTAGGTTTTTCTGATTTTTGTCAAAAATGTAGTGCCAACAAAATGCATTCTCCTGCTGTTTAAAAAAAGTGTTTAAAAAAAAGTGTGTTTAAGCTTTGTAAATATGTCCCCTTAACTGCTTAGTAAAAATGTCCCCTCTAAGCTGCTGAAGCCATATAGATCCATCGTTCATCAGACGCAGCTCTCACACTCGATCTTCTCATTCCTGAGGTAGGTTCATCTAAAAGAATTGCCTTCGGATCTGTTGCCAGTGAACTACCAATATCAAGGCCCCTCTGTAGTCCATATGAAAGGTTTTTGGCCTTCAAATCAGCTACCTCTAAAAGGCCTACTTGGCTTAGCGTCTTTTTGGTCTTCTCATCCACCCCTTTCAAACTCTTAAATGAGACCAGGAAATTATAGCAAGCCTTGAGCCTTGATTGCACAGCTAAGCGTATGTTTTCATATACGGTAAGTTCAGGAAAAATACTTGTAATTTGAAAAGACCGGGCAATCCCACCTTGAGAGATTTCATAGGGGACCAAGTTAGAAATTTCTTCGCCCTGGTAAAATATCTTTCCTTCGGTTGGCTTCAGGAATCCCGTAAGAAGGTTGAATAATGTTGTTTTTCCAGATCCATTTGGTCCAATAATTGAATGAACACCGGACCCTATACCGAGAGTAACATCATTAACGGCTTTCAAAGCCCCAAAATTCTTGCTTAGGTTTTTTGTTTGAAGAATCAGTTCTTTGGAGGTTGTCTTGGGCATTGCGTTAGTAGCACTTGCTGGCCGTAGGAATTCTCTTAGAGATGTTACTACGCGGCAAGAGAGAGGTTAATTGCAAGCGAAACAGGATAAACTCACTATGCTTCTTAATAAGCAACCTTATCCAATCCTTTTAACCCCAATATCTCTCTGGCTTCATCAGGAGTAGCTGGTTCAATGCCTAACTCCCTGGCAATCCTGATAATCTTCTCTACCTGCTGCGCGTTGCTCTTGGCTTTGACACCCTTCTCAATGTAAAGATTATCTTCCAGGCCTACCCGTGCACTTCCACCCATAAGCAATGACAGGGTACACATATTAAACTGACTTCTTCCGGCTGCGCAAACCGACCAGGTAAAGTCACCTATTAATTCTCTGGCCGTGTTATACATGAATAGTAGATTATCCGGAGAAGGCTGAATAGCACCCAATATACCTAAAACAAACTGGATATAGATCGGCCTTTTTAAATGTTTCTTTTTAAGCATGAAGGCTACATTATTCAGCTGACCTAAATCGTATACCTCCAGTTCTGGTTGAACGTCATATTTTTGAAAGACCTCTGAAAACTCCCTTAGCGTTTTAAAGGTGTTGGGTAAAATCAGATCCTCGGTCATGGATAAATATTCCTCTTCCCACTTAAACTTAAACTCTTTGTAGGTATCAAGTGCGTGATGCAGGGCAAAATTAAATGAACCAAAATTGAAGGAAGCCAGCTCCGGTTTTAAAACCGGTATAGCCCTAACCCTTTGTTCTGCGGTCATTCCAAGACCACCGCCAGTAGTAACGCAAAGAACTATATTGCATCTACTCTTAATTTTAGCAGTAATCTCCTTATAAAGATTAACATCTGCCGAAGGAGCGCCTGTTTTCGGATCACGGGCATGAATGTGGGCCACGGTCGCACCAGCCTCATAAGCCCTAACCGCCTCATCAACGATCTCATCCGGGGTTATAGGTAAATGGGGCGACATGCTGGGAGTATGAATGCTCCCAGTAATGGCTGCCGTGATAATTCGCTTGTCCATTTCTTCTCTCTCCTCTCCCTATACTCCTTATCGATTAATGTCACCTTATAAATTCCATTTTCGATATCGCTTATCAATTAAAATAGGCGCACCTTGTGCAATCGAGCCAAATGGAACCAGATCGATTTCAGCTCTTAATCGCGTGACTTCCCTCAAGCCCTCAATCAGGCTTTCCTTAAGCCCTTGATCCTTTTCAGGGTTAGATGATTCCACCTTAATAAGCAGCCTGTCCTCAAGCCTGGGGCGGTCTACTATAATCTGAAATTTCCCCAGGCCCTTATGTGTCCTGATTACTTGTTTCACTTTATCCGGAATCAAATAAACCCCTTTTACGCGGACAATGTCCCCTGTCCTTCCCACAATGCGCTTTATGCGGGGGGAGGTCCGGCCGCAAGGACAGGGCTCAAAATTAAGTCCTTCGGTCAGATCTCCAGTTCGGTATCGGATTATAGGTATAGCCTTCCGGGAAAGATCAGTGGCCACAATCTCACCGCCCTCACCGGCTGTGGACTGGCCGGTGAAAGGATCAATGATTTCCATAATTGAATCAGTAAAACAGTGCATACCTCCACCATAGGAACACTCAGCGGCTGCAAAACCGGTCTCAGCCCCTCCATACATTTCCCTGACCTCTGCACCGAATTCTCCGGCCAGGATCTCCTTATCATTTTCACCGTAGATCTCCTCTCCTCTGATGATGAGCAGGCGTACCTTCAGGTCATTTAGGGGGTCAATACCCACTCTCTTTGCCGTTTCCGCCAATTTCATGGCAAATGTAGGAAAAGCAAAGATGACGGTCACCCCCAGGTGTTTCATGATATGAATATGTGTCCTGGTCATGCCTGT
>JAUWZV010000069.1 GCA_030615105.1 Desulfobacteraceae bacterium
GGCATAAACTGAGCAAATCCCAGGCCCGGGCTTTACAAAAACTGAGCAGAGCCTCAAAAAGCCGATTTGACTCGTTCATACAGGAATCAGGCATATCCGGAAAGAATAAGGATCGATCTGATAAGCCCTCCCCATCAAAAAGAGGATTGAAAGAATTCAGCGCAGCAGAGATAGAAGCGATTGCTGAGAAAGAAATAGAGAAACAAGCTCTGGCCGAACAGGAGCGATTGCGGGAAACAATTCCTCTCGTTTCGAAAGTGAAAGTGCTGTTAATGAGCCGGCTGGGCATCCCTGTTGAAATCATCGCCTCGAATCTGAGAATCAACTGGAAGACGGCTCAGAAGTATGGTCAAGACACAGGGTTGTTTGAGACCGTTCGAAAGTCGCTGGGGGACGGGCTTTCAGTTCCAATTGTCACCAAAAAGCATGCCTTGCCGGAACCTTTGGTTTGGTCTGTTGCCCTTGAAGGAAAAAACGATCAGGATCGTTTTGATGCGCTTGGTTGGAAGATACGACCATGGGACTACTGGTACTGGAACAACTGCGACAGACGATTCGGGGATGACTGGCCGGGACGCATCCCCGCGCAGATGGTCGGGCATATTCTCTATTATTTCTCCGATCAGGACGATCTGGTGTTGGACCCCATGGCAGGTGGGGGTGTTGTCGCCGATACCTGTTTGGTTTTCAACCGGAAGTGCCGAAGCTTCGACCTGGAAAACAGGCTGGATTCACGGCCTGAAATCGAATCCCACTTCTGGGATGGAAACAATCTAGAATGGCCGATAAAAGGCAATGACAAGCCGGATCTTGTTATTTTCGATCCGCCCTATTTCAGCAAGAAACTGGGAGACTACGATTCGAGTGCAATATCCAGCATGTCGAGAGAAACCTATCTGGATTTTATGAAACAGTTCCTTTCACTGACCCATCGATACACAAAGCCGACATGCCGAATCGCGTTGATTAATGCTGATTGGCCTCCGGCTCGTAAAGCCTACGCCTCGGAGAGCGGGATTTTCAACGGACCCCCGCCAGAGATGAAATACGGGAAAATGCAATTCTAATCAGAGAATACCTGGGGGTTCTCGACGGAAGCGGCTGGCAGGAAAACCACATCATTCAAGCCCCGCTATCCTCAGAAAGGTTTACCGGCAATATGGTTACCGCGATGCAAAAAAAGAAAACCCTCGGGGTCATCAGCCGGTATGTGATTGTGGCGAGAAAAGCGCAATGATTGATGATTGTTTTTTGGAGAGACTGAAGCAATCTTTACCCTTGGTACGCAATGCGCCCTTTTGGGAATGTTACCAAGTCGGATAGATAACGTTCCTATTTAGGACACGAACGCCCACTAGTTAATATCAATGTCGAGCATCCTATAATGATTTCTTCTCTTCCTCAACTTTCCGATACATTGCAGAGATTCTACAGCTTTGTAGAATCTGAATCCGGAAGAACAATATCACTGCAACAAGCAGCCTTTGTGGGATTGCAGGGAATGAATTTTGCTTTTGCGCATCACCCTACCGATATTGTGATTGAATATGTACTTCCATTCAATGGAACAATCGATCAATTGGAGGAAGCACTATCACATGAAGCTGGGCACGGCCTATTGACATATGGTAGAGGTTATACTCACTTAGAGCTCAAGCAGAAGACAGACAATGTGGCAGTCTTTTCCTTGAGTGTAATTGCCACAATGATAGATGATGTTCCTGTAAACAAACTGATACAGGATCATGGATTTAGAACCCGCAACAAAAGCTATGCAAGGCAGGTCAGAAGGGAAGCTAAGTTTGCCAGGAGAAAGGACATGTCGATCTACCGTAATACAGGCCCAAATGACTTAACTGTGAAACGTTTTGGAATATCTAGGTATGTTAGCGCATGGACATGTTTGCAGTATCTCACCATTAGCTCAGACCAAAGAGATGCTCTGAGGAAATTTCGGAAGAACTTCAAGAGAGCTTATCCCGATCTTTATAGAGAAGGTTTGACAATTTGTGAGCATTTTAAGGCGCATGACGTTTTCACATCAACTGGCCATGAAAATATCTTAAAAAATGTTGTAAGCCTTTGGAATTTAAGTGATTATGTAAATTTCAAACGAGAGTGGGGCGAGTGAAATGGGGTCAGATTTGAAGAGTAAAGACCCTTGCGGCGAAGAAATGCTCCAAGTTGGCCGTAAAAGGGGACGGGGCTAAATAATTAAATAAAACAACGGGAAAAGTCTAAAGCGGAGGCATGGGGTTTATTTTGCTATTGGGCCGTAAGAGAGCTTGGCTATAGTATGCTGGAGATAGCGGGGCGGCTTGCAATGAGCCAACCGGGGGGTAGTGTATGCAGTAAGAAGAGGGGAGCGCATAGCGAACGAAAGGGCTATCAAATTTACGCAATGACTTAAGTACTGGCGGAGCCTCGTCCCCCGTCCCCTGAAGAGTACGTTATGCGGTAGATGAATCCTATAATATTTCTACTGGCGAAAAGATGGAAAAAATTTTTAATGGTAAAAAGACGGCAAAATTAGGCACTGAAAAGAAGCCCGCTTTTGTTAATGTACAAACAGAAGAAAGATTGAAAGAAGTAGCATCAATATTTGAAGAACACGGTTGGAAATATACAATTGGATTGGAACCAGATAAACCAGAGGATATTACCGATTTAGAAATATTATTGAATCCACCAAAACCAAAGATAGCAGAAAAGAAAGTTGGACGCAATGAGCCCTGCCCATGTGGAAGCGGGAAAAAGTATAAAAAATGCTGTGGCAAATAAGGCTATTTTACATTCCAAAAGATTAGTCTGCGATAACCACCTGCTTCACTCTGACGGCTGGAAGCTGTGGCATTTGTTACTCCTTGGTTTATTGAAGTTCCCCGTGGTCAAAGCAGGCCTTCTATATACCCGCCGCAAGTCAGCATGAGGTTATGCCTATCAATCAGATTATAATATGCTTGACATATTACGGAAAACGTAATATCTTTTGCATATGATTAAATCGTTTTCCTGCCAGGACACTGAAAAACTATTCAATGACATACGAGTAAGACGTTTTCAATCTTTTGAGCGGCAGGCAAGAAAGCGGCTAATGGTTTTGCATGCCTCCCCGAGCTTAGATGCATTGATGCTAAACCCTGGAAACAAATTTCATACCCTGGGAGGAGACAGAAAGGGGCAATATGCTATCAGCATCAACAAGCAATGGCGTGTTTGTTTTGAATGGCGTGATGGCAATGCTTACAACGTCCAAATTATTGACTATCATTGAGGTATAAATATGGATGCAAAAGAACTTCTTGAACCAATTACACCGGGTGAAATACTGCATGATGATTTCATGGAACCGATGGGCATCAGTATAAATCAGCTTGCGCGAGATCTTGCTGTTCCGCTCAACAGAATAAGTGAGATCGTCAACGGCAAACGGGCTATCACAGCCGATACTGCTCTCAGATTGCAGCGCTATTTTCGCATTGAGGCACAGTTTTGGTTAAATCTTCAGTCTGAATATGATCTGAGGATGATGAAGCGTAAAATTTGGCCCGACATTGAGCGACGAATTATTCCAGCTCAAAATGTAAAGCCAGAGTTTGGACATGAAGTGGGGCCATAGCCAGTCTTCCCACCGGACGGCTGGAAGCTGGCGTGTCTTGAAAAATTATTGATTGTAACAACTTTATAGCATTTCAGGGTTCAATGGCTTATACCCGCCGCAATTGAGCAGGGCGTTAGGGCGGCAAATTCATAAGAAGGGTAAATTGAGTAGCTTGGATAATATGACACCACATATTACTTGAGCTTGTAGTTCGGTTCATCACCGGCCTTGCAGATCAAGGCCAGCACGCTGCCACATTCTGAGCAGAAAAGGTTCTTCACGAGCTTCATCTCGTCATTGTCAGGATCCACCAGAGAAAGGCTATTTTTATCAATATAATGGGATATACCACAATTCAGACACATGCATTCCATTTTTTCGCTCATAAAACCACCTCACTTATAAATCATTACATGTGAGTTATACGTGGGCCTGATCCCTTGCTTCAAGTGTTAAGAAGTTACAATCTCGATTATCTTCTTGGCAGTAAACTCTCCCACGTCTGCAAGACCATCTGCTGGCATAAATGATTCTGCATTGGCAGCAAAAAGACAAGTGACCGAGGCTGGAAACTCCTCATCTGCTAAATAAAATATATAATATAAGGGGATCTTAGGTAATGGATACAAAGTAAACGAAAAATCTCCACTTGTACCCTCATTCTCATACCCATCAAAAGCCTCGATAACCTTTTTCTTGCAGACCTGAATCTGAGTGACGTAAGGGACTAAACTTATCTCAGAGCGAACAGTAAAAGCGCTTTGGTAGGCCATGCTGCCCTTAATTTGCTTAAAAGATTTAAGGGGATTGAGTTGAACGGCTTCCTTACTTGCATTGCGGGCATACAGGGCTATGAGGATGCCTATAGGGCCGGTAGTCATCTCTTCACCAAGGCCTATCCCTTTGGGACTAATCCTCCAAGACTCTCCAAATGCTTTTAAATGGAAAACGTCGTTTTCTCTTATAGCTGGAAGGGATTTTTCCAGGTCTTCGGGCAACTGATCATAAAGCTCTTTTAAATAGGTCAGTTGGACCTTTAACAAGTTGTCACTCATATCTTGCCTCTAATGGCCTTACCATAACTATATGTCTACATAACCCAAGATCTTAACATTTATCCGCCTGAGGCGGATTTATGTCAGATTTTTGGGGTGAAATTATACTCTGCTCCTTAGAAATTTAAATCCGAAATCCTAAATTCTAAACAATTTCAAAATCCTAATACCCGCCTGCCATGCATTGTCCCTTGTTTTCAGGGAAATAACTTCTTGTGAAACAGCATTGTCCAGCATTTCGTAGTGATAAATCAATGGCATTGCGGGCAGGTCAAATGCTTCCGGGTTCCGGATTCTCCCGAAGTGATCCTCCCGATTGGATCCCGGCCCAACCGGGACGGGGCGATCCCATCAGGACGGGGCGAAACTCGGAATTCGGAAACAAAATATTTCTGGCATTGGTGTAATAACCATACGAAACTATTGGAAATATCTTTCGTTTTGAATTTAGGATTTGGAACATTCAAATTTAGTCCGAAAATAGAATTTTCATCCTTCGTGGTGCCCAGAATGGGCATGAGTGTTTGTTTAGTATTTCGTGCTTAGGATTTCGAATTTACAAAAAATTGATTAAGCAAATAATCTTGGCATTACACAGAGTTACCTATTTAAATGACTTAGCCCTGCATAGTCATCACTTCCAGGTAATTTTATATACTCAAGGATATCAAAGTATGATTTTTTTTCAAAAGTCCTCATACCATTTCCAAATACTTCACTTATAATTTCCTCTTTTATAACGTTTCTCCGGGGAAAGTAATCCAGGCTAATATAATCTCCCTTAAAGACAGGGATGATACCCAATTCTCTACACTTTTTCTCAAGAAGTTTTTTGTCCTTAAGAACAATTTTATATGTATTTATACTTTCATATACCATACTTATAGCCAACAACTCTCTGGATTATAAACCTTCTTTCATAGGAATGAATACCTGATGGCAAATCACTAAAGATCTCAGGAAGGCCATATTTTATAGCTATTTTCCTCCCTAGTTCTTTTTGCTCCCTTATCGATTTGTATTTTCGTTCAAAAAATCGCATTCAGCCCTATTTTACTACAATCTCGGTGAATTTGAAAAGAGTACTTTTAAATAGGTAGATGAAGTTTGTCTTACTTCAAAGGTATGTGGATTGTTAGAAGAAAAGTGAGTGGCGAATTTCTAAAGAAAAAAGGTCTGATCCCGAATTCAGGTAATAGATAAATGACTTATGAAGATGTGACCCTGCTAAAGTGCTATAGAGTCATTCTATAACCAGGCTCTGGAACCATCACATTCAATGAGCCTGCCATATGTGTGAATTGTTGCATTCTATCAATCACCTGCCTTCGCACATTTCTTTGTATATGGACCAGAGCAAGATTGGATGCCTCACATCTTTTCGCCATATCAATTGATCCTGTAATGCTTCCATGTCCAGGGATTTCGGTTTCTATATGAAAAGCCTCATGGATGATGAGTTGGCTGCCTTTAGCAAGGGCCATGCTTTCAGGTGTGGCCTTGCCATCACCACTGTAATAGATTGATTTTCCATGGGCTTCTATTCTCAGTGCCAGATCTCTCTGGGAATGACTGTTATCAGCAGCTTGAAAAGTGAGACCAAAGATCTCCACATCCTTTTTTGGCTCCACCTCCAGGAACCTGATCGGGAATTCCAACTTTTCATAAAAGCCAGGATAGGCCAGATCAAGAGATTTGCGCGTGAAAGAATCTATCCCCTTCTGTCCTAAGATCGTTAAAACCTTACTACGTCCCTCCTCCCAAAAGCGAACAAGTAATGCAGGAAGCCCAAAGTAGTGGTCACCATGAAAATGGGAAATCCATATGCCATCCAGTTTATCAACCTCTGGCTCCTCTATCCAGAACTGAGGAGGAGCAGTAAAGCCGCAGTCAAGTAGCAATGTTACAGGCGAAGTCCCCTCCACATAATGGATTAGAATGGATGTATTAGGAAGCTCTTCGTCAAATGCCTCGCCAACACCCAAAAAAATTACTTCAATCATAAATCCTCCATAATTTGGGGTCACATCTTCATATGTCATTTATTATCTTTTCAACCCTTTTCTTTAGCCGCTTAACTTTCTTTAGGCGTTGTTCCCCTCGTTTGTCATCTCCAATAACAGCAGTATACCACACACCCCAAAGGCTTCCCCAATCTGCTTGTTCGTATATATGCCTAAATAGTGACGCAAGGGCAGGTCTTGAAATAGTATTATTGTATATATGGATTTATTAATCAGAATTTTTAGGTGGTGCTCTCAAATTTAGCGAGAGTTGTGGGTCTTTAACTTCTTCTCTTGCCCTTTCAAATGCTGCTCTTGTCCTCACATCATGCTTAGAAATTAGCTCCCACGAAAGTTTAATTAACTCAATATCTTCCTCAGAAAAATCGTTATATAAAAGGCTCCCTCTCTTAATTTTCTTAGGTTTAACATAGCCAGCACGGACAAAATAAGTAAGTCTATCGTAGGTTAGGCCATCAACCTGTTTCAAAACACCGCCAGCATACATAATATCAAAACCTATAGTTATTATACTTGTTTAAGTTTGGGGTCCAAATCTCTATTCTTGCCAATTTTTCCAAACCTTCAGAATTTTTACTCCCCACACCTATAGTTAGACTGAAGAGCGGGTCTTACCAAAGAGAGGTTAATTAAACTTTTTTAACTAAGGACAAATAAAACTTAGCCTAAGACCACTTAAATGGTCAAGAAGTTTTGTCAGGCCTACTTTATCTCCAAATGCTCTTCTTTGGGTAAGTGTAATCATAGTGATGGGGTAAATGAGGCTGGGGTGACATTCCACAAGTAATTTTCCACCAACCCTTTAATCACTTGACCAGTAAACTACACTAATCTATATTTTTTTATCTTATAAATAGTAACTTAAATCAAATAGAGGAGTAAAAGATGGCTATAATAACAGTAGATGAATATCGAGAGAGGATTTCTAAACTGAAACCAAGGCTCTTTATCGGAGGAAAAAAGGTTGAAAAGCTCCTTGATCACCCGATTACAAGAGGGGTTATTGAGGCAACAGCCAAGGTCTATGAACTAACTTTAGATCCTCAATATTCTGATATTATGACAGCAAAATCTCATCTGACAGATGAGACTATAAGCCGAAGCCTGCATATCCATCAAAACTGCCAGGATATTGAAAAGCGCTTAGAGATGGCAAGGCTGAGCAGTCAAAAGTTAGGGACCTGTAACTATAGGTGCCCCGGAAATGAGATGCTTCCAGGTCTGGCAGCTACAACATGGGAGATGGATAAAGATATAGGAACAGAATACCAAAAAAGGTTTACTGAATACCTGAGTTATGTTCAGAAAGAGGATTTGGTGGTGAGTGGATCCGTTACAGATACAAAGGGGGATAGGAGTAAAAGGCCTCTTGATCAGGATCCTGACTCTTATGTCCATGTGAAGGAAAAAAGATCAGATGGTATTATAGTTAGTGGTGCCAAACAGCATGCAACAGGGGCATATGCTGCTGATGAGCACTTGATATTGCCTGGGCTATCCTGCCGAAAGGGTGAGGAAGATTATGCAGTTGCATTTGCCATACCAAATGGATCTGAAGGGATCACTTATATAGGGCAGTATAATCCGTATAGTATAGAAAGGGAGCATGCAGATGATATCCGGTATATTGGAAATCCCATATATGGCCAGCGAGAAACCTCTCTTATAATCTTTGATCATGTTTTTGTTCCCTGGGAAAGGGTATTCATGTGCGGGGAGATTGAATATACACAGAGGTTCATTACAAGATTTGCCAAGACCCACAGGATGAACTGTGGTGGGGCATGCAAGGTAGGTTTTATAGATCTAATCATTGGTGCAACCCAACTTATTGCCGAATACCATGGCCTTTCAAGAGCATCTCATATTGTGCAGAAGATAACCAGGATGATCCAATTAAGCAACACATCCCTTGCCTGTGCTATTGCTGCTGCCCACCTGGGAAAGGAGGAGCCAATTGGTTCTGGCGTTTTTATGCCAGATGAGGCAATGAGTAATCTGGCAAAACTCAATACGAATGAGGGATTCTGGGAAGTAATGGCCTTTGCTGGGGATATTGCCGGTGGAATCGCAGTTACTATGCCAGGTGAAATGGAGCTGGAAAACCCAGAGATAAAGGAATATGTGTCTAAATATCTTAAGTCTGCGGTACCTGCAAAAAAGAGAATGAGGATGGTAAAGTTCCTTCAAAACTGGGTTGCAGGATTGCATGGTGTGGGCACCTCTCAAGGAGCCGGTCCAAGCCAAAACGAAATGTTGGTCCTTTACCGGATAACAGATTTAAAAGGAAAGAAAAAGATGGCCCAGGAACTGGCCAACATTTAGGGCTAGTGATTCCCTCTGAAGAGGTACAAAGCCCATGAAAAAATCCTAAATTCGAATATCTAAATCCCTGGCCCAGACCTGGATTACACGGCATGTGTTTTTTAACTTCAATTGCGAGATACTACGACGATCACAGCGTGTTCAAGCAATGTCGCGCCAGGGCGGGCCTAAACAAATTCTAATGACCAAAATTCCAATTTTCTAAACAAAGTATCCTTTTCCCAGGGGAAGGAGGGCTGTTTCGAATTTTGATCATTTGGATTTCGATATTATTTCGGATTTAGGATTCAGAGTTTAGGATTTAGAATTTCAAAGCAACAGAGCTTGATTTATCGGCAGAATTTCACATAAATTCTAAAATCTTAGCTTATAAAGAAAGTCAATGTCAGAGAAAATAGATAACCTAACTATAATAAAGAGGGGGATAAAAGATAAGATAAGGCCCATAGAGGTAACCGGTATCACCGGTTCTGCTTTGGCCTTTCTGATATCCCAGCTCCTTACCGAAATAGTCCATCCTTGTTTGATAATCCTGCCTAACCCTGAGGAGGAAGGAATATTTTACAAAGACCTGTCTTTTTTTCTTTCGAACCAAAATAATAGATATTCCCCGGATCATAAGAGATTATTCCTTTTTCCTTCCTATGGCATCTCTCCCCTGACTGGATTGAGCCCTCCAAAAGAGTTGATCAGCCAGAGAATAGAGGCACTTTACTCTATGTCAACCTCGCGAAATACCGTTGTTGTTACCTCCCTCCCGGCCCTAATGACTCGCCTTTTGCCGAAAGAGACCCTCCTTTCCTCTGTTGACTACATTGCTATTAATGAGGAGGTTGACAGGGATGATATGATAAAAAAATTATTGACCTTTGGTTATTTTCGGACCTCATTAGTAGAGGAAAGGGGTGATTTTTCCGTTAGGGGTGGTGTTATTGATCTATTCCCGCCTTTATATGATTCAGCTATTAGAGTTGAATTCTGGGGAAACACGGTGGAATCCATAAGACTTTTTAATCCGGTAAATCAGAGATCAAAGGCCGATTTAAAGGAGATCACTATTCTCCCTGCCAATGAAATCATTCTTGCCTCCGCCAACATTAAGAGGGCCAGATCAATGGGGAGACTTCCAGCGCCTTTGGAAATAGGAGGGGGGTTTCCAGGGCAGGAGGCATGGCTGCAACATTTTTACGCACATCTTGATACCATCTTTAATTATCTTCCCAAAGAAGGTTATATATGCATTGTTAGATCAGATAATCTTGCTGATAAGGCCAGATCTATCTCGGAGTGGCTTAATAAGGAGGCAGGAAGATTTCAAGATGAGGCCCTGGAAAAGAGCAAACCTTTTCCTCAAACTGATAGGCTTTTCCTCGGCATAAAAGAACTAAAAGAAGGCTTTGATTTATATCGAAGGATTGATTTTTTCGATCTTGATATCAGCACCAGCCTTAGAAAGACAGGGCTGGTAGTAGATTTCAAGGAATCATTTGTGCCAGGTATAGGATATGACTATAAGGATATCAGCCATCCAAAGGTCTCTATTGCCCCAATGGCCACCAAAGTTAAGACATGGATTGAGGAGGGAAATCAGATCATACTCATCTGCAGAACAGAACAGCAATCCATGCGGCTAAAAGAAATCTTGCTCAATTATCAACTTGTGGCCCAGGGGATACTCCCTGACTGGTCATATATAAAAAGGGAAAGGGGGTTATATATCTGTTTAGGATACCTTTCTCAAGGATTTAGATTTCTGGCCTCAAACCTGATTATAATTACAGAAGATGAGATCTTCGGAGAAAAAAGGGGGAGAGAAAGAAGAACTAAAAGGGACAGGGTACAGGCCATCCCATGGACAGGATTCAGTCAATTACAGGTAGGTGATTTAGTCGTCCATCAAGATCATGGAATTGGACGATATGAAGGACTTTCAAAAAAGGAGATAAACAATAGGGTAAGAGATTTTGTAATTATTGAGTATGCTGGAAACGACAGGCTTTATATCCCTGCATATAGGATAAACATCATCCAGAAATACATTGGTTTAGATGATGAGAATCCCCAATTAGATAGGCTCGGTGGAAGATCTTGGGTTCTAGCGAAAAAGAAGGCCAAGAGGTCAATAGAAGAGATAGCCAAGGACCTTGTTAAACTCAATGCCATGAGAAAGTTCCTCAAGGGTTTTGCCTTTTCCAAGCCTGATAATTATTACAGGGAGTTTGAGGCAACCTTTGATTATGAGGAAACCACGGATCAGATTAAGGCTATTGATGATGTTTTAGATGACATGGAGTCAGAAAGGCCAATGGACCGGCTTATTTGTGGTGATGTAGGTTTTGGTAAAACAGAAATAGCCATAAGGGCCTCTTTTAAGGCGGTTATGGACGGAAAACAGGTAGCTATCCTTGTCCCAACAACTGTTTTAGCTGAGCAGCATTACCAGACTTTCTCAAAGCGCTTTGATCCTTATCCTGTTAGGATCGCTGTCCTGAGTCGCTTTATCCCTAACTCTAAGCAAAAAAGGATAATAAGTGATCTCCGTCTTGGCAAGGTCGACATTATTATTGGAACCCATAGAATCCTCTCAGACGACGTCATATTTAAGGACCTGGGCCTATTAATTATTGATGAAGAACAGCGCTTTGGTGTCAGGGACAAGGAGAAATTAAAAAAATACCGGCATTTCGTTGATATCCTTGCCATGACAGCTACACCCATTCCGAGGACCCTACATATGTCCTTGATGGGGGTCAGGGATCTGAGTATCATTCAAACCCCACCTGAAGACAGGCTATCTATTCAGACATATTTGGCCGGATTTGATGAAGGTATTATTTTGCATGCTATAGAAAGGGAATTAAATAGAGGCGGACAGATATTTTTTGTCCACAATCGGGTCCAGACCATTAAGATAATGGCGGATAAATTGATCAGGCTTGTTCCAAGGGCCAGGATTGACATTGCCCATGGCCAGATGAAGGAGAGGGATTTAGAGAAGGCCATGATCAGGTTCCTGGCTAAGGAGACAGATGTTCTTGTTTGTACTACAATAATAGACTCGGGCCTGGATATACCTTCAGCCAATACTATAATCATTAATCATGTTGATCGATTTGGCCTGTCTGAGATCTATCAGCTCAGAGGCAGAGTTGGCAGGTCCAGTCTGAAGGCATACGCATATCTTTTGATTTCAGATAGCTCTATCCTGACGCGAGATGCCCAGAAAAGGTTAAAGGTTTTGATGGATTTTTCTCAACTTGGCTCAGGAGTTAACATTGCCTTAAGTGATTTAAGGATAAGAGGCGGGGGAAACATACTTGGTTTCTCTCAATCAGGTCATATCAAGGCTATCGGTTATGAACTATACCTGAAACTGATAGAACAGACAATAGCAGAGCTTAAGGGAGAGGTGTGGCAAGAGGAGATATTCCCTGAGATAAATACTGATTTACCAGTTTTTATTCCTCACAGCTACATTGAGGAAAGTGATGTCAGGCTTGATATTTACAGACGTTTATCTACCATTAAGGAGGGGTTTGAACTAAAGGAAATGGTAAGGGAAATTGAGGATAGATTTGGCCCTCTGCCAAAAGAGGTTCTCAACCTCATTTCTGTTATCAAGATAAAGATAGGCCTTAAGAAAATTGGCTCGGAAAGGTTGGATATTAAAGATGGCTATATGATCTTTTCCTTCTCAAAGGACACCCATCTATCACCACCTAAGTTGGTTGATTTAGTCTGTAGCCAGCCAGAGAACTTCTCTTTTATATCCGATCAAAAACTCAAGGTTGTTAGCAGAAAAGAGGGACCCCTTGCTACACTTGAAAAGGCTGAGGAGATAATAGCCCAATTTGAACAATAAAAGTAACTAATCAGGTTCTCAGTTCCAGGGTTCAAGCCTGCCCTGGCGCGACTTGATGTGCATTCCTGGCATGATCGCACTAAATGCTACGCCAGGAGTTTCTACGCAATGGGACAGGAAAACCAGGCCTGCCCGCCATCTGTCAGGCGGGTCTGGGCCAGGGGTTC
>JAUWZV010000006.1 GCA_030615105.1 Desulfobacteraceae bacterium
TTTCTTTCCTCCGAAGGATGTATTTACGCAGGAGTATAATTAGAAGAGGAACAGCGAGAAAAAATATATCATCAGCCCTTCCAGGTGAAAAATCGGGCATGAAGTAATAGGTCACGCCTCCAAGAAAAAGGCTCCCACGAAAGGACCGGCCGTATCCCATAAAGGTAAAGACTCTGAAGAAGGTCATGAAGCAGAGGGACCAAAAGAGAAATAAGAATAGATCCGCCAGAGAGCGGTATCGAGTAGGAATCAAACCGAAAACACCTCGGAGCGCTCTCTCATAGATGGATCTCTCCTTTCTAATACGAATACGTAGTACCTCACCAATCGTAATTTTTTCATCGAGATAGGTGCCGCTAGGTATAAGAAAATCGAGATTAAAGGCAGATCCTCTTTTATGGAGGGCATCATTGGTGGGTCTGAATGGAAGCCCAAGGAGATGCCTTACAAGTAAGAATCCGCTGAGACAGAGGGAGGCCAAAAGAAGTAGAATTATGAACTGAAAGATCGTCCTTTGCATTGTATGAAAGCTCTCCTCGTAAGATCAATAGTATCTTTTATCATGAATGGCAGAATAAATCAAACCAGAGCCCTTATTGGGGAAGCTGTGCCCATTTTTGTAGATTCAGCAGTGTAGTGGCTGCTAAATGGACAGAAAAAGAGTCTCTCAAGTCAGGGAAAATCCCTCCTTAGGTAGGCGGCTTAAGGTAGAAGATTTCAGTTTGATGAAGGGAGAAACAATACTTTCATCAATATCTTGTGGTTTGTGCCAGTATATGCAAGGTTTTGATTTCTTGCCAAATGAGTTAATTGAATTCTATCTGATTTTATTGAAGATTACAAATAAAAACATTTACCATAGATTGCTGTGATTTGTCTCTCTATAATGCAGTCTCCCTTTAAACACTTAATGCTTTGATCTTATATCTAAAAGTAGTACTATTTATCTGTACTTTAATTATGAAGGAATCATATTATCAGTTATAGGTTGTAAAGGTTTTGTGCAATCAATGACATGAATTATTATCCTAAGAAATACGACATCATTGTTGTCGGGGCAGGTCATGCCGGCTGTGAGGCAGCCCTGGCCGCCGCCCGGATGGGATGCAGTGTCTTGATTATGACCATAGACCTTGATGGAATAGCAAAAATGCCATGCAGCCCTTCTATTGGAGGGGTAGCCAAAGGACAGTTGGTAAAAGAGATCGATGCCCTTGGAGGTGAGATGGCCAAGGTAACAGATAAAACTGCAATACAGTACCGCACCCTGAATACTAAAAAGGGCCCGGCTGTTCAATCTTCCCGCACCCAGAATGATAAGATCAGATATCATATCGCCATGAAGGAGGTACTGGAAAAGGAGCCTAACACAGACATTAAACAGGCCATGGTTGAAAGATTGGTTGTGGAGAATAACCATATTGTCGGGATTGAGGATCAGACAGGGTTCGGGTATCAGGCCCCGGCAGTGATTTTAGCCACTGGAACCTTTTTAAGTGGCTTGATCCATATCGGGTTTACATCTTTTCAGGCCGGCAGAGCAGGGGAGTTTGCATCTTACGGATTGCCGGAAAATTTAAAAGAATTAGGCTTTAAACTCGGAAGGATGAAAACAGGCACTCCTGCACGGTTAAAAAAATCAACCATAGACTTTACCAGATTTGAAAGGCAAGAAGGAGACGCGAACCCCAGACCATTTTCCCTTTTTACCAAAGAGATAAACATAATTCAGATCCCCTGCTATATAGGTCATACAAATAAGAAAAGCCATCAGATCGTAAGGGATAATTTAGAACGCTCAGCCCTGTATGGAGGGAAGATTTCCGGGGTTCCTGCACGTTATTGTCCCTCTATCGAAGATAAGATAGTAAGGTTTTCCGGCAGGGACAAACACCAGATCGTACTCGAACCCGAGGGGATAGACACAGATGAGGTTTATGCAAGTGGTCTGGGAAATAGCTTACCTATGGATATACAGATCCCCTTTGTGAGATCTGTTGATGGGTTGGAAGAGGCCGAAATCATGAGGCCAGCTTATGCGATTGAATATGATTATGTAGACCCTGTGCAATTGTTTCCCACCCTTGAGACCAAACGAATAAAAGGGTTATATATGGCTGGTCAGATCAATGGAACAAGTGGATATGAGGAGGCAGCCGGTCAAGGTATTTGGGCAGGGATTAATGCGGCATCAAAGATTCAAAAGAGACCACCCTTTCTCCTGGATCGATCAGAGGCATATCTGGCAGTTATGGTTGATGATCTGATTACCAGAGGAACACAAGAGCCTTACAGGATGTTTACCTCCAGGGCAGAATACAGGCTCATCTTAAGAGAAGATAATGCAGGGCAGAGATTAATGGAAAAAGGTAATGAATTAGGCCTCATTAATGATGAAACAGTTCATGGGATGAAAGAACGACTGCAGGAGATCTCAGCCGAGGTTCAAAGGCTAAAGAACACCGTAATAACTCCCTCAAAGGGGGTAAATGACTATCTTGTGAAGGTTGGATCAAGTCCGATAAAAAATGCAACTCCCTTGGGTCAAATCCTTAAAAGGCCGGAATTAAGTTTTGAAAATCTGGAGGCCCTGGATGGGGGCCATAAAAAAATAGATGAAAGCATTGCACATAAAGTTGAGATTGAGATAAAATATGAGGGATATATTCAGCGGCAACTAAAAGAGGTTGAGAAATTCAAGAATCTGGAAAAGATAAAGATTCCACGGGACTTTGATTACACAAAAGTTCATGGTCTTTCTAATGAGCTAAGAGAAAAACTTCTCCTTATAAGCCCTATCTCCTTAGGGCAGGCATCAAGGATACCAGGCATTACCCCTGCTGCAATCTCTATAATTATGATCTACCTCAAGAAGGGTGGATCGTGACTACTCAGGTTATCAGGTTCAAGGTTGGCTACTTTACGCTCTTCATATTTTTTGATCCTGTCAAGCCTCAATGCGCCAGACGGCAGGCGGATCAATATCTTCAAACCGTTCAATCTTCATCGCTCTCTAACCTTGAACCCCGCCTGCCGTCCGGCGGGCAGGCGTGAACCCCGGAACTTGGAACCTGAGTAGTTACGTTGGATCAATGTAAGCTGGCCTGGACAAAGCCATAAAAGAGGGGAGATGGTTCCTTCATCCTTGATTTTAATTCCGGGTGCGCCTGGGTAGCTACAAAATATTCCAAACGAGGAAGCTCAATAAACTCGACCAGCCTTTCGTCCCTGGAGGTTCCTGAAAAGACAAGCCCATTATCAGTGAGGATCTTATGATACTCAGGGTTAACCTCATAGCGGTGCCTGTGCCTTTCTGAAGCAACATGAGATTTGTAGAGTTTACTAACTTGTGTTCCTTCCTTTAAAATAGCCTCATATGCCCCGAGTCTCATGGTGCCACCCTTTTCCTTAATATCTCTTTGTTCCGGCAGTATATCTATCACAGGGAAAGGTGTGTCTGGATCAAACTCGGTGCTATTAGCCCCTTTTAGGTTACAGACGTTTCGTGCATACTCTACAACTGCTAATTGAAGCCCAAGGCACAGACCAAGAAATGGGATGTTCTCTTCCCTGGCCCTCCTAATAATCTCAATCTTGCCCTCTGTCCCCCTGGTGCCAAAACCACCAGGAACAATCACCCCATCTATGCCATCTAAAACCTTAGCATCTGTAAGATCTGTTGTCTCTATCCATTTAAGGTTTATCTTGCATTTTAGGTGGGCTGAGCAGTGATTCAATGATTCAATGATGGAGGCATAAGAGTCTTCTAATTTTGTGTACTTTCCACACATAGCCACTGTTATTTCTTTTTTAGGATTCTTTATATTTTCAATCAGTTCCTTCCATTTTCTCAGGTCCGGGGGAGAGTAGATATTTAGCTTTTTATGGAGGATCTCAGCTATTCCCTCTTTTTCAAATACAACCGGTATCTCATAGATATCATCAACATCAAGGCCGGTAATTACAGCCTCAGGGTTCACGTCACAAAAGTTAGAGATCTTCAATTTTATCTCTTTGGTTAAAAACTCCGAGCATCTACCTATTATAATATCCGGGAAAATTCCCCTCTGTTTTAGAAGATTCACACTCTGCTGGGTTGGCTTTGACTTCTGCTCGCCTACCCCATGGGGGATAGGGACATAGGTCAAATGAATGTAGACAATATTCCCCCTGCCAACATCCTCCTTCATCTGCCTCATTGCCTCCAGAAAGAGCTCATTTTCAATATCCCCTACTGTGCCCCCTGTTTCCACAATAAGGAGATCAGCCGATTCTTCCCTGGCAATTTCATAGATGTTTTCTTTAATGATATCAGTAACATGGGGAATGTATTGAACGGTCTTTCCCAAGTAATCCCCTCTTCTTTCTTTTTCTCTTACCATGTGAAATACCTTACCCATGGTAAGGTTCCACTTGGACTTGCACCTAATAGCCAGGAACCGCTCGTAGTGTCCAAAATCCATATCTACCTCTCCCCCGTCATCCAGGACAAATACCTCCCCATGCTCAAATGGATTCATTGTTCCTGGATCAACATTGAGGTAGCCGTCACATTTGATAGGGATAATTTTCATTCTTGAAGATAGAAGATGACCTATGGAGGCAGCAGCAATTCCCTTCCCCAGCCCGGAAAGAACCCCTCCAGTTACTATGATGTATTTGGTAGTAGGCATTTTATTTTTCATTGAGACTTAATGAAAAATTTATAGGTAATTACTATTGCGGTCAAGCTAAAATGTTCCTTTAACAATTTTCTTTTCTCCGGGCAATCTTCCTGCTTTCCTCGACACTGTATTTGTTATATTATTCTCAATCCTGTCTATTACTTTAGCAAGACCCTTGAGATGATAAAATCTTATTAAACCAAACTGACCATACACTGCGGAGATCTGATTGCCCCTTTTATCCTAAAAGAATTGGCAAAGTTTGAGGGAGAAGTTTATGAGGAGATGGATTACGCATTAGCCCACACTGGTAAATATGACTTGGTCTGCTGTGGTCACACCCATGACCACAGGCTAGAGAGAATCAACAATAGAACATTGCTTAACCCAGGGGATGTTATGGGCAAGGATGGGCCGGGCAGTTTTTACCTCTTTGATACATTGAAAAGAGAGTCTAAATTGTTAAAGATATCCTAAAAGCAATCTTTGTACTATCTATTCAATTCATTTCTAACAGCAAGCCCAATTTTTTCTAAGATATATGGTTTCTTAACATATTCTCCTGCACCCAATCTTTGAGCCTCTTTGGCACGGTCTGTTTCTGAGAAGCCACTTGCAATTATTGCCTTTTGGTTTGGGTGTAATTTGAGAATCCTTTTGTATGTATCAAGTCCATCAATTCCAGGGTCCATAATCATATCTAATACCAAAAGATCTGCTGAATTGTTTTTCATGTACTCAACCGCCTCTTCGCCGCTTGGTACTGATGTGACAGAATACCCCAGTTTTTTTAGTACCCGAGAGGCTATTTCTCGTTGTTCTTCCACATCATCTACTACTAAAATTGACTCTCCCTTTCCCATATAATCTTCAATAGATACTAAAGATTTGTCTTTGGATATTTCCTTTCTACTTATCGGAAAATAAAGTGTAAATGTAGTTCCTTTTCCTTCCATGCTTTGAATATCAATATATCCTTTATGGTCTTTTACTGTTCCCCATACAACTGCCATACCTAATCCTGTTCCACTTCTTCCCATCTTTTTTTTGGTATAAAATGGCTCAAATATCTTTTCCATATCCTCTTTTGATATACCTACTCCAGTATCAGCAATTGTAAAGGTAACATAATCACCCTCCTTCACATTGTCATAACCTCTTATAGGTTTATCAATATATCGATTTTCTGTGGATATAAGTATCTCTTCTCCATCATCCATGGCCTCAGCTGCATTGGAGACTAAATTCATAATAGACTTGGATAGATGAACAGGGGAGCCTACAATATTTAATAGATTTGTTTCAAGATTGGTCTCCACTTGAACTTTAGGATGGAATGATCTTAGCTTTTCATATTCAGGGCTTTTTATATATTCAGAAATGATATGATTTAAATTAACCACCTCTGTAACAGCAACTCCTCTCCTTGCCAGTGTTAATAAATCCTGCACGATAGCAGCAGCTCTTTCTCCTGACTTTTGTATTGTTAAAATCGGTTTTCGTAGAGGGCTTTCTTCGGGCATATCCATTAATAACAACTCGGGATAACTTATAATTCCACTCAAAATATTATTGAGATCATGAGCCACCCCACCTGCAAGGGTTCCGATTGCCTCCATTTTTTGGGCTCGTTGGAGCTGGGCTTGGAGCTTCTTTTGTTCTCTGATGTCTCGTAAAGTAACGACAATTCCCACAGGCTTGCCATCCGAATTCCGATAAATGGACCCACTTATACTGACAGGGATAATTTCTCCTTTCTTGGTGTATCGGCAGGTTTCAATGCCAGAGAAAGTTTCTCCAACTAACTCTCCAGCTAATATACTATCAATCATCATTTTAGTTTCAGGCTAAATCTCATCAGGCACAAACATATCCATTTTTTTACCTAAACGCTCCTCTATGGACCAGCCGAAAACACTTGTAAATGCAGGATTAAAATACTGTACACTTCCTTCCATATCATAGACAACAACAGGGTCAGGATTTGATTCCAGAACTGTGCGATATCTCTCCTCGCTCTCCTGAAGTTTCTGAAAAGACATGGCATTCATAATACTGACAGCAATTTGTGAGCCAACCCCCGCTAAAAGACTCATGTCGCTCTGAGTAAGGGGCCTTTTAGAAAGGAGATTATCTACTAATAATACCCCTAATGATTCCCCTTCATAAACAATAGGCACACAGATAAAGGATTGGGCGCCGATCCGTTTTATAAATTCCAGACTCCTCTCGGAAATATCTTTCTCAATATCGGCAATATCATTTACTAAATAGGGTTTTTGCTTTTTAAATGCCCAGACTACTACTCCCCTGGAGCGAGGACGGTCCAGATGAAAATCAGTATTTCTTAAAAGTTCCTCAATTTCCGGGTCGTATCCATAGCCAACTTTATAAATGAGCTGAGTCTTTTCCTTGTTGGCAAGCCATATACCGCCGCGGTCAAAATCCAATCGTTTTTCCATGGCATCCGTGACAGATTTGAGCAGCTTCTTTATCTCCAAAAGCATAGAGGTAGCCTTACCAATCTCCTGAATAAGCAGTGCGTTGTTGTAGCGGATATTGATCTCTTCTATATGGCCCTTGGCTGCATCGCCTTGAGTTTCAATGGTTTTTGTCAGATCCCCTTTTTCAAGATGCTTGGAATATAATGAAAATATCGATGTTAGAAAAGCACATAGGAAGACAAGAGAAACCCAAGGCATAATCGGCAAGACAAAGAATAGCGCCAGAGCAACCAAGATGCTGAGTAAAAGAGAATAATTGCGTATCATTTTCCAGATAAGGGAAGGGGTCTTCTCCCAGGTAATGATATAACGGCAACAATCATCACCCCTATGAAAGCATGAAGGATGTTCAATCGTGGCAAACCTGTCAGTGAACAATTTTGCCACGGATTCAAAGGTGCCTATCCGATTTTCACATTGAAAGAGCTTTTCATTGATTCCCGGTTTAGGGATAGAGACAATTTCAACCCTGTTTGGGCCCAATTTTTTTGCCTTGATAGTAGCTCCGCGACTCATGATTGGATAGATCTTCTCCATCAAAAGGTAAACTGATGTCGGGCTCATGAATCCCAATGTGTATTGTTTTATAGGGCCTAATCCCTCGGTTGATGCTACAAAGCGTCCTGCATCTCCGGAGATATTTGGATTACCTGTCTTTTTAACCAGGATTTCGTAAAAGCGATCAGCCTGATGCTGACTAAACCAGTAACCGGTGTCCTCCACCTCATATCGGTTCATTTCTGAATACTTTAGGATAGAATCAACATCTATATCGGGATAATATTTACCAAGGTATTCTAAATAAGTCTTCGCGATTCGACTATTGAAAACGGGTGTTTTATCATCCATTTTTCCAAATTCCTTCTTTTAGCTACATGTTATATCCGAATAGATTTTACTGTCTTTAATCATAATGTCAATTGCTTATTGTAACTTATAAAGCTCGAAATCGAATATATAATTATCGCCACCCAAACAAAACCAAACGAAATCGCATGTGTTCTGGTAAACAGTTCTTTGTAAAGAAGCATGCCCACGAGCAATTGACTGGTGGGGGCAATATATTGTAAAATGCCAACTGTCGAATACTGAATTCTCCGTGCACCATTGGTAAAGAGAAGTAAGGGTATTAGTGATGACTTTATGCGAGAGGTGATATATGGAAAAAAAGTTGCGCTATCTTGAGAAAAGACTGAGATCATTTCCACGGGAACCCCTTTCACTGGCTCCCACCCCATGCCACCGTCTGAATTCTTTATCCCAGATCTATGGTGTGGAAGTCTATTGCAAAAGGGACGACCTGACCGGTTTTGGATTTGGAGGGAACAAAACGCGCAAACTGGAATTTCTGATTGGCGAGGCCCGTGAGCATGGCTGCGACACCCTGGTGACCAGTGGCGGAATACAGTCCAATTTTTGCCGTCTCACGGCAGCAGCCGGGGCCGCGACAGGCATGACCGTACATCTGGTTCTTGGAGGCCGCAGGCCTAAAGAAGCCACAGGTAATCTTTTATTGAATGAGATGCTGGGAGCACAGATTTACTATGTTGATTCAACTGACTGGAATGCATTGGAAGCTGAAAGCGAAAGGATTGCCAGGGAGCTTAAAGGGAAAGGGCGAAAAGTATTCAGGATTCCCATCGGGGGTTCAGTACCTGTTGGGATTGCGGGATATGTCTCAGCTTTCATAGAGGTATTGGAGGATGAAATCAGGTTGAAGAAATCTTTTGATCACATAATCCATGCCTCGGGCTCAGGCGGAACCCAAGCGGGTCTTGTGGTGGGTAAAGATATGACAGGTTGGAAAGGGAGTATAACCGGGATATCTGTTGCCATGGAAAGGGGAAGCCTGGAGAGAAAGGTCTTTGAACTTGCAATGGAGACCGCAACTCTATTAGGAGGGAGAGTTAGCCGCAAATCCGTTTTGGTGGATGACAATTTCCTTGGTGCTGGGTATGCCATAAAGACAGACAGGGCTGAAAAGGCCATTGAGCTTTTTGCCCGAAAGGAAGGTATCTTTCTGGACCATGTCTATACAGGCAAGGCAGCCAGTGCCCTTTTAGAGTGGCTTTCCAGGGGAAATCTGGACGGCCAGAGGATATTATTTCTTCACACAGGAGGGCAGGTGGAGCTCTTTGCCAGAGGGTAAACCCTGTTAGATTTCACACTGGGCATTATACCCCGTGTTGACCCCGTTGAATAGGGTTCCCATTGGGAAATTTAACGGGGTAAAAAAGGGGAAGGCTATTTTGGATACCATCCCCATGCTTTTCACCCTCCTAAGTAACTCCCGCATCAAAGGAGTTACTTCCATCAATAACTCGGGCGCAACAGGGGCCGGTTCAGATCCTGTGAAATAAGTGGCTTTGCTCCCATATTATTGCCTATATATGTCTTTTAGGTGTATTGCTTAAAACCAGACTACTCCCAAGAAAGCATTTAACAGGTCAAGCGGGCATTCTAACAGGGTAAACAGATGATGGAAAAATATCATCCCTCAGCCACGGATTCAGATAAGGATAGTCCATACAGGAAGATTCTCAGCCCTGTCAGTTCCCTTAAAGGCGTGGGGAAGGTTATTGCCAGGGAGCTCCAGAAGAGGGGAATCCAGACTGTATATGATCTTTTCTATTTCCTTCCCCGCTCCTTTCAGGACCGCAGAAAATTCGTTCCGATTAACGAGATCATCCCTGGCCAGAGTGCCCTCATCAAGGGCAAGATACTCAAACTCGGGAGAGTCAGGCTTAGATACCGGGCAATACTTGAAATGTTAATAGGAAATAAAAATGGGATCATATCCGCCAGATGGATGGGAGCACCCCGGTATCTCTTCAGGTTTAGAAAGGGAGAGGATATTATCCTCTTTGGCCGGTTTCGCAGATCCTTTGAAATGCTTGAGACCTACCACCCTGAGATCATAGAGGATGGAGATGAGCACGAAATAGGGAGTTTAATACCTGTTTATCCTGAAATTGAGGGAATCTCACAGCGAAGGATAAGGCGGATTGTGAGAGACGCTATAACCCGATTTACTCAGAACCTCGAAGATCCACTGCCCACTAAGATAAGGCAGGCAAGAAAGCTCCCTGAGCTGGGCGATGCAATAAAAGAGGCACACTTCCCGTCTGAATCAAGACCAGAGGAGCTTCATATCTGGAGATCACCGGCGCAGAGGAGGCTCATATTTGATGAGTTCTTCATGCTCCAGCTCACCCTTGCACTCAAAAGGAGCAAGGCATCCCGGCAGAAAGGGATAGCCTTTGGGACACACGGTATGGAGGAGATTTATCGCTCCCTTCCTTTTAAGCTCACAGGATCGCAAAAAAGGGTAATTCACGAGATTATCACGGACATGAGCAGGCCATTTCCCATGAACAGGCTTCTCCAGGGTGATGTGGGCTGTGGCAAGACTGTGGTTGCACTTATTGCTGCATGGGCGGTAGTGAGGAATGGCTATCAGGTTGCATTTATGGCACCCACCCAGCTTTTAGCTGAACAGCACTATCTCAGCACCCTTGAGCTCACCAGAAGGATGAATCTCAAGGCAGCACTTCTCACAAGCGGGATGGGGACCCTTGCTGACGAAGTGAGGAATAGGGTCAAACAAGGTGATATAGATATACTTATAGGCACACATGCCCTTATTCAAGAGAGTGTAAGATTTCACAGGCTCGGGCTCGTGATCATAGATGAGCAGCACAGATTCGGAGTAGAACAGAGGGCTATTCTCAAGCAGAAGGCAACAAGCCCTGATGTACTCACCATGACAGCTACACCTATCCCGAGAACACTGGGGCTCACCCTGTACGGGGATCTTGACATATCTGTGATAGATGAGCTTCCTCCTGGGAGAAAGCCTATTCAGACCAGGCTCTTCCATGAAAGGGATCGAACAAAGGTCTATGCAATCCTGACAGAAGAGATAAAGAAGGGAAGACAGGCCTATATGGTTTATCCACTAATCGAGGGATCAGAAAAGATGGACCTTAAAGACGCCACACAGATGGCTGAGGAACTCAGGGGTATACTTCCAGATTTCCATATAGGCATGATCCATGGAAGGATGCCTTTAGATCAAAGAGAAGGGATAATGGAGGCATTCAAAAAAGGGGCCATAGATATCCTGGTCTCCACCACGGTTATCGAGGTGGGTATAAACATCCCCAATGCCACCATTATGGTGATCGAGAATGCCGAGAGGTTTGGCCTCTCGCAAATCCACCAGCTCAGGGGAAGGGTAGGAAGAAGTGTTTACCCGTCAAAGTGTCTGCTTTTGGCCTCTTACAGAAAAACCGGTGAGGCCAGGAGGAGGCTTGGAGTCATAGAGAAGACCACAGACGGATTCAGGATTGCCGAGGAAGACCTTGCCATAAGAGGACCAGGAGAATTGCTGGGTGTAAGGCAATCAGGATTCTACAACTTCAGAGTAGCGAACATCATGAGAGATGCAGAGATACTATCCGAGGCAAGGGAGGAGGCATTCAGGCTGGTAGATGGTGATGCTGAGCTTGCCCATGGGATCTACAACATCCTCTCCTCCCTCTCCCATTCCTCCAATTTCAACCTATAAGCCTTCTTCCTTTTCAAATAAACAAGGATGAAGACGATTGTGACCAAAAACCATAGGGTTGTGGCGCTGGTAATTATAGGGATCCAGCTGAATCTCAATTTGAGGTAATTCCTCCACCTTTCCTCGAGTTCCTCCCACCTAATACCATAAACCTCCATCAGAACCTCTTTCAATCCTTTACCTCCACTATATTCCTTTATAAATTCATGGAAACTCTCTCTCCCATATTGGCTTATCAAGAAAGAAATAAGATAAAAACTTTCCGAGTAGGCAAGCTCTGCCCTACCCGCCTCTAAGGGAAAGTAATGGGTTATCTCCGAAAGGGGGATAAGTGAATCAGTGAGGACTGCCCGGGTCATGGTAGAAACCCTGGAGAGGTCCCATTCTCTGGACTCATACATGGCCAATCCCTCATCCAACCACCGGGGGACCTTTTCCCTCCCCTTAAAGGCTCTACCCAGGGCGATGTGGGTGAATTCGTGTTTAAAGACCTTTATCAAATCAATATGTCCCCTCTTAATAGCCCTGGGGGATTTTATGATTATCAGGTTTAAGCTGGGGTAAGCCACCCCTATTGCCCAAGAGGGTATTTCTCTCCCGGGTTGGATTTCTTGGAATTTCCTGAATGAGGGGGCGAGGTAGACCTTAGTTTTCTCCTCAAAGTCAATGCCCAGATCATCCACAATTTCCCTTCTCAATCCCTCAGCCTGATCAATTAAGGATCTCATTAACCTTTCATCCTGGGAATGAAAATAGAAGGCAAAGTGAGGGGTGCTGATCCCTATATAATCTGAAGCAGAACTCACTATGGGGATAAAAAAGTGCAGGACAATTATGGCAAGCCAGTATCTCATCCCTGGTAAAACAAATAGTGACATTTCAACCTTTTCCTGGCTGAAACAGGACTCTATTAATGAACCACCCTGCAGCAAGCTGCAGGGTATCCGATATCAATCGCCCCCTCCCTTGATGGGAGGGGAACTTAAAGGATGTCATTCATCCTTGAGTTAAAAGTCGGGGCATTCTGGCATGTTTTCGTAAATTTGCAGGTGTGTAAATATATCTTTATTGCAGCCTTCAGTCAACATGAAGAATATCTCCTCACTAATATAAAAACATCGGCTTGCCACCAACATGTAGGACCTTGGCCCGATATTCCTCTACATCATAGAGTTCTCTAACATCTACCCTTTTTTGGCCCGCAGTGATAGTGCTTAGAGTGATATCTGTATAGATTCCACGGCTTAGTGCGATAAGGCGACCAAAGACACCTTTCAGAAAAAGATCAATAGCCATATTAGCATAATTAACAGCCACCATCAGATCTAAAGAATCAGGTGTACCACTTCTCATTAAATAAGATAGTCGTTGATTGAGGACATCCTCCCCAGTTAGTTCCTTGAGAATAGCTCCGGTTTCCTCTCCAATCCCCCCCAATCTTCTATGACCATAGGCATCTGGCTGTCCAGATAAAAACATCTCGCTCCCTATCATTCTGGCCCCTTCTGAAATTGCAATCATGGCGTAATTTTTAGGATTGGCTCTTTTGTCTTTCATGATGAGCTCTGCGAGTCTTTTCGGGTCAAATGGAACTTCCGGAATAATGGCACGGTCCACCCCTGCCAGATATGCTGATATCAAGGACGTTTCACCGCAATACCTGCCGAATAGCTCAATGACCGCTATACGTTCATGTGAGCCGGTCGAGGTTCTTAATGCATGGATAAAACTGACGCTTCTGGTAACGGCCGTGGAAAAACCAATACAATAGTCGGTTCCAAAAACGTCATTATCCATTGTTTTGGGGATGGCAATTACAGGGAATCCTTCCCTGTGTAATCTTTCAGCAAAACTTAGGGTATCATCACCTCCTATGGGAATAATGGCATCGATTTTCAGATATTCCAGATTTTTTAAGACATGGGAGGTGAAATCTTTAACCTTTTCCCTTTTTTTGAACTGTTTCTTAAGAAAATCTGGGGCTTCCTTTTCCCTAACAGCACTTGGATTTGTTCGAGATGTATGCAGATAGGTTCCTCCAGAACGGTCGATGGTCCTGACCTCTGGCGGATTCAATTCCCAAATACAACGATTACTGATAGAGGGGTCATCCGGATTGTACTCTAAAAGGCCGGCCCAGCCCCGGCATATTCCCATAACCTTGATTCCTTCACTTTCTGCCCGGTAAACAAGGGTCTTAATACATGGATTAAGGCCAGGCACATCTCCACCACCGGTAAGTATGGCTATTATGGGTTTCCTCTCACTCTTCTTTTCCATCTATTATAACCTCTTCTTAAAAAACCACAATTTTCCAGTAATTCTCGGTGAAATTTAATAGCACTGAGATTGCTTCGCTGCGCTCGCAATGACAGCAAAAAATTTAGTAATGTCATTGCGAGGAACAATAGTGACGACGCAATCTCGCCGTGATTTTCACCGAGAATTGCTGACGATTTTCGAAAATTATATGAACAATTTTTATTAATGTAACCTAACTTGCATTATTAGGAAAGAGATTATTTCACGTGACATATGTGCTAAGCATACGTATCTGGAAATGAAAATATGACAGAATCCCCACCTTCACCCTTCCCTCCCCCTGCTCGCTCGTGCCCCAGGCCGCCTCGCCTTGCTTGGCTGGCGGGCAAGCTTGCGATGGCAGGCGGGCTTCAAGGGATAGGGCTGGGGAGGAGGTGAGATTTCCACAGGTTATTTAACAAGCACCTCATTCTTGCCCATGCGTCTTCAGCGGGCGGCAGCCGCAAGGGCGAAGGATCAATCCTCGGGACGTTAGGCGATATGCTGGACGGAGATTAAGGAAGTTTCCAATAAAGTAATACTACTCCTAGTGATCCCCTGTTTGTATTATTATATTCGGAATGTGGGGGGTTGAATCTCTCATTGCCTGCCTGCTATCTTTTTGGACTGACAAGGTCTTTTATTGGGTGACACCTCTCTGATCGGAGGACACTAGAAAACAACTACTCCCTTTTCATATAACACCATTTTTGCCTTGGTCACAGGATTTCTAATTCTCCATTTCTTTATATCCTTTACACACTTTTTTCAACTCAGAAGACAGTAATAAAGAGATTCTTAAAGCCCAGAAAATTGTTTTCCCAGCATGATTTTGAGAATGGTGCGGTCGGTTTCAATCATGCCTTGAGTGCTCAGAGCGCCGATATTCTGCGTAGTCTGCTCCAACGAGGTTCCGATAATCCCGTCCGACTGGACATTGACACCTTGCAGGGAAAAAAGGGCCGCCTGCACGGCTGTACCTGCGGCGGTGGCGAGTTTTAATGCGCAGCCCGCCTTGGCTCCGTCGCATATAATCCCAGCCAAATCCTCTGTGAGGTTCGTTATGGCCCCGGCGATGTGCTGGACATCGCCACCGAGAAAATAGGTCACACCTGCGGTAGCTCCGGCTCCTGCGGCGATTGAGCAGCCGCATACGGCAGAAAGCCTTCCAGTGTGTGCCTTACATAGGCGGTAATGATGTAGCTTAAGCCTATAGCCTCAAGAATGCTCTTTTTTTCACATTCTATAAATTCCTTGACCGCCCATATGGGTAGAACAGCGGTCAGGCCATGGTTGCCGCTTCCCGCCGAAGACATGGCCGGAAGCTTGACCCCAGCCATGCGCGCGTCTGCCGCAGCCGAAGTAAGCATCCTCGCGGCCAGAACCATGTCCTTTTTAATGAGCTGTTGCCTGACAAGCTGTTCCAATGTCTTGCCAACGCCTAGACCTGGACCATGTTTGAGCCCATACTCAGTCAACCGCATGCTGTAGCGAACGCTCTCCTCAAGAAACTCCATGTCTTCTGAGTCCAGATCATCGATAAGCTCAAGGATTTTTTTAAGGGAAAGCTCTTTCAACCAGTCCTCTAGTTTGGCTAAATCGCTTTTTCCTCCCTCCTTTCCACATGAGAGCAACGGGCTGTCTGTGACACTATTGCCGTTTAAGACCAGGGAGACGATGTTGTCGTGCAGGTCGCAAATGATGGATTCAGCGGTATCCATTCTGCTTTGAATAAGGGTCTTAATGTATAGCCTCTTTTGGTCGGGGATAAGGTTGACCTTAACCTTGCCCGCACGAAGGAACTCCCGGGCTCGGGCTACAACTTCATCATCTATGGGCTCCAAGACCTCCAGGTTAAGCGCAGGATCGCCCCCCAGAGCCCCAGGCCGATGCCTTATCAAGGCCGTAGAGCCCACAGGTTCCGGGAATCACAGCCGCAAGTCCATTTTTGTAAATGTGCGGGTCCACCCAGACTTCAATGAACTCGACTTCTTTACCAGGCAAAACAGACGCAGCAGCAGCCGCCCCCAAAGCGATGGCCACCGGCTCGGTGCAACCCAAAGCCGGGGCCACTTCAATGTTCAGGATATCTTTGACTGTGAATGACATGATTGATTATCTCCTAAATTTTTAGCATTTTGTTGATTCATCACCGTAAAGCCACAATCGCTTCGATCTCCACCCTGACTCCTTTTGGCAAGTTTGTGACCTGAAAAGCCTAACGTGAAAGCCGCATTCAATGGTTCTTGAGGTACGCTAGCGCTACATGCGCCATCATCTCAGCCCCCACTACTAAGGCATCCTCGTCAAAATCAAACCGGGCATTATGGTGAGGCTGGTCAAAACCTTTTTCGGCACTGCCCGCCCCCACGAAGAAATAGCACCCGGAGACTTCCCTGAGAAAAAAGGCCATATCATCGCTTATCATAACTGGCGGGATCTCGATAACTTGTTCGGCCCCGACTACCTGAACACCCACGTCCTTGACTAGCCCGGTCATGGCAGCATCGTTGAAGACTGGGGGATAGCCAAACTGATAATCCAGTTTGTACGTCCCTCGAAGGGCCGTCGTCACGCCTTTGACGATACGGTCTATCCGCTCAGACATGGACTTTCGGAGGATCTCATCATGGGTCCTCACCGTCCCCTTAAGTTCCACATGTTCGGCCACAATGTTGAAGGCGTTGCCACCGTGAATCGTACCAACGTGAACCACAAGGGGTATCATTGGGGAGACTTCTTTGCTAATGAGGCTCTGAAGCGTAGATATCACTTGAGCGCTCATAAGGATGGCGTCCGCGCCCTCCTCCGGCATAGCACCATGCGCGCCCTTTCCCTTGATCTTAATGGTGAAAGCGTCCATACAAGCCATCAAGGGCCCGGCGCGTAGTGCCACAAAGCCAATGGGGAAACGCGTCATCAAATGTAGGGCAAAGACCGCATCCACCTGAGGGTCCTTCAATACCCCATCCTCGATCATGAAGCGGGCGCCGGCCAAGCCCTCCTCACCCGGTTGAAAGACGAACTTGATCCGGCCTGAAAAGTCTTCATGATGAGCAGTCAAAATCTTGGCTACAGTCAGGAGAATGGCCATGTGCCCGTCGTGGCCACATGCATGCATAATCCCTTCGTTTCGCGAGCGATACGGCACATTGTTCTTTTCATGGATGGGCAAGGCGTCCATATCTGCACGAAGCAAAACCGTCTTGCCTGGATTTTTCCCCTTAAGCAATCCTACAACACCGGCTCTGCCTATGCTGGTGTTTACTTCCAGGCTGAGTTCGCCAAGTCGCCTTGCAATGTTTTCAGAGGTGCGTTTTTCCTCCATGCCTAGTTCGGGATACTGATGAAACCCCCGACGTATTTGAATCATTTCATCTTTGAGACTCAGGATTTCATCTTTAATAAAATCATCCACTGCGCCTCCTAATGAAGAATAATGGAAAATCTATTCTAAAGTTAAAATTTTCCACCATGGTTTTTCTTCACTTGATTTCGATCAATTTCACCGTCAGTAGTCTTAGGTAAGACATCAACGTAAACTACGTATTTCGGTTTCTTGTACCGTGCAATCTTTGATGCCACGAAATCTATCAATTTTTGGGGATCGAGGGATCTTCCTGGCTTTATCACACATACTGCTTTTATTGCCTCGCCCCACTGGGTATCAGGAACACCAATTATACTCACCTCAGCCACAGCTTCGTGATCAAGGATTGCCTTCTCTACCTCGGTGGGGTAGACATTTTCTCCTCCCGGCTTAATAAGCTCTTTCTCGGCCTTCCTCTCCACATAATATAGATATCCATCCTCATCAAAACGCCCTATATCCCCTGTATGATGCCAGCCATTTCGAAATGTGTACGCGTTGTCATTCTCCCTACCCCAGTATCCCAGGAATACTACCGGGGAGCGTACGCAGATCTCACCTGGCGTGCCAACTGAAACCTCATTGTCATAATCATCAAAGAGGGCAACCCTTGATAAATGGGAAGGTTTTCCTACACTGCCTGGTTTCTCGTTAAAAGGACATGCGGTTATGATCATTGCCTCTGTCTGCGCATATCCGTTCCAGTACCTGGCATTAGGTGCAATCTTAAGGAAGCGTCGTATACTTTCGGGGTGATCAAGACCCATAACGTTTCTAATAGAAGAAATATCGTAGGAACCCTCATCGTATTTGTCCATAATTGTCTTCAGAATGGGCGGGAAACTGAAAAAGATTGTGCCTCTTTCCTTCTCTATGAGTTGAAGGCTGATTTCAGGGTCAAAACGTTCAAGGATCACGTTTTTCCCGCCAGCTTGCATCACTGCCATAGCCATACCAAGCCCAGCGGTATGAAACAGCGGTAGCACACATATGTGGGCATCATCAGGGCCGAGATAATACTGTTGAATCGACATTACATTAGCGAAAACAATGTTGGCCTGGCTTAACAGAGCACCTCTGGGGAGGGAGTCTGATGCGGCTGTATAAATGATAACAAACCCGGAATCGGCTGAGATATCAATCTCTTTATCGGCTTCATCCTGGGAATAAAGTCCCTCAAAAGGGAGGAATCCTTCCGGAACCTCACCCCCTCCAATGGTATAACACGTTTCTATTGATTTCACCTTTCTTGCCGCTTCTGCAACCATTTGCAGGTAATCCGGCCCGGCAAAAATAACCTTTGGGGTACAGTCTTTGAGGATATGCTCCACATCATTCTGTTGAAAACGCCAGTTCACTGGAACCAGGATTGCACCGATCTTGGCAGCTGCTCCGTAAAGAACCATAAACTCATCGCAATTGTGAGTGACGATTCCGAGGCGATCTCCCTTTGAGATACCCAAATGAATTAGACCGGCAGCAAGCTTATCGCACCTCTCTTTGAACTCTTTATGGGTCAAATATATATCATCAAAAGAAATTGAATATCGATACGGAAAATTTCTCGCATTATTATAGATAAAGTCATATATGGTATAATCGTGATGGCCCATACATTACCTCCTTTTTAAACAATCCTGGAGTTCCTAAGAAATGGATTTTACCCAACATAGCTGATTGATATTGACCGTTTAGCCTGAGGAATACTTCGAAAGCCATTTGTCATCGACCTCCTTCTTTCTAACCCAGTAGATTTCTGGCCATAACGAGTTTTTCAATCTCTGTTGTGGCCTCATAGATCTCTGTGATTTTTGCATCCCTATAGAGCCTCTGGACCTTGTATTCAGCCAGATAGCCATAGCCTCCATGCATCTGGAGGGCCATATCAGTGCATTTTACCGCCATCTGGCCACAAAATGATTTTGCAGCAGCAATGAGCTTGTGGTCAATATTTTTCTGATCAATTTTCCAGGCTGCTTCATAGACCAGGTTTCTGCCAGCCTGTATCCAGGTAAACATATCAGCAATCTTGAACTGGGTAGCCTGGAAAGAGGCCAAGGAGGCACCAAAGGCATGCCTCTTTTTCACATGCCTTATGCTTTCCTCCAGGGCAGATCGTGCTATTCCAACTGCCTGGGCAGCTATACCAGTCCTGTTAAGATTAAAGAGGTACATAGCCTCTTTAAAACCCTGTCCTAATTCTCCTATAAGATTAGTGCATGGGACCCTCACGTTATTAAAAGAAAGTTCAGCTGTATCAGATGCCCTAATGCCAAGCTTTCCAGTTAAATGACTTGCCTCAAATCCTTCTCTGTCTGTCTCTACCATGATCATGCTGTGACGGTTATGTCTGTCTGGGTTATCCAGCTCTGTTACAACAAAACAAAGAAGATAATCTGCCCGGTCTCCATTGGTGATAAACATCTTTGAGCCATTTATGATATAGTCACCGCCTTCCTTTATGGCCGTTGTAGATACAGCGCCTGCCAGATCAGATCCAGCATCTGGATCAGTTATTGCACTACCCATAACTGCCTCACCTGTTACTAGTGGAGGGAGATACCTCTTTTTTTGTTCCTCAGAGCCAAAGGACTGTATTATTTCCGCTCCAAAGGGTGAAGCCACAATTGCTATAGCTATGCCTGGATCAACAACAGTAAACTCTTCCATTATCAGGCAGTAATCCAACATACCCATGCCTAGCCCGCCATACTCCTCTTTAATCCATACCCCCACAAAACCAAGTTCAGCTGCCCTCTTAAAGATCTCCTCATCAAAAGACTCATCCCTGTCAAACTCTTCCGCCCTATCAGGAAACTCCCCTTCAGCAAATTCTCTGGCCGCCCTCTGGATGTCCCGCTGTTCTTTGGTGAGGTTAAAGTCCATATTCCCTCCTCCTTTTCTATCAGTATCTTAGATATTTAGATATTCTTTGATATACTACTTTTTTTGGTGAAGATCTCTTAGAGTAAAGAATTTTTAAGTATTTTAAAAGATCAGTTCTCTATTTATGACCTCTTTTGATATTCTTTAAAATATTCTGTCTCTGGATTATAATGAGCCTTCATAAGAGAAAACAACCCCGCCGATCAAGACAGGGTCGCTTAATTTACAGAGCATTTTGATCTCAGGTGTTAACACTCTATTTTATTAATACCTGGATTTCTCTGCCATTAGTGTACGAATCAAGTAATATTGACTAATGCACTCCAAATCTTTTTAACCGTTTCAAACGATCTACACAAATCCATCTAAAATCGACACTTAGCCATAGGTGAACAGCAATGCTGTCGGCTTTTTTCAGCTAAACTAATTTCTTACACAGATCTTATCTCTATTTGTGAATATTATAATTTCACAATTTTACGGACCTGCCTAACATTTTGGCAACATACCAATCGGATCTATTCCCTTATTCTTTTTAGCTCTATCTTAGTGGCATTCGCTCTGTCCATACACTCCAGTTCGATAATGTCTTGATCTCCCCAATCTGGAGGGAATGCCCCACCAAACTGGAGCATAATAACATAAGGGAATAAATCATGGTAAAAGAAACCACACAGCCCTCCTGCGTTATAACCACTCAATTCTATCTTTTTCTTCCATACTTGCCTCTCTATTTTATTTTGAAACACTTCTAGGGTATGGAAAGAATCTAACCAGGCCCCCTCGGATAACCCGGGATATATCGTTTATGCTGAGTAATGTCTGAAATCCATTTATTGGCAAAAAAAAGAGTCTCGTAACACCCATAGGTGGCCTCAACCGAGCCATCTCTTTCTTCTCTTATAGTGCTTGACCTCCCTGTAGCTCTTTCTCTTTCCCAGTTCGCTAAGTCCCAAATAGAATTCCTTGATGTCCTCGTTTTCCTTGAGCTTGTCTGAGGGGCCATCTATGACCACCCTGCCGTTCTCCATGACGTACCCGTATTCGGATAAACTCAGAGCTATCATTGCATTCTGCTCAACAAGGAAAATGGAGGTCTTCTCCTGAAGGTTGATCTCCTTAATGATCTGGAAAATTTCCTTAACCAGCATTGGACTCAGACCAATAGAGGGCTCATCGAGAAGCATAAGCTTGGGTCGGGCCATCAAGGCCCGCCCCATCACAACCATCTGCCTCTCCCCCCCAGAGAGGTAACCGCTAATGCGGCCCTTCAGCTCGAGGAGAGCCGGGAAGTATTGGTAGATCCTCTCTATGTCCCTCCGGATTTCAGCCGCATCAGACCGGGAATAGGCCCCGACCTTCACGTTCTCATCCACTGTGAGGTGCTCGAAGAGCTTCCTGCCCTCCATAACCTGGACGATCCCAAGCCTTACGATATCCTCCGGGTCCATCCGACCGATCGTTCGGCCTTCGAACTCGATCCTTCCGTCCGTAACCTCCCCGAGCTCTGTATAGAGAACACCGGAGATCGCCTTCAGGGTAGTGGTCTTTCCCGCACCGTTGGCCCCGAGGAGAGAGACAATCTTTCCATCCGGTACCTGCATGGAGACCCCTTTCAGGACCAGGATAACATCATTGTATATAACCTCTACATTTTCTAAGCTAAGCATCGCCTCTTACCTGTCTCATTTCTTCTTAGGTGGGGCAAGGATCGTAAGGTTGCTCGACGCCTGTATTTCGGAATCCATACCAGTTGCCAGAATGGTATAAACCCCAGGTGGAAAAGGCTTCGCATTCTTGAAGTCGGGCTTTACACCTGTCTTCCTTAGAACCCATGGTACCTGTAGAAGCGTTTGCATGGTGGCCAGTGGCGCCATGGCGGCCTCGAAGTTCCCCTGTGAATCCGCCGTTGCAAGAGCCACTCCAACCGTATTCTCGCCCTCTTCTAGTCCTAGAATCCTCATGCCTTGAGGGAGCGCTATGTCCACCACTACCATTTCCTTTGGAGCAAATCCTGATCCCTTAAACTTAAGGGGTTTCTTGATGAGTGCTGGGGACACGATTGTCTTCTCAGGAATAGCCTGAAGCTGGGCCTTTGATTTGGCTTCTATACCCGCGCATCCTGTGAAGTGTAGGATTATCAGTCCCACAGCAAGAAAGATTCCTAAAACATTTCTTTGATATCCTCTCATGGCCTTTCCTCCTTTTTCACCTAAAACTTTAATTGATTAATTACCACTTGTGCAAAGAAACGGTATCAGGACACCTCCGCCAGTCGGTAATAGGTACAATCTTTCCGCCTGTGACTCTATAGAACTTGACATCTCTGGTTATCCGGCGAGATGTAGGGCTTAAATCAATCGGTCCCGTGATCCCTTTGGTATCCTCTCCTGTAATCTTTTGAAGGGCCCGGTAAACAGCCTCCCCGTTGAGCTTTTCATATCCCACGTCCTGCACAGCAACCTTGAGGGCCTTCTCAAACATTATCCCCAATGACATACCGAGCATGTAGGAGAATTGGACTGGGGGTTTACTTTTAGTGTAACGTTTCCATAGTTTGGCTAAGGGATGGGCCCTTGCGTCCACCCCTCGGATACCAGGGGAGCAGATCACCTCTCCTTCGAACTCTTCTGGATGAAACGCCACACCCGTTTCCATGGTGGTTCCCCAGACGCCGGAAATTAGCTGCACATCCTTCATCATGCCAAGGGCATAAGCATCCCGGACCACATTGCTATTTTCAGGGTCCGTCCCTGACACAAAGATGTACTTGGCCCCATAGTCTTTCAGGCGAGTCAGCCAAAGATCGTGCTTGAGGGAGCCCACCGGGTAATACTCGGGTTTAAGGAGCTTTACCCCAATTTTTTCAGCATATTCCCTGCCACCAAGAAGGTTCTCCCTACCAAATGGGTTGTCCCATCCCATGTAACCCACAACTGGCTTTCCAGGATTTCCCTTTTTCTTCCAGTCATCAACCATCCAATCCATGCTGGCGCCAAACATGTCCTGGTATGGAGGAGCATAGGTGATTGCCCAACCAAGGAGGTTCTGAAAATAGCCAACTCCAGGGACCTGAATGGGTACCTTATCCCTCACCGTTAAGGGGTACAACGCCTTTCCGACGCCAGTGCTCGTTATCAAGATAAACACGAGCTTATGCTCTCTCCGGTACCTCTTGAAGGCCGATACCGCGCGGGACGTATCGTAACGGGTATCAAGTAAGATGGGTTTGATCTTCACGCCGTCAACCCCTCCTTGATCGTTCACGTAATTAATGTGATGACGTAAGCCCTCGTTAAAGGATACAGTGATTCCAGCAATCGGTCCAGTGAAATCCTCTAAGCCCAGGTAGGTAACATACTTTTCTGCCCCTATACCCGAGGTCGGGTTAAACGCCATTGCCATTGTCAAAAAAAGAGCGCCAAAAAACGCTAACAGCTTCTTCTTTTCCATCATGCCCTCCTTTTCTCCTTCTGAGTTGTTGATTTAGATGATTACATAAAAATAAATTGCGCATATTATGTTTTTCTCGATCACCTCCCTCCTTTTTCTGTTAATAGGCAAAGGGATAGAGCCTGTAGGATTCCTTGATGACCTCCCAGCGATGTGCAAGCCCCCTTGGCTCAAAGATTATAAATAACAACAATGCCATCCCGAAGGCGCTTAGCCCGAGAGCAGCGCCTGGCCCAGGCCCTAGCCATGGAAATAAACTTGAAAGCATAGGGGAGCTAAAAAGGACTATCTCGTCTAAAAGCCGCACGAAGAGAACCCCAAAGAATACGCCGGGAATACTCCCCATGCCTCCTATGATTACCATCCCCACATACCAAATCGCATGCATGAAAGTGAACTGCTCGGGATGAACGACCATATAATAATGAGCCCACAAAGACCCTCCCAGTCCTGCATATACGCAGGAGATGAAAAAGGCCAGGAGCTTATAATAATAGAGATTCACCCCCATGACCTCTGCTGCTAGATCGTTGTCATTGATGGCCACAAAGGCTCTCCCTACCTTGCTCCTAAACAGATTTCTGGCTGCAAAGGTCGAGATTACCATCATGGTTACGATTAGGTAGTACATTCTCTCTTCAGTATCCAAGACTATATTTCCAATCTGCGGAGGCGGGGGATGGAGGCCTTGGATTCCCCCCGTGATTTTTAGATGCATAATAATCCACATGATCACGAAATGGGCGGCGAGGGTGGCCATTGCCAGGTAAAACCCCTTTATTCGCAGAGATGGGGCCCCGCTGATCATGCCGACGATCCCTGCTGAAAGACCAGAAAGGGGAAGGGCGATCCAGAAGCTAATACCATAAGTGGCCGTGAGAATAGCGGATGTATAGGCCCCCACTGCCATAAAGGCCGGCTGTCCCAAGGAAATCTGGCCACAGTAACCCATCACTATTTGAAGGCCCAAGATCACGATAATGAGGATGCTCAATAAATTTATCAGGCTGATCAGGTAATAGGAGCCGTAGAAGGGAAAAGTGTAGAGAATTACCAGGGCACCGATCAGGGCCAGCCAATGCTGCCAGGTTCTTACAATCGCTATATCCTGAATATACCGTTCGTCAAAGACTCCACATGGACGCATCTGTTAAATCCTTTCTATCCTTACAAGTCCAAATAAACCGTAGGGTTTCACCAGCAAGATCACGAGGAGCATAAAGTAAGCCGCTACCTCTTTTACTCCTCCGCCTACTATAGGATCCAGGTAACCCGCGCTGATATTTTCCAGTATCCCGAGGATAAGCCCCCCTAAAAGGGCACCGGGAAGTGACTCCAGCCCGCCCACGAGGGCCACGATCAACCCCTTAATCCCTAATAAAGGATAGGAATAATAGATGTCAATGACATGAGCCGTGGAGATGCCGGCGATCGCTGCCACCACGGAGGACACAACCCATATTACTGAAAACATTTTCTTCACGCTAATACCAGTACTCTGAGCTAACTGATGGTCCTCAGCAGTGGCCCTCATGCCAAGACCAACCTTGCTATACCGGAACATGAGCCCTATGATACCGAAAACCGCCATGCTAAGGACGAAGCTGATGGCCTGTCCTTCAGGGATTCTCAGCCCTCCAACCAATAGGCTTTCTCTCGGCAAAAACTTGGGAACGCCCAGGATCCCCCCCTTCAGGATTAAGAGGAACACCCCATCGAAAACCACGAATACAGCGAAGGTAACCAAAAAAGCGGCAAACAGGGGCTGGCCAATCATGGGCCTGAGAGCTAAGCGTTCTATCACAAAGCCCATAACGCCGATGGCAAGGAAGCACAGAAGTAAGGCAATGATAATGGGCAGACCAAAATATCCAAAAAACAAATAGAAAAAAAAGGCCCCGAAAGCTAAAAGCTGACCATGGGCTATACTCACTGTTTTGGTCGCCTTGTAAACGAGGACGATAGACACTCCGACCAGAGCGTAAACTCCCCCTTCCATTAAACCCAGAATTAAAAACTGCAAAAATGTGCTCAATGATCTTCCCCCCTTCTTTCCCTACTCTAAGATGGTTTCTAAAAAGGTTAAAACAAACAACATTTAGCAACTAAGAGGGAGAGGCTATTGCTGTGTTAGCCCTCTCTAAATTACGACTCAAGTCTATTGAGCTTAATTGCCGTGGTGATTACGCCTTTCCTTCCGTCCCGATAGGTCACGGGTGACTCAACCTTTAACTCCTGGAGATCACTGTACAGGGCAGAAATCAGGTCTGCATAGCGCTCTTCTACGAAGGTCCGTCGAAGCTTCCGGGTCCTTGTCAACTCTGCCTCGTCTGCATCGAACTCCTTGTGGAGATTCACAAACTTCTTTATGCGCGCGTGATTGGGAAGGGTCCGGTTGATTTTCTCGATCGCTTCCTTGATGATTTCGATCACCTCAGGTTTCTGGGAAAGGTCCGTGTAGGTGGTATAAGGGATCCAATGGGCCTCGGCATAGCGGCCCACATTATCAATATCGATATTGACCACGGCACTCACATAGGTTGTATGCTCTCCCCCAACAACGAGCACGTCCCTGATAAAGGGACTGAACCTCAACCTTGCCTCTGCGTACTGAGGGGAAAACTTTTTTCCCACGGCCAAAGGCTTCATATCATCCATCCGGTCGATCACAATAAGATAACCTTCTTCATCAATGTAACCGTAATCGCCAGTATAATACCATCCGTCCTTGATCTTTTCCTGAGTAGCCTCTGGGTTCTTGTAGTATCCAGAGTACATTAAGTGGGTCTTCACCAGGATCTCTCCTTCGTCGGAAAGCTTTACATCGCACCAGGGAGTAGGCTTTCCCGAGGTCTCGGGACGGATTTCTCCGGACTTTGGAAGGGTAACCAGCCCTACTTCAGTGGTTCCGTAAAAGAGCGCAACGTCCAGACCAAGGACCTTGTAATACCGGATTATCTCGGGACTCATCGACGCCCCTCCAGTCAGGACCATTTTTACATTACTCAACCCCAATCTGTCCCGAAGCTGTCTGAAGACGGCATAATAGGCAATTAAATAGAGAGCCCTCCAGAATAAGTTCGGCCTCCTTCTCTCGTAATAAAGGTCCGCAATCTTTAGGCCTACTGGAAGAAAGGTTTTGTAAATCAAGCGCCTAAAAAAAGTGGTGTCCAGCATCTTGGCCTGGACCATGCGATTCACGGACTCCCAGAGTCTGGCACCGTATAAGAGGATTTTGGGCCCAATCTCTCGAAGGTCCTCCTGCACCGTCTCAGGTTCCTCGGGAAAGTCGATGACCACATTTGTTACAACCCAGCCAGCAATCCCACACATCTGCTCCGAAAACCAGGCTGGTGGAGCAAAGGAGACGTAATTATATCCCTCCTTACCAAACCACCCCTGTAATTTGCTCATCTCCCTTTGACCCTCAGCCAGCATCAAATGACTGATCAAGGCTCCCTTGGGAACACCTGTGGTCCCTGAGGTGTAACAGATAGTGGCAATGTCTTCGCCCTTTCCCTGATCGAGCATCTCCTCGAAAAGCCCAGGATGGTCCTTTTCGTACGCCCGGCCGAGCTCGAGAACTTCCTCAAATCTCATCAAGATGGGATCCCTGTAAGTCCAAAGCCCTTTCGGCTCCCAGTAGATTGTCTTTTTGAGAAGAGGAAGCTGATCCTTGATCTCAAGGATCTTATCCACCTGCTCCTGGTCGTGGGCTATGACGAACTTCGATTCCGAATGTTCCGCGTAAAACTTGACCTCAGAGGGAATACAATCGGTAAAAATACCAACAGCGATGCCTCCAGCGGCCTGCGTGGCCAACTCGGCCCAGTACCACTCTGGTTTGTTCTCACCCAGGATAGAGACCTTGTCCTCTCGCTCCAGTCCGAGGCTTACCAGTCCCAGAGAGAAAAACTTAACCTTCTCGTAGCACTCCCTCCACGTATAACTCTGCCAGATGCCCCGGTCCTTGACCCTCATAGCAACCCGTTTGGGTTTATGGAGATAGCTCATATAAAGGTGCTTTGGCAGGGTATCATCCTCTGATGATATTTCCCCACCCAAGTTGAATCGTATTTTTTCTTTCTGAATTTCAGAAGACATCCTATTCCTCCTCTTCCTCCCCTGCTCCCAAGTATGCCCGGATAACCTCAGGGTTGTCTTTGACATCTTGGGGGAGCCCCTCGAGAAGCTTATGACCGAAGTCCAGAACCATGACCCGGTCGGAGATATCCATCACTACCTCCATATCATGTTCTACCAGGATAATGGGGATCCCTTTCAGTTCGGATATATCTAGAACGAACCTGGCCATATCCTCCTTTTCCTCAACGTTCATCCCCGTCATTGGCTCATCGAGAAGGATCAGTCTCGGCTCCGCTGCAAGAGCCCTACCAAGCTCTACACGCTTTCGCTGACCATAGGGAAGAAGAGCAACTAGCTTTTTTCGAATGGGCTCCAGCTCCAGAAGGTCGATAATATCTTCGACCACCTTCCGGTGTTCGATCTCCTCCCTGCGTGTCAGGCCAAAGAAGAGGCAGGCCGATAAAGCTCCCCGCTTCATGTGAATATGGCGGGCGGCCATAAGGTTATCCAAGCTGCTGAGCCCTGTATAGAGCTCGATATTCTGAAAGGTTCGAGAGATCCCAAGCTTCGCTATTTTGTAAGGAGGCATACGGGTGATCTGCTTTCCCTCAAAGACGATCTCTCCCTGTTGGGGCTTGTAAAATCCGCTAATGCAATTCATGAGGCAGGTCTTTCCAGCACCATTCGGACCAATGATAGAGAGGATCTCGCCGTCTTTGACGTGGAAACTCACACCATCCAGGGCCTTTAGCCCCCCGAATCTGAGGTAGAGGTCTCGAACTTCTAAGGGATGTCTGTTTTCCTCCATAGGTTTCCTCCCAAGATCAATCTATCCGTCCATAGCAGCATTAAAGGTCGTTCTCAAACCACTGGCAGATGTTGGGTGCCCGAAGCATTTTAACCCTCCATAGCTATTAACAAGAAGTACACCCTCTAAGGCAAAAGTACCTCACGACTCAACCTCCAAAGAGGTATATAAGCTCCATAAGAAACAATACCAATCATCTTTTACGTCTTCCTTATAGTTTTTAAGCTCATTTCATGGTAATGCGAAAATCACAAATTTCCTTTCCCTTCCATGATTGTTTGGGTTCGTGTAAGCTTCATTTTTGGGTTAAAACCCTCAATTATTTCAAAATTACGACCACATGACAATAAGCTTCCAAATTCCAACATTCCTGTATCCCTGTACATTTCGGCATATCTGCAGCGTGTGACATTAAAGAAAAGTTTCCTATCGGTCTTTTCCAAAACTTCGATTTTTAATGCATCATCCTTGGTCCAGACGTCCAGTCCCTTGGCGAAATCTGCAATGGTGTCTCCCTCCATAAGTTTAGCAAGTTGGGTGCCACTTTCCCGTGCCAAGCCTTTGATCACTCCTTCTGCTATCTGCAGTGTCTTTTCCTTTCCTAATTCCTTCATGAACGCCTTTATCAGGGGGGCTACAATGCGAGCTTCGATTTCTCTTCTCGAGAGAATATCTATTTTGCTGAGATCTTGGGTCATTTTATACCCCCGAATCTTGGATGATTCAAATTATTCTAAAAGAAAATAGATATAGCTTCCGAAACTCATCTCGTCTAATAAATATATCCCTTAATGTAGCTTAAGCTTTCAAACCGCGGTACTTTAACGGCATTTAAATTTAGGCTCTCTCTTTTCTGCAAAAGCCCTTGGACCTTCTTGTGCGTCTTCGGTGCCAAGTAAAAAATTTGCATATGAAGATTCTAAAGCCAAAGCTTCATCTAGCGGAAGATCTAAACCCCGATAAATAGCTGCTTTGGCTGCCCTTACAGCAAGCGGGCCCATCTGACAGATTCTCTCAGCCAATTTTGTTGCTGTGTCCATAAGTTCGGTTGATGCCACAACCTTGTTAACCAACCCAAGTCGATACGCCTCTTGCACATCGATCTGTTCGGCGCATAACATCATTTCTAGAGCTTTGCCGAGGGGAATCAAGCGGGGCAGTCTTTGAGTACCCCCTGCGCCAGGAATGAGCCCCCAACGGACTTCCATCAGCCCAAACTTAGCATTTTCAGCAGCTATCCTGATATCGCAAGCCAAGGCTATCTCAGTTCCACCAGCAAGGCAGATTCCGTTTATCGCTGCTATGATGGGTTTCCATATTTTAAAATTTTTTGTAATTCCACCAAAGCCAAGATTGTAACTGTCCTCATCCATCTTCTCCCGTGCGGTTTGTTTTACCACTATAGGTATGAATTTTTTCAGGTCTGCTCCTGCGCAAAAGGCCTTCTCACCAGCTCCGGAAAGGATGGCTACCCATAAATCGGGGTCATCCCGAAAATCTGACCATGCCTCAGCCAGCTCTTTGCTTGTTTCCATATCTATGGCATTCATAGCCTCGGGCCGGTTAATGGTAATGTAGGCAATCTTTCCCTTCTTCTCATAAATGATAGCCATCAGGATTCCTCATGATCCTTAATTTTAAAAATTCCTCCAAAGGCTTTTTTAAAGCCGCTCATCTCCATGGTTTCCCACTTTACTGAATCCGCCTTTAAAATCTTTTAGAGGTGCTTGAACTAAAAAATTTAAATATTGAAAGTTTGAATTTATTTCTTATAGTCATAAAATCCTTTGCTAGTCTTTCTCCCTAGATGACCTGCTGCTACCATTTTTTTTAGTAAAATGGGCGGGGCATATTTCTTGTCCTTGTACTCCTCATATAAGGCATTTGCAACGTCCAATGTCACATCTAATCCGCTGAAATCCATCAGGGTAAAAGGACCCATGGGTAACCCAACGCCCTGCATCATCGCCTTATCAATGTCCTCTACGGTTGCGACTCCCCCTTCGAGTGCCCGAATCGCCTCCAGCCAATAGGGAAACATCAAGCGGTTGACAATAAAGCCACACCTATCTAAGGATGAAACCGGTTCCTTACCAAGTAATTTACCAAAGGCAACAACGGTTTCAAAAGTTTCATCGTTTGTCACGATAGATCGGATAATCTCTAATAATTTCATGGTCTGGGCAGGATTGAAAAAATGCATCCCGATGACCTTCTCAGGTCTCTTGGTAGCAACTGCTATATCTATGATTGATAAAACAGATGTGTTGCTGGCCAAGATGGTTTCTGGAATACAGATCTCATCAAGCTTTTTAAAAATCTCTTTTTTGAGAGCTAAATTTTCAAAGACAGCCTCTATTATGATCTGGCAATCCCCCAGATCTGCTAAATCGGTTGCCCCCTTTACATTAGACAGGATTTGATTCTTGTCCTCCTCGGTTAGTTTCCCCTTCTCAATCCTCTTGGAAAGCCAGCGAGAAATAGAGTCAAGGCCTTTTTTGAGCAGCTCCTCAGAGGCTTCACTGACGACAGTTTCATATCCTGCCCGGGCAGATGCGATCGCAATACCAGATCCCATTGTCCCGCTACCCACAACACCAACTTTCTTAATCTCCATATTCTTCCTCCTTAAATAATAATCTATCGGAATATCGCTTCTTTAAGGCTCTTCTTTCGTGGTAAAGAGAAAATCTCAAGAGCTTTTTCCATCTATGATTATTTAGGTTCGTTATAAGAAATTACCCTATCAGTATTTATCCTTCAGCTCTCTTTTTAAGGTTTTTCCTGTAGTTGACTTAGGCAGGGTTTTCATGAACTGAACCTCTTTGGGCTTCTTATAACTCGCTAACTTTTCCTTGGTATAATCTATAATTTCTTGCTCAGTCGCTGTCTCACCCTCTTTCAGAACAACATACGCTTTAACCTTTTCTCCCCACTCGTCATCTGGCTTGCCTACAACTGCTGCATCTGCCACCTTCGGATGAGTAAACAAAACTTCTTCAACCTCTCTAGGGAAAATATTGATCCCCCCGCTGACTATCATATCCTTCTTTCTATCTTTAATGTAAATATATCCATCCTCATCCAGTACAGCCATATCCCCAGTGTGCAGCCAGCCATCGGTGAATGCCTTTGCTGTTTCTTCCGGCATCCCGAAATACTCTTTCATATTATGCTCACACTTAATAATTATCTCGCCTATCTCGGTGAGGTCTTGCTTAATATCTGTACCATCAGCCCTTACTACTCTTATCCAGGCGTTGGGTAGCTCGCGACCGCACGATCTTAGTCGCTGTAGTTCTTTCTCTGTGCCTTCCAGCTTATGGTCTTCAACTGGGAGACAGGTAACAGAAGCAGTTGATTCCGTCAGTCCATAGCCTTGAAAAAAAATATTTCCGAATCTCTTTATTGACTGCCTGATCACCTCCAGCGGCATAGGGGCTGAACCGTAGCCAATATATCGCAGGCTGGAGAGGTCATATTTGTCAATATCTGGATGCTGAAGCAGCCGAAAAACCATAGTGGGTACTACAAATGTCCCAGTTACTCGTTCTTTTTCCACTGTTTGTAAAAATATCTCAGGAGAATATTGCTCGGTAATAACAACGGGGCAGGCAATATACATTGCCGGCACTACTGTGCAGTTGGTTGGAACGGTAAAATATAAGGGATGAAGTGTCATGAAAATTTCATTATGGTATCTATATCCGCTGCCAATCAGCTGATCCTCAGCTTCTTTTATTATGGCATCATTGGTTAGATATCCCCCTTTTGGCAGTCCTGTGGTTCCGCTCGTGTAATATAAAAGGAGGCCATCTTCGCCACTTACCTCTTCATGGGGATCATCCGCAGGGTATTTGGTAAGCAGTTCTTCATAGTTGTGCATGCCATCAGGAGAGCCGCCCACACAAATAACGTGCTTTACGGAGTCCCATTCTGGGAGTACCTTATTAGCATGATTGTCACCTACTATGAGGGCTATAGACTGAGCGTTTCCGATCAAGTGGCTGAGTTCTTGTTTTAGAGCCGTGCTGAGAGGGCTCATGACGAAGCCACCCTTAGCTGCCGCCCCCAAAATCTCATAGTGTTGTTGACAGTTGTCAAGAATCACACTGATTCTATCGCCTTTTTTTATGCCCAATGCCTTTAGAGCATTCGTTAATCTGTTTACCCGCTCCTCATATTGTCTGAACGTAAAGCGGTTCTCTTTGAAAACGAAAGCAAGGTCATTAGGAAACCGCCTTGTATTTCTTCGTATTATAGCGGCTAATAGCATGCTCCATCTTCCTCTTGTTGTGTGAATTTTACAGATTTATTACTCTGATTATCTAGATTCTTTTTCAATAAATTCATCAATCGGCATCAACCGATTGATGAATTTTGGAAGGCCCCATTACAAATTAGTATTTTCTACAATCATAGCCATTCCCTGGCCTCCTCCAATGCACATGGTCACGAGTCCATATCGCCTTCTGCGTTTTTTCAGTTCAATTAAAATCGTAGTGATCATTCTTATGCCTGTAGCACCAAAGGGGTGACCCAGGGCAACGGCGCCACCATTCACGTTTAATTTATCGCGAATGTCTTTCAGGCTTTTACCCCAAAGCTTTATAACTGCCAAAACCTGGGTTGAAAAAGCCTCGTTTATCTCTAAGAGGTCCAGATCATCAAGGGTTAACCCGGCTCGTTTCAGTGCTACCTCAGTTGATGGTACGGGACCAGTACCAAATAATAGGGGATCTACCCCGGCAGACCCCCATGATACGACGCGACCCAAAATATCCAAACCATGCTCCTTTGCCTTATCTGCACTGGTTACGATACAGGCAGCTCCTCCATCCACTATCCCGGATGCATTCCCACCGGTCACAACACCATCCTTTGTCCATCCCGGCCTTAATTTTGCCAAACCCTCCACCGTGGTATCTGGCCTTATATGATTGTCTTTATCTACGATCGTTTTTTTCCCTCTTTTCTCGATTTCAATCGGCACGATCTCCTCTGTGAGCCTTCCACTTTCCATGGCCGCTTTAGCTAACATCTGGCTTTCATAGGCAAACTGGTCGCTTTCCTCCCGGGAAATATTATACTTTTTGGCAAGTCTGTCTGCCATCTCTCCAGTGCCTGTCCCGCCGTAAGGGTCCTGCAATGTTTCCCATACTGCATTCTCAAGCGTAAAATTCTGGTTGATACGAACACCGCCTCTAAGTCCTCTGAGAAGAAATGGGGCTTGACTGAGACTCTCAGCCCCGGCACATAACACATACTCTGCTTCATCAAGTAAAATCATCTGCTTAGCACACACTACCGCCTGTACAGAAGAGGCACATATCTTGTTGATCGTAAATGCTGGAACTTCAATAGGTACACCTGCCCGGAGCCCGACAGCCCTTCCGGCTATCATTGAATCTGGGCTGTATTGGGCGCCCATGCCGAAAATTACATGATCGATCAGTTTTGGATCTACTTTCGCTCTTTCCAAGACCGTCTTGGAGGCTATGCCCCCAAGTTCAACTGCAGTAAAGTCCCTTAGCTGACCTCCCCACGATGTTCCATCGTATTCGGCAAAAGGGGTGCGAGTTCCTCCAACGATAACAACGTCTTTTTTCATTATTAGGTATCCTTTCCTTATTTAATCTATTATGCTGAGTGTATTTGTGGCCTCAGTTACAGTCATTTGGGTATGTAAAATACTCGTCATCTGTCATTACATTCTTTCTGTTACACAAACAGTAACCCTGGTTGTTTTTTCTAGATGCAGACACCTTTCCTTGTGGTTATACATCACCTTTTTACCTTGTGATCATCATCTCTGACAGGGGCATCCTCAGCGATTTGATCGAACCGATGGCCGTCCAGCCCACGGCAATGTGAAGGGCCTGGTTGATATACTCTGGCAGGCCGTATTTCTTTTTGAAAGTATTAGCCGTCTTTTCAGTGCAGGATAGCCAAACGGCGCCCAGCCCAAGGGCATGGGCCATCAGGCACATGTGGTCTGCAGCCGCGGCAGCATCGAAAAGCATGTTGTGAGGGACCAGCTTGTGGTGGCCGACGGTCTCATACACTCGCGTGTCGTAGCAGATGATGATCAGAGCACACTGATCCATGTGCGTTGGAATGTCGCTCCAGACCATCTTGGCCTCTTTGGTGTCTTTGATAACGATGAAGCGGACAATATCCAGGTTGCAACCCGTGGGTGCGGCCCGGCCCGCCTCCAGAATCTGTTCGATCATTGCGTCCGGCACTGGTTTGTCCGGGACCCAGTCACGGACCGAGCGACGCTCCCAGAATAACTTGCAGACGACGGCCATCTCCTCATCGGTGAAGGGGGTTGGCAGGGCTTCCTCTATCTCAACCTTTTCCCCGGCCCGCATTTTCGCGGCCAACTCCATATACTTCTTGCCCCACTGGAAGTCTTCTCCGTCATCAGCGAACCCCCTGGCTTTCCAAACATCCAGAATTAACTCCGTCTGGAGACCAAAGTTGGACGGCATCTTCTTTCGGCCCAGCAGGATGGGGTAGATCTCCACCTCAATTGTGTGATGAACCCTCTCCCGGAACAGGGCCCGTAAGCAGACCAGCTCCATCTTCATTAAGTCTGCCCTGGTGTAATCATCTCCCCCAATTCTAAAAACTGTGACCCTGTCAAGGTTAGCCATTGCTCTTCCTCCTTTCTCTAGATGATGATTACTCTAATGTTATTCGAAAATCGCAGTGGTTATGGCCTTCCATGATCGTTTTGGTGCGAACGAGCTTCATCCTTGGGTTAAAGCCTTCGACCAGTTCGAAATCCCGGCCGCAGGACAGGACAACGCCCAGGTCAGCCATGCCCAGTTCCTTGTACATGTCAGCATAGCGACACTGCTTCATGATGAAAAAATAGTTGTGATCTGAAAGTTCCAAGACCTCCATCTCGTAAGCGTCGCCCGCCGCCCAAGCATTCAAACCCTTAGCGAAGTCGGCCATGCTGTTTCCGCCCATCTGTATAGCCAGTTGGGCGCCGCTTTCCTGCGCCAACGATCTGATTACCCGATTGACCACTGCGAGGGCCTTATCCCGGCCAAATTCCTCGATAAAGGCCTTGATTAAAGGTCCCGCTATGCGGGCCTCGATTTCTCGTCTAGTAAAAATGTTAATCTGGCTCAAATCTGCTCCCATTAATCTGTCTCCAATCCAGTGTGTAGAGGATAAAACTACTGGGATCTTACTTAGGACATGAACTTCTCAAGCCGCTCCATAGCCTCGGCAATGCGTTCTACAGGCTGGGCATTGGCAATGCGCACATATCCCTCGCCCTTCTCCCCGTAGGCAGAGCCTGGGATCATCCACACATTACCATCTTCGAGGAACTTAAAAGAAAATTCCTGGGAGGTATAGCCTTGAGGGATTTCGCCCCAGCAGTAGAAAGTAGCTCTCGGGGTCAGCATCTCAAGCCCCATCTCCTTCCAGGCCTTCACTACCACATCCCTTCTTTCTGCAAATCTCCTGTTACGTTCCTCCATCCAATCAATAGGTCCGGTAAGTGCCGCTATGGAAGCCACCTGAAGTGGATAGTACAATCCCCGATCAGACTGGGATTTAATTTTTGCCATGCCGCTGATGATTTCTTTGTTCCCCAAGAGCATTCCTACCCGCCAGCCACAGCTATTGAAGGATTTAGACATGGAATTGAGCTCGACTCCAACCTCTTTGGCACCAGGGAATTTAAGAAAACTTGGCGGTCTGTACCCATCGAAACAGATATCCATATAGGGATTGTCACTTACCACCCACACATCAAATTCTTTTGCCCATTCGATGAGCTTTATGAAAAATGCATCATCGGCAGTAGCCGTTGTGGGGTTGTGGGGGATATTGATCCAGATCATCTTTGCCTTTTTTGCTATGTCAGCCGGTATGGCATCCAGATCAGGAAGAAAGTTATTTTCTTTCAATAATGGATAAAACTCAACCATGCCTCCCGCAATTTTCACCCCTGCTTCATAAGAGGGGTAAGCCGGATCAGAGACCAGTGCTACATCACCAGGATCCAAAAGGCAGTTATGAATTTGGAAGATTGCTTCGGCAGCACCCAGGCAATATATCACCTCTGTTTCCGGGTCCATCTCCACACCGTGGCGACGCTTGTACCACTCAGCGATTGCATCATAAAAGGGTTTTATGGGATAACCGGATGGATAGTGATGGTTGTTTGGATTTGACACCGCCTCAGCGAGTGCTCTTAATTGGTGCTCTGTCGGTATTGTATCCGGATCACCCAGACCGAGGTTTATCACGTCTCTACCCTCAGCTCTCATGAGTGTTATCTTTTGGTTCATTGCTGGTCCAGCGTAGGCTTTGAAATTATTTAGTTTGCCTGCTGTCTTCATTTTCATCCTCCCTCCTAAAGGGTTTTATCTTCATAGACATTGCAAATGCAGCATAAAAAGGTTCCCGGCTCGGTCTCACTCATGTTCCTCATGCCGTGGGGCTCCATGCTGGGTATGTAGATAAATTCGCCCAGACCGCAGATCACCTTCTCAACCATCTCATCGGTCTCGGGATCGAAGCGCCAGCACTCGAACTGACCGCTCATGATGTACATGGTTTGGACATAGAAATGGTTATGGATGGGGATCTCGGCGCCCGGCTGGGCGGTGAAAAATCTTAGGCCGTATTCGGGCTGACCATCTTTGTCTTTCCCGGTTTTAGACAGCCAGCGAATACTGATGCCCTTGACGTCGTTTAGCTTATCTCTGTAAGGGATCTTTCCCACCTTGACCTCATCAATATCCTTCCAGTTCAAGACTTCCATAGTCTCCTCCTTTCTTTGAAATAAGAGTCAATAGCGCCAAATCATCCGTTCTCACGCTTCGCCGCCTATTTCTTTTTTATTGACCGCTGCCGCTGGAGGCGTTCTTTTTCCTTTAAAATGTGCTCATGATCTCATCTACCGACTTCTTGATGTGCGCAGCACCGGCCGCCCGAAGTCTGGCCTCGTCTTTTGCCTTAATTGCCCGAATGATCTCAAGCGTCTCGGCAAAAAACGATTTTGGATTGATTTCACGCGGGATAGACAGCCAGAAGCGGAGATAATGGCTAAGTAACTGCTCGAGTAGTTGGGCCAACTGACTGTTTTTGGTCCCCTGAAAGAGTCTCCGATGGAACTTAACGTCGAGTTCGATCATTTGCCTGTTGCTTGCCATATCGTCCAGTTGCAGTATCTCTTTCTCCAGCTCGCCCAGGGCTGCCAGTTCCTCAGGAGTTATGCGATACATGGCCCAGATATTGCCCTGAACCTCCATTATGGAACGAATCTCGGTAGTCTCTCTAATCCGTTCCAGACTGAGTGGAGTGACCATGAAATGCGATCCTTGACGCAAAAGCCATCCCTCGCCCTGGAGGATAATCAGCACTTCTTTGATCGGGGTGCGGCTGACTCCAAAGGATTTGGCCATCTCGCTCAGATTGAGGAGGCTTTCCGGCATTAGATCCAGCCAAATTATCTTTTCTTTCAGCAATTCATGAATCTTCTCAGACTCCATCCTTAATCTCGCCTCTTTCGCCAAAGCCACATTTCGCCCTGGCTGTTTACAAGCAGAAAGTCATCCACCCCTGAATTAAGAAGCCTTTTCTGAGTATGCCAAACTCTCTCAAATAGGTCAAAATGGCACTGACACAAGTTCCGTATGCAAGCTATATTTATAATTAATTCATTGTGCATACAATATAAATAGATATTTGATTCATGTCAATTAATTTTTTTATTTTTTTTTCGAGGAACTACCAGACCCGCATCTATTAATCCCTTGAAAAAGCTGAAAAGTTCTTAAACAGGAGGATTGGGAAAAACTAATGCTAACAGACGTGCTCCATTGGAAAATTGCATAGAGGAAGTAGGTTCTAAAAAACCTTATTATTTTCATTGTCTGACACCATATTGCTTATTATTTGAATTGAAAACGCCTTAATCTAGAATTAGGCCTAAGGTCTTTCCATCTTTTAAGTTCACAAGTCCTTCTTCACAAATCCTCAAAAAGGGTATGGCTGCAGTTGTAAGAGTATTAAGGGTCAGCAAGGGATCATCAAAAGGAAAACCTAAATCCTTTATAATTTTGGTAACTTCCTCCATCCTTTTTGCAAGCATGCTAATTGGCATATCACCTATGAGGCCAAATACAGGCAAGGGAATTTCTGCCAGAATCTTACCTCCTGAATAGACAACAGCACCTCCCTGTAAAGCATAAATCCTGTTAACAGCACCTGCCATATCCTTATCATTTTCACCTACAACAATGATATCCGATGTCTCCCAGGCTGTAGAGCATGCAATAGCCCCGCCCTTTAAGTGGAATCCCCTGATAAGCCCTACAAAGATCTTTCCTGGAAAATACTTTCTGTCAATGGCTGCTACCTTTAATATATCCTTGCTTACATCCTGTCTGATCTCACCGTCAATTACAGGTAGGGAAATTATTAGTTCCTTGGTCACCAAATCTGTAACCTGGTCTATTACCCTAACATTCACATGGATGGATTTCTTCTTGACTTGTATAGAAAAAACAGATGGTTCAATCTCTCTTAAAAGTTGAATACTATTCAGGCTATCCCTGGAAAAGACATGTTTTCTTGGAGATACCAGAAGATTTCCTTCTCTGGCAATGATTTTACCCTTGCTTATTACATATTCTGCCTTAATGATTCGGGGATCGGGGATAATGAGCATATCCGCATATTTGCCAGGGGCAATCCCACCAACAATACCATCCAGAAAAAAATGCTCTGCCACATTTATAGTGGCCATCTGAATAGCATCTACCGGATCAAAACCGCAATCAATGGCCTTCTGTACAACAAATTCCATGTATCCCTTCTCAAGCAAATCCCCTGGTCCTATTCCATCAGTAACCAATATGAGCCTTCTGAAGTCAACCCTGGCATCCTTTATTCTGGATATAGGGGCAAGATCCCTCCTTATGCTTCCCTCCCTTATCATAACATGCATGCCCAGCCTTAATCGTTCTAAAACCTCCTCTGAATTTATCGGCTCATGGCAAGAGGATATGCCAGGGACTATATACGCCATAAGTTTTTTACCTTTTGCTCCTGCGGAATGCCCCTCCAACCTTTTCCCAAATTTAAGGGTTTCCTTAAAAATTGGAAGAAACTCTTCTGGTTCCTGCATAACCACCTGCCAGTAGGACTCACCAAGCCCTAAAATATCATCCCTTGAAAGAAGTTTTTTTAGCGTGGCCTTTGAGATACCCAGTGCCTTTTTACTTATGGAAACCATAGAGGGTGCGGTAGCAAAGATCTTGATAGGCTGATCCCTCAGAGAGGACAGAAAATCAACTACCCCTTCATAACCCATTATTGGAAAGATCTCGATGGTTTCAGTGATAATAGTTGTTGTGCCACCAACCATGGTATATTTCAGAAACTCGCTTACATTATAGAGCCAGACAAGATGGGCATGACCGTCAATAAGCCCTGGAATGATGGTTTTGCCCTTGGCATCTATTATCTTGGTATGGGGACCAATCGTATCTTCCGGATCATTCCCCACATAGGCTATCCACTCTCCCTTTATACTCACCGAATAATGATCAAGCAGTTCACCTGTATAAACATTGAGGATAGTTGCATTTATAATAGTTAGATCGGCCTTTTCCTTCCCCAGGATAACATTAATTAATTCCTTCGCCCTATCTGTTCCCTCTATAGAGAGTAATCCATGTTTTGTCATGCTGAAGCTCTCCTTAAATCCTGAGATCTTAACCATCTATGCATTTCTATTAATTGCTCAATATCCTGTGGACTTATTGTATGTTATAAAACCTGAACCAATCGTTCGACCTGGAGGCTCTCGACAGGCATACAAATGTAGGGTGGCATTTTATAAGCCTTAGGCTTATTTAAATGCCACCGGTTTACGGTCGGGTTTTAAACCCGACCCTACAAAGAATGATGCAGATATACAATACCCAGAATTGTCGCGCCTCCCGATCCCGTACCGATCTCGGGACGGGGAGGGCTGGCCGACCCCTACATTTTCCACGCTTTATTGAGCATGTTCCATCTCTATTTAAAGTTGGTACAAATAAGTAGCCATATTACTTTTAGTAAAATCAGACCGTCAAGAAGAAATAACGATTGACTAACTTGAAATGATTATCTATAAGGTCAAATAAGAGTCTGCCTGGATCTATTTCCTATTTGGACCGGGACAGAAATACTTTTTAATAAACCCTGTTAGAATTTCACACGAGGAATTGTACCCCGTTTACAAAAGCGGGAGATCATTTTTTATATCTTTCCTATGCTCATGTCTGGGGATTTCTAACAGGGTAAATAATAGAAAGGTCCTTCTGCCCAGGGAAGGACCTTTTTTTATGGAGGTGACTATGGAAAGGAAAAAAGTAACCATTTCTGATCTTATGGATAAAAAGGAACAGGGAAGAAAAATAACAATGATGACTGCCTATGACTATCCGACTGCCCAGATGGTTGACCAAGCAGGGATTGACACAATATTAGTCGGGGATTCATTAGGAATGGTAGTTCTTGGATACTCCTCCACCGTGCCTGTAAGCATGGAAGAGATGATTCATCACACAAAGACGGTAACCAGGGGTACTGCTTATGCCTTTGTGATAGGGGATATGCCTTTTATGTCCTACCAGATAAGTATTGAGGCGGCCATTGAAAATGCCGGCCGTTTTATTAAAGAGGGGGGATGTGAGGCTGTGAAGCTTGAAGGTGGTACAGAGGTTGCCCATGTAGTTAAGGCAATTGTTACCGCAGGTATTCCTGTGTGCGCCCATATTGGCCTCACTCCTCAAACAGCAACAATGCTAAGTGGTTTCAAGGTTCAGGGAAAGGATGCGGAAAGTGCAAGAAATTTAATCAACTCCGCTAAAGATTTGGAAAAGGCAGGTGCATTTATGATTGTTATGGAATGCATCCCGGACATATTGGCTTTAAGGATTACTAAGGAACTTAGCATACCTACAATAGGGATTGGTGCCGGCAAGGATTGCGATGGTCAGGTACTTGTCTATCATGACACTGTCGGCCTTTTTGAACGCTTTACCCCAAAATTCGTAAAGCAGTATATCAAATTAGGGCCAATGATAATTGATGCCTTGAAAGATTACAAAAGGGAGGTAGAAGAAGGTATATTCCCTGGTGATGAACATATATTTAAAATGAGCAAGGAGGAGGTGGAAAAAATATGAACTTCCTTGTAGTCGGACCAGGAGCAATGGGATGTCTTTTTGCTGCAAGGTTAAAGACTGTCGGTTATGATGTTACCTTGCTGGATCACAATAAAAAAAGGGCAAGGCGGATTAACGAACAGGGGGTTAGTGTAAATGGGGTGTCAGGAAAATATAAGGTTCATATCCCAACCATGGCTGGAAATGTTCCCTTTAGCCCAGATTTTGTCTCTATCTGCGTTAAATCCAACGATACAAGGGAGGCTGGAGAAAGTGTTTCCTCTTCTATTGGACCAGATACAATAGTATTCACCCTTCAAAATGGTCTTGGAAATATAGAAACATTGGCAAAGATCTTTGGGAATGAAAAAATTCTGGGTGGAGTAACTTCCCAGGGCTCTACCCTATTGGGAGAGGGAAGTATTAGGCATGCTGGAGAGGGGGAAACTATAATTGGCCCAAAGGGAAAGGAAGAAGGTCCTGCTCAAAAACTTGCCTATATTATGAACAAAGCCGGTTTCAAGACACACCTAACAGATAATGTAGAAGACCTCATCTGGGGAAAACTTATCATCAATGTAGGCATAAATGCCCTGACAGCTATAACAAGGCTCAAAAATGGTAGAATCCCCATTACTAATGGAACAAGAAAGATTATGGAGGAGGCAGTTAGGGAGGCAGTTACTGTAGCAGAGGCAAAAGGGATAAATCTTCCATACAAAGAGCCATTAAGCAAGGCAATAAAAGTCTGTGAGGCAACTAAAGAAAATGTGGCCTCCATGCTCCAGGATGTGCTTAAGGAGAGAATAACAGAGGTGGAGATGATAAATGGGGCGATAGTAAGAGAGGGATATAAATTAGGGATACCTACCCCAGTTAACAGAACCCTCACAAATCTGGTTAAAGCAATTCAGGAGACATATCAGGAAAGATTACGCTAACCCCGTACCGCCATCTGCCTGATTTATACTTGACACACAACTGTCCATTCCCTATAGCTCTTACCATAAAAAGGGAGTTCTTTATTATCTACTTTGCTTGAATAAATTCAATCAATTCAATTTCTGAAAAAATGAGGATCACATGTTATAAGGATATTGCATAAGAACCTTTGGGAATTGTTCCAGAACCTACCTCTATTGCCAGCCC
>JAUWZV010000070.1 GCA_030615105.1 Desulfobacteraceae bacterium
ATTAACCTCTCACATTTTAAATCTAAGAATAATGTTTGTTGTCTGTTGTCTTTTGCAACGGACAGCTGACTTCCGGTTGTCCATTGTGAACATAACAAACCCAAAGAACACAAAAAACTCAATAAGCTACTTAATGAATCCTTTCAAATGGAACAATTAAACCCACAAAAATTACCCCGGCATGTCGCTATTATAATGGATGGTAGCGGGCGATGGGCAAAAAAAAGAGGCCTTACCAGGATTATCGGCCATCGAAAAGGTATAGAATCTGTAAGGGATGTTGTCAGAACTAGCAGGGAATTAGGTATAAAATGGCTTACTCTTTATGCCTTTAGTGAAGAAAACTGGAAAAGGCCCAAATATGAGGTAAAGGCCTTGATGGATCTCCTAAACCGCTATCTTAAGGGTGAACTAAAGGAAATGCTCGATAATGGGATTAGGCTGGCATGTATTGGACAAACAGAAAAACTTCCACAAGCGGTTCAAAGAACCCTTTGGCAAACAATTGAAAAAACTGCACACAATAAAGAGATGACCCTAACCCTTGCCTTGAGTTACGGGGGAAGACAGGAAATTGTCGGAGCAGTAAAAAATATGCTCAAAGACATTGAAAAAGGTACATTAAATGTTAAACAGATTACAGAAGAGCGTTTATCTAAATATCTTTATACATCTGACATCCCGGATCCGGATTTGCTTATAAGAACAAGTGGGGAGTATAGGATAAGTAACTTTCTTCTGTGGCAGATAGCCTATACAGAGATCTTCACTACCCCTACCCTATGGCCAGATTTCCACAGGGAACGATACCTGGAAGCCCTTCTCGATTACCAGAAACGTGAAAGACGTTTCGGGTCCACTGGAGAATAGATAATCCCCCGTAAAAAAAGGACAGAATAAATGACAATACATATAAAGAGGGTAATAACAGCCTTTATCGCCATACCTTTTTTATTTGGAATCATTTATTTTGCCCCTGCCTGGGTCTTTACCATTCTAATCCTGTTTGTGGGGATAGTAAGTTTGAATGAATTTTATGCACTGATAAGACTTAAAGGAGCGGAAAAGATTGTCTTTTTTAATTATTTCTTAACCGCCTTGCTTTTTTTCTCTATCATATGTAAGGGCCCATTCTATACAGCAATATTTCCCTTTTTTGTTATTTTCCCATTAGCTTTCTTTATATTCAGCTATCCGAAAAGTCATCCCAAAATAGTTGATATCGGCAAGCTTATTATGGGGCCTTTTTATATCTGTTTGCCTCTGGCCTTTCTTGCGATAATTGCAATGCCTCCCCGGGGCCAGATGTGGGTCTTTTTCATCTTGGCTGTTATCTTTGCTGGCGACACTGGTTCCTTCTATTTTGGAAAACTTTTTGGAAAACATAAACTAACCCAGATAAGTCCTGGAAAAACCTGGGAAGGTACCGTAGGAGGTCTGATAACAAATTTAGCTTGTGCAGGTTTCTTTGGTTACTTTTTCTTTCCATCTTTATCTGTTATTACTATTATGGTATTAGGTATAGCAATAGGGACCAGCGGACAGGTTGGCGACTTAGCAGAATCTATGCTAAAAAGAATGTCAAATATAAAGGATAGTGGTAAAATTTTACCAGGACATGGTGGGATATTAGACAGAATAGACAGTCTACTTTTTGCAATCCCTGTTCTATACATATATCTAAGCTATCAGCAAATGTAGTAAGACCAAAACTATAGTGGACATCATAAATAAGATGACATAAAAGGTAAAATTCTAAATACTAAACTATAAACTAAACCCTGGCCCAGACCCGCCTGCCACCCGCCTGCCGGATGTCGGGCAGGGATGGCGGGCAGGCTGGCTTATAGACTTAAGAGGCTGATTTGAACATTCAGCGCCCTATAGATTTAGAAGGCTGATTCGAGCACTTAGCGCCAGGGCGGGCAATCTCAAATGCTTCCGAGTTCCGTATTCTCCCGAAGTGCTCCTCCCGATCCCGTACCGGAACCGGGACGGGGCGATCCCATCGGGACGGGGCGAAACTCGGAATTCGGAAATAAAATTCAAAATACAAAACATTACCAAGTTCACGGTTTAGAACATTTGAATTTAGGATTTATCACTCGTACTTAAACTGAGTTCACCTAATTTAGATATAGAGGGAGCTTCTTTGCCTTGAAAAATATATGCCTACTTGGCTCTACTGGCTATATAGGAATTAATTCGCTCAGGGTTATCAAGGATAACCAAGAGAGATACCGAATCGTAGCACTTGGTGCAGGAAAAAACATTGATCTCCTTTTAACTCAGATAAAGGAATTTAAACCACGTTTTGCAGCAGTTATTAATTCTGATCTTGCCAATGAGCTGAAAAGTAGGCTAAACAATACTTCAAACACGGAGATTTTATATGGAACGGAAGGTTATATAAAGATAGCGACCCTTTCAGATGTAAATATGGCTATAGCAGCAATGACCGGGTCCTCTGGTTTACTTCCAACATTTTCAGCCATAACTGCAGGCAAGGATGTTGCCTTGGCCAATAAAGAGACATTGGTAATAGCAGGATCTTTGTTGATGAGCGAATCAAGAAAGATGGGTATAAACATATTCCCTATTGACAGCGAACACAGCGCAATACAGCAATCTATCCAAGGACACAGTAGAGAAGACCTGAAAAGGATCATCCTGACAGGATCTGGTGGACCATTCATGGATCTCTCTATAGAAAGCTTATCCAAGGTTACTCCTGAAGAGGCATTAAAACACCCAAATTGGAGTATGGGTCGGAAAATAACTATAGATTCAGCAACTATGATGAATAAGGGGATGGAGGCAATCGAGGCAAAATGGCTTTTTGATGTAGAGATGGATCAAATAGATATTCTTCTCCATCCGCAAAGCATTATCCATTCAATGGTTGAGTATATGGATGGCTCCATTATTGCACAACTGGCCCCCACGGACATGAGAATACCAATATCTTATGCCCTGTCTTACCCCAGACATCTTAAGGGGGAATTGCCACCATTAGATCTGTTAGATATTGGAAAATTGAGTTTTGGAAAACCTGATAAAAAGAGGTTCAGATGTCTGGACTTAGCCCTTGATGCAGGTAAAATAGGGGAAAGTATGCCAGCTATATTAAACGGGGCCAATGAAATAGCTGTTAATGCCTTTTTGGAAGGAAAGATAGGTTTCTTGCAGATCCCCCAAGTTATTGAAAAAACTATGGAGAAACACGAAGTCTTTCCCATAAATAGCATTGATCAAGCTATCGAGGCAAATCAATGGGCTCAATCCAGGGCAAAGAAAATTCTGGAAAAGATGGTTGGAAACTAAACATGTCAGAATCTTTATTTCGCTCCAGTGTTTCTTCAGTATTTCGGTAACGGTTAGGGTAACGAAGCCCGTATCGGTTAACGGTTAAGGTAACGTGAAAGAAAAAAGATGAATGACGTTACCGAAGGACGAAAAGGACATTGTAACCATTACCGAAAAACGTATAAAGGTAACGGTTAGGTGAACGGAAGAAAAAAAGAGAATCACAAGTTTCAGAGACTTGGAAGTATATGAGAATACATATAGGACCATGTTAGTTGTTATGAAAGAAATTGCCCCTAAGTTGCCTGATACTGAAAAATACGATCTAAAAGATCAATTAAGCCGAGCATGTAAAGCAATACCAAGATTAATAGCCGAAGGTTATGCTAAACGCCATCAATAAGGCGGGTTTTCAAAAATATATCGATGATGCTATGGGCGAATGCAATGAAATGGTTGTCAGTTTAAGTCAATGCAGAGATATTTATCCTACTTATGTAAGTATAAAACGATGTGATGAACTAATTGATTTATACGATAAGTCTGGAAGGCAGCTTTATAAATTAGGTAACTCATGGATAAAATTTAAAAAAACGATAGACGTTACCGAAAAACGAAACGGGCCTCGTAACCCTAACCCATAAACGTTACAATAATTGTGAAATATTACACGCAGGTGGACGAAGCAAAACGGAGTTAACTTCAAATTATGAGTACTATTCTTTATTATATAATTCCATTTATCATTGTCCTTGGTGTCTTGATCTTCTGCCATGAGTTGGGGCACTTTATCTTGGCCAAATTATTCAATGTTAAGGTCCTTAAATTTTCCCTTGGCTTTGGCCCTAAGATGATAGGGAAAAAGATAGGAGAAACCGAATATGTTATCTCAGCCTTTCCTCTTGGCGGCTACGTTAAAATGTTTGGTGAAAACGATGATGAAGAAATAATCGTAGAAGAGACCCATAGATCTTTTTCCGGTCAGCATGTACTAAACAGGATTGCTATTGCAGCCGCTGGCCCTATCTTTAATTTTCTCTTGGCCTTCCTTCTTTTTTGTGTCATTTACTTCATGGCAGGTTACCCTGCCCTGGATGCCGAAGTTGGCCAAGTAAGGTCCAATTCCCCTGCCTTTAAAGCTGGAATACTAAAAGGTGATATTATCGAATATATTAATGGTAAAAAAATCGAGAAATGGCATGATATAAAAAAATTCGTAGAAAAAAATCCTGAAACTGGGCTAAACATGGTAATCATAAGGGGTGATAAAAGGATATCGACAATTGTTTTTCCAGAAGAGGAGATTGTTAAAAACATCTTTGGCGAAGAGATTAAATCAGCATTAATAGGAATTGTGAATAGTGGAAATATAAAGAAATTAAAATTAACTCCTTTACAGGCAATCAAGGAGGCAGGGAAAAAGACCTGGGAAGTGACATCCTTAACAGTCTTGGTAATTGTAAAGCTATTTCAAGGTGTTGTTCCTCTTAAGACAGTTGGTGGACCTATCATGATCGGACAATTAGCAGGGGATATAGCAAGGGAAAATTTAGGTTACCTTTTCCCCTTTATGGCTGTTATAAGTATCAATCTCGCCATCTTAAATCTTCTTCCAGTACCAGTTCTGGATGGCGGCATGATCCTTTTCTGTTTGATAGAGATTGTAATAAGGAAACCAATAAGTATTAAAAAAAGGGAGATGGCCCAGAAAATAGGTTTTTTCCTTCTTATCCTATTAATGGTCATCGTCTTTTACAATGATCTTTTAAGAATAATCACCAAGTAAGTGAAGATTGAAAATTTTCAATAGAAAATAGTCCCAGATTTTCCCGAAGTGATCCTCCTGATCCCGTACCGGTATCGGGACGGGGCGATCCCATCGGGACGGGGCGGGACTCGGAAGCAATCGAAAATCGACAATTGAATATCCTTTCGATAAATACCTCAACCAGCCAGTACAGCCTGGCAGTAATGAAGGATGAAATTCTTTTAGGTGAATATATCCTTCCTTCCGGGTCAAGTCACTTTAGAGATCTTATGCCGTCCATTGATGACTTGCTCAAAAAGGTGGACTTAAGGCCTCAAAAACTGGATGGCTTAACAATTGCATTAGGACCAGGGAGCTTTACCGGTATTAGAATAGGTCTGGCTGTTGCTAAAGGTCTCTCTCAATGTCTTGATATACCAATAATCGGCGTTCCCACCCTAATAGCTATGGCCAATCAGCTTCCTTATTCAGATAAAGATATCTGCCCTCTTGTGACTTCACGAAAAGGAGAGGTGTTTACCGCCCTTTTCCGATGGAGTTCTGATGGCCACTTATCGAGGCTTAAAGAAGACACATGTTTAAGAATTAGCGACCTTAGCTCCATAACGGGAAACAATACAATCTTTATAGGAAATGACCTTCCTAATCAGGGCCCGATCTTAAAACAGGGGGGGAAAAAGTTAGCACCTGCAAATCTCTGGAATCTTAAGGCCTCATCCGTAGGTACTATTGGGTTAGAAAGACTAAAAAAGGGGCACTCAGATAGCTTAAGCGAACTTGTTCCAATCTATCTTAGAGAAGCAGATATACGCTTACCAAAGAAGGTGAGCTAATGTTAAGAGTTAAAGGTTAGGTTAGAAGTTTATTTGTTAACTTTAGGCACTTTAGGCACTTATTAACTTTAGGCACTTTTTAAATGTCATATTGACAAATGCCTAAATTTATACTAAACGAAACGAAAAAAGATAAAATCGAATTTTACCCTGTCAGAAAGGAAGCATTGCCATTCTTGGTAAGGTTCACCCTGTTAGATAATTTGATAGGTTTACAGCACAAAACGTATCTTCACTTATATAATAAAAATTGCAAGGGGAGGCTCTGGTTTATCTAATGGGGTCAAAAACCAACAAGTTTGAGAGCGTAATTCAAAGCCCTGTCCAAACCTTCTAACAGGGTTTACAAGGACTAAGATTGGACCAAAAAAGGATACATAATAGGCTACCAGTCGCCTGGGAAGGAATTCCTTTTATAATTACGGGAATAGGATTGACATCTATGCTTTTCATTATTAACTGGAAGTTCTTGGCCATTCCTATGGCAGTGTTAACCTTGCTTACTATCTATTTTTTTCGAGACCCGGAGAGAAACCAGGTAAATAAGGAAAAGATGGTTCTTACGCCAGCAGACGGAAAGGTACTATCAATAGAGAAACTAAATCATGGAGATAATCACTTTAAAGATAAGGCGATAAAGATAAGTATCTTCATGTCTATTTTTAACTCCCATATTAACAGGATCCCCATAAGAGGTAATATTGCTCAACTATCCTATCACCCGGGCAAATTCTTTTCAGCAAATAAGGATAAGGCCTCTCTCTACAATGAGCATAATATTATAACCTTAGAAACTGATAATAGGAAAAAGATTGTCTTTGTTCAGATCGCCGGCCTCATTGCCAGAAGGATTGCCTGTTGGATAAAGAAAGGAGATTATGTAGAAACTGGTCAGAGATTTGGCCTCATCAGGCTTGGCTCACGGCTTGAGGTCTATCTTCCACCTGATAGCACCATCACGGTTAAAAAGGGATGGAAAGTTAAAGCTGGCCAAACAGTTATTGGATTTCTTAGTTAAAATGAAAGCAAGAAATAGATCTAAAAAGAGGAATAAAAAAGGAATATTCATCCTTCCTAATCTATTTACCTCCTGCAGCCTATTTTGTGGATTCTATGCCATTATTGCTGCTATCCAAGGCAGATATGACCCTGCAGCTATTGCCATCCTTATCTCGGCTATATTCGACGGATTGGATGGAAAAATTGCCCGGTTTACCAATACAACCAGTAAATTCGGTGCCGAATATGATTCTCTATCAGATCTGGTTGCCTTTGGTGTTGCTCCTGGTCTACTGGCCTTTGAGTGGTCCCTAAAACCATTTGGAAGACTTGGTTGGTTAGCCGTCTTTTTGTATATTATCTGCGGTGCATTGAGGCTTGCCAGGTTCAATATTCAAAAAAGCAATCTCGAATCTCGCCATTTTAAGGGATTACCAATCCCTGGAGCAGCTATCTTTATAGCCACCCTCGTGCTCTTTATCAATTCTTTTGGTGGCCTTACTGAAAACAGATATCTCATTATTATATGTACCATTTATCCCCTTTCATTTCTTATGGTTAGCACAATCGATTATCTTAGTTTTAAAGAGCTTGAGCTTTTCAAACGAAAACCCTTCAATATCCTCGTAGCCACCATCCTTCTCTTTATTGTTGTGGCTTATAAACCAGTCTTGATGTTGTTTTTTTTCTCTACCATGTATGTTATTTCAGGTCCTGCAATAACACTCTATCATCTCACACGTAGATCTGCAAAGACAACTCCCTCGATGATCGATTCCTATCCTGAGAAAAGAGAAAAGGGGTTAAAAAACGAATTATGAAAATTCCGATAGTTACTGCTGATAGTTGCCAGTTGTCCGTAAAACCTTCTCCAAGGCTGGGGGAAGTTATTATTCTGTAAAACCATCATGAGAATAACTGGGGGTATGGTAAAGGGCCGCCGGCTGGTAAAAATTAAAGGACCTTATATCCGGCCTACCTCAGATATGGTTAGGAGTTCTATCTTCAACATCCTGGGTCAGACAATGACTGGGCTTGCTATACTGGATCTATTTGCTGGCACGGGAAGTTTAGGAATCGAATCCCTTAGCAGGGGAGCCAAAAAGGCTGTCTTTGTCGATAAATCAAGTAGGGCCCTTGCTATAATCAAAAAAAACCTTACTATTTGTGAGTATAATGCGCTTTCAATGATTATAAGAGAGGAGTTACCGAATGGTCTGGCACATATCCAGGATCTGGGGTGCGGTCAATTCAATCTGGTCTTTATTGATCCTCCCTATGGAAAGGGATATGTTAAACCCACAATTTATAAACTAATAGAGTGTGATCTATTGGCTAAAAACAGCATAGTAGTTGTAGAATCATCCATAGAAGCCAACGATCCATTACCTTCTAAGGTTCGTAACCTTCAGCTTAAACCAACAAGGTCTTATGGATCAACATTGATAGGTCTTTACTCTAATCATGAGGAAAGATAAGATGGGGAAAATGGTCATTTATCCCGGCTCCTTTGATCCCATAACCAACGGTCATCTCAGTATTTTAAGAAGGGCGCTTACCATGTTTGATTCTATTACCATCGCTGTTGCCTCCAATCCTATAAAAAAGCCCCTTTTTACATTGGATGAGAGGATTGCGACGATACGGGAATCAATTAAAGACGATGATAGGGTTTTCATCGACTCCTTTAGTGGCCTGCTTGTTGATTATGTGGTGAACCAAAAAACCAATATAATTTTAAGAGGAATGAGGGCCCTCTCAGACTTTGAATATGAATTTCAGATGTCATTAATGAACAGGAAGTTAAACAAAAATATTCAAACAATCTTCATGATGACAGACTACAAATGGTTATATACCAGTTCTACTATAATAAAAGAGGCGGCAAGCTTAGGGGGAGATATTAAGGGTCTTGTCCCTGATATCGTCTGTCAGAGGCTAAAAGAAAAGTTTGGTTACTAATAATGATAGTCTCGTAAAAAGTCAAAAAGCATGTCATTGCGAGCGGAGCGAAGCAATCTCATATTCCATAAGTTCTTGTATTTATTAGATTGCTTCGGGCTAAAGCCCTCGCAATGCCCTCGGCCTATGACTTTTTACGAATGCATCAATAATAAACCCTGTTAGATTTTACACGGGACATTATACACCATGTGAAAAAGGGGAATACTATTTAGGATAATATTCTTGGGCTTCCACATGGGGTATTCTAACAGGGTAAACCGGATAACTAAGGAGGAATGACACATGGCCCTAACTAAAGAAAAGATTATAGATAGTATTTACAATCAAGTGGGTCTGAGCAAAAACCAAGCGAGAAGGGTTGTAGAGAACGTGTTAGAAATTATAAAGCAGTCCCTTGGAAAAGGAGATAATCTCCTTATAAGCGGCTTTGGAAAGTTCGTTGTCAAAGATAAAGCTGCTCGAAGGGGGAGAAACCCTCAAACCAAAAAAGACCTACAGTTAAGAGCGAGGAGAGTTGTCGCTTTTAGGACCTCTGGTGTTCTCCGGAGAAAAATCAATCATAACGTTAGGGCTAAAGCGCCACGATAAAGTTCTCTGAAAATCCGAGATATTCCAATTTCTTGACTATCTGACTTGCCTCAGCTAAATCTTTAGAAAGAGAAACCCTAACCCTATAAAGGGTTTTTGCTTTATATGGTATATAAGTTGTTATAGTAACATGATCAAAGATAACCTTGAGACGTTCTGCCAACCTTTTGGCATTGTCTTCATCCTCAAAAGCGCCAACCTGTATAGTAAATTTCCCCTTCTTAAAATCTTTTGCCTCAACAAGGGGCCTATACTTATTACCAGACTTGATCTTGCCAACCTCCTTTGATAAGGCAACCACACGTACCCTTGCCACCCCAGGACCAACCAATCCTATCCCCCTTGCAGCGCCATAAGACAGGTCAATAATCCTTCCTTTAACAAAAGGACCCCTGTCGTTAATCCTGACTATAGCCTCCCTTAGGTTAGATAGATTTTCCACCTTTACATATGTTCCAAAAGGCAATGTTTTATGGGCAGCAGTCTTATCATACATATTGTAAATCTCGCCACTAGCCGCTTTCTTCCCATGAAATTCCTTCCCATACCAGGAAGCTACACCTTCCTGAACAAACCCTTCCCAACTAGGAAGAGGGTAATATGATACCCCATTTACCGAATAGGGTTTGATTTTTTCTGGCAATACTATAGCCGGTTTTTTATATTTGCAAACCTTTATCTGCCTTTTGCTAACAGCACAACCAACAATACATACAATGATAAGGAGAAAAAAAATAAATTTCTTCATGGGCTGCTAGATACTTGATATTAGTTACAAGTTTCGAGAACATGCTCAATAAAGCGTGGAAAATGTAGGGTCGGCCCGCCCTGGCGCGACAATTCTGGGTATTATATATCTATATCATTCTTTCTCAGTACACAATAACAAATACCCAGCTTTCAATACCAGGTCTGGAACAGGGGTTTTATACCCGCCCGCCTCGCCTGAGCGAGAGCGATGGCGGGCAGGCCCGACCTTAAACAGGTGGCCCGCCACCGAACTTTGGCGGACCACCCTACATTTGTATGCCTGTCGAGAGCCTCCAGGTCGAACGATTGGTTCAGGTTTTATAACATACAATAAGTCCACAGGATATTGAGCAATTACAGTTTCGAGTTTCAAGTTTCATCTATTTAATTTAGCTCACTTTGGCTAACAATTCTTCCACTCAGGTTTTCTCTTCTCCAAAAAGGCCTTCAGGCCCTCATGGGCATCTTCGGTCTTCATTAGTTCGTTTAGGTATATATCTTCAATGATCTTGAGAGATGGCTCAAAGTCGTCCATCAAACCAGCCATGATTGCCTTCTTGGTTTTTCTTAAAACCTCCGCGCTCAGTTTAAGGTAGGGTTTCAGGAACTCAGTGGTGGCCGATTCCAATTCCCCCTGTGCTACCACTTTGTTTACTAACCCCATCTGCCGAGCCTCTTCAGCCGAGATTATTCTTCCACTGAGTATCAAATCCATAGCGGCCTTTCGCCCAATAATGCGGGGCATAATCTGGGCAGCAATTGGCGGCATCACTCCCACCTGTATCTCCGGTTGACCGAATTTGGCTGTATCGTCAGCAATTACCAGGTCACAGAAGATCGCCAGTTCACACCCACCTCCTAAGCAGGACCCATAAACAGAAGATATCGTCACTGCACCTAATCTGTCCATTAATCGAAACATACCATGGAAGCTCTCGATCATCTTTAGTACCAGATCACCCATATGTTCTCCCACATCCACACCGGCCGAGAAACACTTGCCATTTGCATTAAAGAGAGCTACCTTGAGATCCTTATTTCCTATCCAGTCCTTGAGTATCTCATTTATTTCATTCATCATTTCAATATTGAGAACATTCACAGGAGGCCTATTCAAGGTAATCGTGCCGAGTCCACCATCAATTTGGGCATTAATATGTTTCATCATTTTTTCCTTTCTAAATTAATTATCGAGAAAGATAATTTTCCTTATAACCAAAATAACAAGAGAGATCAACTCTCTATTCAAGTATATACCCACGGGCTTACGCCCGTGGCACTTGGAGACAAGGGCAGGCCTTGATGTTTTTTCTGAGTGACTGGTGAGAGGCCGCCGTCCTTTTCACGACTTATCAGCGGGGGAAACCGCAGCCCCCGACTTGTCGGGGGAATGCGGAGGGGGCAAAACTCCCCCGCAGATAAGTCGTTGAAAAGACCAGGCCGGGAGCCTTGGAACGTAAGAAAAGACATCAAGGTCGTGCTCATTAAGGCATTCACCCCCGGGCTTACGCCCGGGGTCCTCTGCCGATTGTTGATAGAAAAAATCCAGAAGTTGCCTTCTGGATTTTTCCCTTCCCATTTTCGCTATTTATTTTTTACTTATTCTTGGGGCTTTCCAAGCACTTCCGCGAACATATCCATATCCCATATTTTCATATCAGCGATGTTCTGGCGGAATTTGATAAAGTCGATGGTATCTTTACCCGTGATCCTCTTGGTGTTGAAGGCCCCAAAGCCTAAGAAGGCCTCACCGCTCATATTAGCAGCCAACCAGTGCCTGTTGTAGTTCTTGGAGTAATCCCAGAAGAACTTCTTTTTAGCTCGGACACTGTCAATGGACTTGATCAGACATGCAGGGAAAAGATTGGCAAAGGTCCACATAATCTTATCAACTTCTTTGTCCAGCAGTTCAAAGTCCGCATTGGGTTGATTCTCCTTTACGAAAGCTCTTGCCTCTTTGCCCTCTGCCCCTGCCTTGAACTCGCCATAGACGATTTCTCCGTCCTCAACGTATTTGTCGGTGATGATCATGGGGTTTCGGACCCACTTACCATCCACCTTCAAGACCGGTACGCATTTGGTTATTAGCGTTTTCATCTTCATCTTATAGGCAGACCACATCTCGCAGGATACACAGTTCCACATGGCATCCTCCATGCCGAGAAACCAGGGGAGAAAGTCAGATGAGCCGCCGTCCGGGGCAGAACCGTGCCTGGGCCCAGCCTGTCCAAAAATGGCCAGATCAGAGGCAATGGCAAGATCGCAGGCCATTCCGATTTCCTGGCCACCTGCGACTCGCATACCGTTCACCCTACAAATGACTGGTTTTTTGCATGCGAGGATGGAATCCACCATATGATTAAATAGCTCCATGTACTGGCCGTATTCATCCGGTCTCAAGCTGTAGAATTCACTGTATTCTGCTGTATTGCCTCCAGTGCAAAATGAGTAAGGGCCAGTGCCAGTAAAGACGACAGCAATAACACTTCTGTCCAATGAGGCGTTTTCAAAACCGGCGATCACGCCCTTGACCATCTCTGTGGTGTAAGAGTTGTATTGTTTGGGATTGTTTAACCT
>JAUWZV010000056.1 GCA_030615105.1 Desulfobacteraceae bacterium
ATATTGTTTGGATTCCCAAATATCGAAAAAAGATATTAAAGGGAGAATTAAAAAGTTTCATAGAAAAACATTTATTTGAGGTTCAGGATTATCACCCAGACGTTGAGATTGAGAAATACAGCATTCAGATAGATCATGTGCATCTAATTATAATCATACCTCCGAGATATTCTGTTTCTGGAATCGTAGGAAAAATTAAAGCTAATACAAGCCGAGAAATACGAAAAAAGTTTGAATGGGTAAAAAAGATATATTGGCGTAACGAATTCTGGTCTCCAGGATTTTTCTCCTCCACAGTAGGTATTGATGAAGAGGTGATCAAAAGATACGTAGAATTTCAAGAAAAAATTGATAAAGGACAACTGACCTTCAAATTTAAGGTTTAAGTGCCACGGGCGTAAGCCCGTGGGTATCTACTCTTGAAATTAGCGACGTTTCATTTGAATCCTTTTTTCGTTCAAATAAGGTTATTTGTCCTAATTGCAAACGAGGAATTGATCTTTGGGATACATTAAAAGGACAATTTGATTCGATACTTGTTTCATTTGGCTGGCATTATAGTTTATTAGGCTGTCACGGCAAAATGGTTAAGATAGTATTAAGACCAAATGAAATATATAACTTAGATTTGTCAAAGGAAATAGGTGAAGGGAAATTGCTGTATATTAATTATACACCGGATAGTGGTGGGCTTTTTCCAATTCAAATGCATTCCAATACCCCTCTTACACATATCATACCGACAAACATTAGGCTTATCCCTCATTCATTAAGGGAGAATGCAAATGAAACCCAAGTTCAGATATTTTATTGGTTTGCCCCTAAAGAAGTAAATAATGATTTATCGGTTATGCTTTTATTAGATGCTTTTCAAAGATTTTATGAGAAAAATTATAGGTATATGGTTATTTCAGCTCAGACAGCAATAGAGATATTACAATATAAATTCTTCGAGGGATTATTAAAATCAAGTAATCTATCTGATGATAGGATTAAAACATTCCTCGAAGATAAAACCACGTTCTCTTCCCAATTATTTACACTTTTGCCTTTATTAGGAAAGATTATGAATTTCCCCATACCTAATTCAAAAATTTTTGAAGGATTAAAAATTCTCGTAAAGAATAGAAACGATATTGTTCATCGTGGCGAGCCAAAAAAACAATTGAATGAGGGGCAATTGAAAATAGCATTAATGGGCGCCTTTTTTATATTAAAATACTATAAAATTATTCACAAAATAAACTAATGGGGCTCTTAACTGCGTATAACAGAGCGTATCTGGCTTCTGTGCTTCGCACCTCCGCCCAAATCCTGCTTGCAGGACTTCAGATACGCTCGGAACGTTATACGCAATTGGCTTCAGGGTGCCTAAAAGAAAAGTCTGTTACTGGTTGATATTTAATGGGATTTATTATACTAAATACACAATTTCTCCTTGTTCTCAGATAGGAAACCATCTTTCTTAGGTTATAGGCAATGGGGACAAGATCAAATTGTAACTTTTTAGCGCAAGATTTGTACCGAATTATCAAACAACTTTTTGAGTAGATATGAAAAAGATAAGAGTTGGCCTCATTGGGGCAACGGGTTATGGCGGGGTTGGTTTAATCGAGCTATTGATAAATCATCCCTCTGTTACCATCGGTGCTCTCATGGCAAAGCAAGATATTAATAAGCCTATAAGTGCGATTTATCCTCACCTAAAAGGATTCTGTGATCTGCCAGTTTTTGATCCGGCTGACCCTGATTGCCCTGATGACTTTGATATTGTCTTTTATGCCACTCCTGATGGGGTCAGTCAAAAAGGTGCGAGGAGATGGTTAAATAAGGGCGTTAAGGTAATTGATTATAGTGGGGACTTCCGATTTAATGATAAAGATAGTTATGCCTCTTACGCTGCAAGAATTGGAAAGACAAAGGAACATGCTGATCCGGATGTTCTCCCCTCCGCTGTCTATGGCCTGCCGGAGCTACATAGGGAGGAAATAGCCAAATCAGATCTGGTCGGAAACCCGGGGTGTTTTGCGGTAAGCTGTATTCTTGGGTTCTCACCTGCTCTTAAATCCGGCCTGATTGACAGTAAAGATATAATCTTTGATGCAAAAAGTGGTGTCTCTGGTGCCGGAAAAACTCCATCACCGACGTTTCATTTCCCGGCCAGATATGAGGCTATGAATGCTTACAAGGTAACTGGTCATCAACACGTATATGAAATCGAGAGAGAATTGAGCCTATTAAGCGGTAAAGAGATCAAGATTACATTTACTCCTCATGTTGTTCCTTTGAGCAGGGGGATTATCGCAACTATTTATGCAAATATTGTCTCGAATGTAAATATGGAGAGCTTGACAGATGCCTATAGTAGTATGTATGGCAACGAGCCATTTATCAGGGTATTTAGCCATGGAGAGATTCTAAGTACTACAGATGTAAGGGGCAGCAACTTCTGTAATATTTCACTTAATATAGACTCAAGGACAGGGAAGCTTATCGTTATTAGCTTGATTGATAATTTAGTTAAAGGTCAGGCAGGCAACGCCTTGCAGAATATGAATATAATGATGAAAATCGAGGAAACTACTGGCCTAATGTATCCTGGAAACTTCCCTTAACTCGTCACTTGTTACTGGTTGCCTGTTTACTATCTGGAAACAGTGAATGCTTTAAACTTTAGGCACTTATAACTTTAGCTCACTTTAGGCACTTAAAATCTTACATACAAACCTTCCTTACCTGTTTAAGATCGGTTTGACCAAGAAATACCTTTCTGACCCCATCTTGCATCAGTGTTGTCATTCCATCAACAATGGCTTGTTCTCTGATCTCCTCCATCTTGGCCTTCGTTTGAATCATGGACTGCATTTTAGTAGTGCCAACCAGTATTTCAACAAGTGCTGTTCTTCCCTTATATCCAGTATTCTGACATTTTTGACAGCCTTTGGGCCTGTAAAGCTCTAAATCATCGTTGTAGGAGATTTTCAGGGCATCGAAATCACCATCATAAGCCCTGACCAAAGAGTCAAACTCTTCCTTAGAGGGATGGTAGGTCTCTTTGCAATCCTTGCACAAGGTTCTTACCAGTCTCTGGGCGAGGATACCTAAAAGTGCATCGGCAAAATTGAAAGGATCCATTCCCATATCCAGCAATCGTGTGATTGTCTCAGGTGCACTGTTTGTGTGGAGGGTTGAAAAAACCAGATGACCTGTAAGAGAGGCCTCAATTCCCGTAGACACTGTCTCCTCATCCCGCATCTCTCCAACCATGATTACATCTGGATCCGCACGCAAGAATGCCCTCATAGCCGATGCAAAATTAAGCCCTATCCTTGGTAGCATCTGAACCTGTCGAAGACCATCCTGTGTAATCTCCACCGGGTCCTCTGCGGTCCATATCTTTGTCTCCGGCTTATTTATATAATGCAAGGCTGAATGGAGTGTAGTGGTTTTACCACTTCCGGTAGGACCGACCACAAGTACAATACCATAAGGCTTTTGTATCATGTCGAGAAATTCATTATAATCTCTCTCATTCATACCCATCTTATCTAAGGCTAAAGGTTCACCGGCAGTCAGTATCCTCATAACAACATCTTCATTACCTCCTGTGGTCGGGATTGTAGCCACCCTCAATTCAATATCCAATGGTGCATATTTTTTGAATTGAATCTTGCCATCCTGGGGAAGACGTTTTTCCGCTATATCCAGAGAGCTCATGATCTTTATTCGTGAACCTATAGCATTCTTATATGTATAGGGTATAGCCTGGTATACCTGGCAAGCTCCATCAATCCTGAACCTGATCAAGGCATCTTGCTTACCCATCTTGGGCTCTATATGGATATCAGAGGCCCCCCTATTATATGCATCAACAATCATCTTATTTACTAAGTGCACTATAGCCCCATCTTCCTCGCTAACTCTTTCAAGTTCATCATCTCCTTCCTCCTCTCCGCTCTCTAACTGCCCCAGGATATCTTCGATGCTCCCTGATCCACCAAGGAGATCCGATGACTTGACATCAAAGAAATGTTCAATCATCTTAATGATATCTTCCTTTAAAGACACACAAAACTCAAATTCCTTGCCAAGGATAAGCCCTTTTACTGCGTCTTGCCCTGGTAAGTAATTTGGATTTTCCATTGCTATCACTATCTTTGAGTTAGATTGGGCTACTGGCACAAAGAGATTTCTTTTCAAGTAAGTTGGCTTAAGACCCTTAAGTAGCTGCCCTGGAATGACCATCCTTTCATCATAAGGGATAAATCTTGTATTATAAAATGCACTTAAAGATTTTCCTATATCTTCTTTGCTTACATGATAGTCATTCATAAGAACAATCTCTACACTGCTCTTTGTCTTTCTTGCCACAACCATCGCCTGGTCCAAATCTTTGCTGTTAATAATATTATTATCGATGAGATAATCGAATTTTGTTTTTGTCCGTTTGCCCTGTTGTCTTAACCTCTGGTGGTTGTAGAAGGCAATTCCTAAGACTTTAGCTATTTCGATAACAGACTTCTGGTCTTCCAATGTAAAGTGTTTGCCATTGACCTTGTTGATAAGCTGAATCACACCCAGTAGATATTTGCTGAACTTAATAGGTGCAACTAAAACTTGCCTTGTTCTAAATCCCGTTTTTTCATCCCAGCTCCTGTCAAATGTCAATTCAGGATTTATCTGTTTCAATTCGTTATTATCATAGGCATTTACAATGTTTGCCATTTTTCCAGATCTAGCACAATAACCCGCAATACTTTTATTATTAATAGGAACCTTTATCTCGTTTGTCTCTTTGCCTGTTTTAAATCTCGAAACAATCTCCTTGTTAGCCCCATCCACTATATAGATGGTTAAGCGGTCCACATCAAATAGATTAAGAATACTTTCCCTCAAATTAATCAATATGTCATCAATATCCCTGGAAGAATTGATCTTATTTGTAATGAAATTAAGCTTTTTGCTGAATTGAAGCTCCTTCTGTAGGGTCTCAACATCATTTATTTTTTCCTTTGTGTTGTCTATTTTAGGAAGTGCCATTATATTCACCCTCTAAATTAAAAAGTCTTAACGCTGTTTTTTAACATATATTTTAGATTTTTTCCACAATATTTAAGCTTATTTTTTACTTGAAAAAATAGCCATGATCAAATAAGAATATAAGTGACTAAATTTAAAAGTACCTAATATGCCTAAGGTTAAGAAATTAAATCATTTTAAGCTTAGCTCACTTATACCTTTACACTTATACCTTATTTTATTGTCATGTTGATTGATTCTCATGCCCACCTGGATATGGAGAAGTTTGATTCAGATAGGGATCAGATTATTGATAGGGCATTGTCTGTTGATGTGAAACAGATAATAACAGTAGGTATTGATATTAAGAGCTCAATTAGGGCAGTTAATTTAGCCAAAAGCCACTCCTCTATTTTTGCCTCTGTAGGTATTCATCCCCACAATGCTGATAATACTGATAAAAACGATCTAAAGCAAATACCCTTGATAGCAACACAAGAAAAAATTGTTGCCATTGGTGAAACAGGGCTTGATTTTTTCCGCAACCGTTCATCCAGACAAAAACAAGTAGAACTCTTTAAACAACAGCTTGATATTGCAATATCTCTTGATCTACCTGTTGTAATACATGATAGGGAGGCCCACGAAGAGATACTGAAGATACTGTTGTCCTTCAACAGGAATGGATTCAAAGGGGTGATACATTGTTTTTCTGGGGATTATAATTTGGCAAAAACATTTATTGAAATGGGTTACTATATTTCTATTCCAGGCACTGTAACATTCAAAAATGCGAGCCAGATTCAGGATGTTGCTGTTAGGGTTCCCTTAAATAGAATGCTTCTGGAAACAGATGCCCCCTTTCTTGCTCCTGTACCATATAGGGGAAAAAGAAATGAACCATGTCATGTTATCCATACAGCGCAAAAAGTAGCAAAACTAAGGGGGATCTCTTTTGAGGAAGTAGCCATGCAGACGAGCAAGAATACTTGCCAATTATTTAGCATTCCTTTCCCTAACCAGGAAAAGCCGGATTCAAACAAATTGTAAAGCTTAATTAAATCCGAAATCCGAAGCACGAAACAAATACAAATGACCAAAGCACAAAATTCAAAACAAAAGAAATTTATGAGTCTTTTCAGGATGGAGTTTTGAAAATTTTATATTTTAATTTTAAATTTGGTCCGAAAATAGAATTAATTTTCATCCTTCGTGGTGCCCAGAATGTGCATGAGTGTTTGTTTCGAATTTCGATATTCGATATTCGAATTTATTCATATCAAACTAATGGTTTTAATTACACCCAGTTAATAAGGTATAGCTAAAAGTGTTGAGCACATTGTGATAAGCCACTATCCTATTAGCAAAAACAATCCTATTGTACTTGCCTCAATATCGGCGAGACGAAAAGCTATTCTTAAACAAATTGGAATCCCCTTTGAGTCATCTGGAAGCATGATTGAAGAGAACCATCATGAAGGGATGCAACCGGCAGACATTGCCTGCCAGATGGCGAAACTTAAGGCTGAATCAGTAAAGCATGTTTATAAAGGACGCTGGATACTTGGTGCTGATACCATAGTTGTAATAAATAAGAGGATATTCGGTAAGCCAGAAGATTCCCGTGAATGCCATGAAATGCTTCTTTGTCTGAGTGGAAAAAATCACAGGGTTATTACAGGATTCTGTATTTTTTATCCAGGAGGCAAACAAGCACATCTCGAGGCAGTTATAACAAAGGTAAAAATAAAGGAAATAAGTGAAAGTGAGATTGAGGCCTATATCAAAACAGGTGAACCTTTTGGTAAGGCAGGTGGTTATGCCATCCAAGGGATCGGCTCTTTCATGGTCGAATATATCAATGGCTCTTATACGAATGTGGTTGGGTTACCTGTTTGTGAGGTTGTAAGTGCTCTTGTTAAATGCGGCGGTCTCAAAGAATTCCCTCTCAATTCCCCCTCTGCCTTACTATTTCAGAGAGGATAATCCCTGCCGCTACAGATACATTGAGGGAATCGAGATGCCCAAATCTTGGTATACTAACCAGATGATGACAATGATCCCTGACAACCCTACTTAATCCTTTACCTTCACTACCTAATACCAGAACCAGATCCCTATTCCAGTCAAACTCATAAATATTTGTTTTACTTTCCCCTGCAGCCCCTACTATCCAGAGTCCTTTATCTGCTAACTGTTCAAGAGTTCTTGCTACATTAATAACCCTTGCTACGGGGAGATAGGCAGATCCACCCGCTGATCTTTTGTGAACAGTATCGGTTATTGAAGCAGACCTGTCCTTTGGCAAAATAAGACCTTGCACCCCAAAAAATTCAGCGGTTCTGATCAGAGACCCAAGATTTCCGGTGTCAGTAATATGATCAGCAACAAGGAGAAACCCTTTTTTTTTACTATCAAGGGAAATCTTTACCAGATCCTCTAAATGGAAGTAGCTATAATTGCTTAAAATAGCTATTACACCCTGGTGGGAAAAATCAGGGGATATATTATCCAAATAGAGTCTATCTTTGAATCTAACTGGTATCCTTTTCTCTCTGGCCATATCCATAATTTCCCTCAGCCGTTCAATCTTCCTCCCCCTGGCAATTAAAAGTTCAACTATACCTTTATCTTTCCTGAGGTTTTCCTTAACTGCATTTATGCCAGTAACAACCTGGTGCATAATCTACCATGCTCAGAAGGGGCCAATTCCATATCTTAGCAGTTATGGATGTTTTTTATATAGGAAATAACTTTTTGACTAAGGGAAAGCGCCTCTTTTTTAAGGCCCTCTGAGCAATAATAATTGCTTCAATTTCCCTTACTGCTTGATTTAGATCATCATTGACAATAATGAAGTCATAATCTGGACATCTTTGGATTTCCTCAACTGCCTTTTTCATCCGTAGTTCTATATCTATTTTGTCATTTGTTGATCTTTTTTTCACTCTCGCTTTAAGAATCTCCATTGATGGAGGGAGAATGAATATCGATATAGACTCGGGAAATCGCATTTTTATCTCTTTAGCCCCTTGTATATCAAGATCCATCAAGAGGTCTTTACCTGAGTATAGTTCCTTGTTTATACTTGAAATTGAAGTGCCATATAGCTGATCATAGACAGTTGCCCATTCAACAAATTCATGCTCCTCGATCATTTTTTCAAAAACTGCTCTATCAACAAAGAAATAGTGTAATCCATTGACCTCACCCTCTCTCGGCTTTCGAGTGGTATGAGAAATGGAATAACCAATCTCCCTCACATTTTTTCTTACAATATTTATTATTGTTGTTTTTCCAGTACCTGATGGGGCAGTGATTACAAAAACTTGTCCTTGATCTTCCATATTTTTAATTAGTATTAATCCTTAATTTTGATCGGGATCAGACTTCTATCAAATCCTCCCCTCTCATTGTACCGTTTGGAGTAAATCTTTGGGCTATAGTTTCAGATTGAACAGCAGACAGAATCACATGATTGCTATCGGTTATAATAACTGATCTTGTCCTTCTACCTTGTGTTGCATCAATTAGTCTTTTATCATCCCTTGCCTCTTCTCGAAGTCGTCTGGCTGGTGCTGAAGAAGGCGAGATAATTGCTATAACCCTTCTTGATACAAGAAAATTCCCAAAGCCAATATTAAGTAAACTTGGATCCATTACCCCTCTCCCCAATATTTAAGAACATATCGCACCTTCGGTGTGGACCTGTAGGGGTTCGATTCACCCGCCTGCCAACGCCTAAGCGTAGCGATGGCGGGCAGGTCGAATCCCGCTTTGCGGGACGTCATAAATGCCGCCCCTACAAAGACTTAAAAAGGAAATTTCTATACTATTAAATTAAATAAATTATTCCAAATTTTGAATCTGCTCTCTCAACTTTTCCAATTCAGCTTTAATTTCTACTGCAATTTGTGAAATAATGGAATCCGCAGACTTAGATGCAATTGTATTAACCTCTCTATTTATTTCTTGCAATAAAAAATCCAGTCTACGTCCAATTGCGTCATTCTTATTCATATAACTTCTAAACTGTTTTAAGTGACTTTTTATCCGTATAAGTTCTTCTGTGATATCAGACCTCTCAGCCATAAAAGCTACTTCTTGTATCAAGCGATCCTCATTTATTTCAATACCTTGGACCAATTCATTAATCCTTTGCCTAATTTTATCTCTGTATCCTTCAACTGTTACTTTAGCTCTATCTGTTATCTTATCAATATATCTTCTAATCCTGTTTAATCTCTCTAAAAAATCTTTCTCTATGGCCTTACCTTCATTTATTCTCATAGTGTCCAATGAGAGCAAGGCTTTATCTATAACATCCTTTAAATCAGGCCATATCTCTTCAAGATCAACACTATCTTGTTTGACAATAATAATATCTTTTTGTTGAGAGAAAAAGGATAGATCAATAGGTTGCTTACTCCCGAGTTCGTTATTTAGTTCATTGAAAATATCAACATAAGCCTTTACTAATGGCCTGTTTAGTTCCAGCTTTAAGCCTTTATCGCTATTGTCTTTTATCTGGATGGATATCTCGATTCTGCCCCTTTTTAAACTTGAGGAAACTATAGACCTGATCCTGTCCTCATATGGTTGCAGGCTCTGCGAGACCCTCAGAATAATTTCTCGGTACCGACTATTTCCCGATCTTATTTCCGTAATAAATTCAAGATGCCCTCTTAAGGATTCGGCTCTACCATATCCGGTCATGCTTTTAAGCATAATATTACTCTTTTGCCTCTTCTGTAAAATATTTTAAATATCTATCCCTCAACATATTAAAATAACCAATAACCTTCTCCTTGGCATAATCAGGATATGTCCATGCAAGGGGCTTAAAGGTTCCAGCATAAAAGATGAGGGTGAGGTCTGCATATATTCCTTTTTTTAGATAAATCCTATGGATATAATTTTTATTAGTTGCAAGAACCAATCTTTCTAAAGATATATAGCCTGGGTCAATGTTAATCTTCCTTCTTTTGTCAACAAGATGCTCATTCTCAACTTTATTGGTCATCAACTTTATATCTACAATATAATCTGGAGAGATAAGTTTGGAAAATGATATGAATCGCCTGTAGAGAGGCCATCCCATCTCCTTTTCATAGTATCTTGTCCTATTAAAGACAAGTTTTTCGCTTACCCAGTCAACAGAACCAAAATACCCCTCCATCTCCTTTATAACCCTCTCTATCAATTCCTGTTCTGAAGAAAAGAGACTACTTATTAACTTTACCTTTTTTGCTTCCTTAGGAGTGCTCAATGTCCGTTGCTGGTTACTTGTTTCTTGTCACTTTTTTCTGCTTACTGCTTATTACTCAGGTCATAAAATAGTTTACATTTTTGATTTTATTTATTGGAGCCAAAATATAAAAAATGTAGGGGTTCGATTTATCGAACCCTGGCTCAGACCTGACTTTCCAGAACCTGAGAATTCTCCGAAGCTATCGCGCCAGGGCAGGCACGCTTTTCCCGATCCCGTCACATCTGGATGGGACGGGCTTGATGAATCAAGCCCCTACGTTTAATGAATCAATTCTTATTTAGGTTATAAAGCACAATGAAAAATGTAAACAATATTATTCTCTCAATAATATCTCCTAATGCTAACTGCTAAAGATGAGAGACAATTAATTCTTTGAGATTATCAATCCTTACAGTTGATGTCCCTACCTCGCCAACCACTATACCTGCCGCCAGATTCGATAGATAGGCCGCAGATTTCATATCAAGACCTGAGGCCATACCGAGTGTAAAGGCAGCAATGACTGTGTCTCCTGCACCAGTCACATCATATACCTTTCTCGCTATTGACTTTATATGTGTTATCCTATCATCCTCCTCAAAGAGTGTCATCCCATCCTCTCCCCTGGTAATCAACAGGGCCTGGCATCTTTGATGGTGCAATAATTTTTCCCCAACTCTCCTAAGACTTTCCTCATCCACTATTTCCAGACCTGCAACCTCTCCTGCCTGATGATGGTTAGGTGTGATGATGGTTGTATCTTTATATAGCGAAAAGTTTTTAACATTGGGGTCCACGGCTAAAGGGATTTTGCTATGCGAAATCACCCTTTTAACTCCTTCCATAAGTTCATGAGTGACCACCCCCTTGCCATAATCGGAGACTATAATGCCTGAAAGATTTTCCTTCTTCTCCTGGATAAAATTTAAAATGTGATTAATCGTCTCTGGTTTCAAAGAATTCCTTCTCTCACGATCGTACCTAACAACCTGTTGAGCATGTGCAATAATCCTTGTCTTGACGCTTGTAAACCTATCATGTTCAACAGTGATCCCACCAATATCAACATCTAATTCATTTAATTTTGAGATTATCTCTCTCCCTTTGGAATCATCTCCCACAACCCCACACAACAGCACATTTCCACCCAATGAGGCGATGTTATTAACAACATTGGTCGCACCACCTAACATGGTAGTTTCATGTTCAACCTCAACTACAGGTACAGGCGCCTCCGGTGAAATCCTGGAGACCTTTCCCCATATAAATTGATCTAACATAATATCGCCGATAACAAGTATCCTTGTTTTCCCGAAATTATCAATCCCCTTATTCAAATATTCCCTATCAATATCTTTCATATCTACTTTCTACCATTTATATAACAAAAGAAAATGTTAATTATTCTCACCGTACCGTATGTACCTATCTTAAATCCATCCCCTCTAAATTAATTTTCTATTTGAAGAATCTTTTGGGCCAGTGGCAGTGGAAATATAACATATACTTATTTTGCGATAAAGAGAAAAGAAACAAGCTCCAATTTTCATTGACTGCCTCTTTGCTCTCCCATATACTCACACAGGCACTTGAATTAAAGAATTTGCGAATTGAGGGATTTAGGAATTAAACTTTAGGCATAGCTCACTTTACGCACTTTAGGCACTTTAGCTCACTTTAGGCACTTAAAATATGACTATATCAATCTGTATTATATGTTTTAATGAGGAAAAGAACATTAGAAGATGCCTTGAGAGTTCAACATGGGCAGATGAGATAATAGCTGTTGACTCTATGAGTCAGGATAGAACGGTAGAAATTGCCAGAGAATACACGGACAAGGTATATCAGAGGGTATGGCCTGGATACATTGACCAAAAAAACTTTGCTCTTTCAAAGGCTAAAAGTGACTGGGTATTGAGTATTGACGCAGATGAAGAGATAAGCCATAGTCTCAAAGATGAGATTAGAAGAGAGATTGAAAAAGAAGACGCCAAAGATGGTTATAGAATGCCACGGCTTTCTTTCTACCAGGGAAGATGGATTAAACACAGTGGCTTTTATCCAGACAGACAGCTTCGCCTTCTCAGGCTTGAGCAAGGCCAATGGATGGGAGGGCGAGTACATGAAAGAGTCGAGATAAAAGGCAGCATTGGAGATCTTAATAGCGACCTTTTGCACTATCCTTATAACGGCATTATCTCTGGGCAACTTAAAACGGTTGACAGTTTTTCCAGTCTAATGGCAGAAGACATGTATGAGAGCGGAAAACGTTATCACCTCTCATTACTTCTACTGCGTCCTCTGTTTAAATTTATCGAGGTGTATTTGTTTAGATTAGGCTTTTTGGATGGTTTAGCTGGATTTATAATTGCTCTAACATCTGCGTATGCCATGTTTGTCAGATATGTTAAGCTCCGGGAACTTTGGAATCGTCTTGGAAACCAAACCACTTTGTGACCTTTCAATCATTATTGTTAACTACAACACTGCTGACATGCTTGTCAGGTGTCTGCATTCGATTTACTCCCAGCCTGGCAACAATCCTGAAGTGATTGTAGTTGATAATGCATCGCAAGATAACAGTTTGGAAGTGACGAAGGCTACCTTCCCATGGGTGAAAGTGATAGCTAACAAACAGAACCTTGGATTTTCCAGAGCAAATAACCAGGCTATTGAGATTTCAAACGGCAAATATATCTATTTTCTCAATCCAGACACCGAACTCAAAGAGGGTGCATTTGATGCAATAATAGAGTTCATGGAGTCCAACCCCGAAGTAGGGCTTGCAGGAACGCGGATCGTGAACCCTGATGGATCACCCCAATCTTCGGTTGAAAGGCGCTATCCAGGTGAGAGACATTCCAAAGACAAACTATCCGGATTAAAAGGGGATATTGCCTGGGTTTTAGGAGCAAGCATGATTGCCAGGCGGTTTGTTTTAAGAAATATAGGGGGCTTCGATGAGAGATTCTTTATATATGGAGAGGATCTTGACCTATGTCTCTCTGTAAGGAAATCAGGGTGGACCATCGCTTACATCCCTAATGCAGTGGTTGTTCACTGGGGTGGAGCAAGCGAGCGGGATACCCTGCCAGTTGAGATGTGGAAAAAGAAATTTGAGGCCGAATTTCTCTTTTATGAAAAGCACTATTCAAGAAAGACCATCAGGGCGATAAGGCAGGCCAACATTATCCATGCACTTTGGAGGATATTCACACTTAACCTCACTCTCCCTTTTTGCAAGGGAAAAGAGACTTCTCTTAAAAAATTAGAAAGATACCGACTGATCCTGACTACCTATAGAGAAAGAAAAATCTAATATGAAGATAGCGGTTGTAATCCCTAAATTCGGACTGGTGGGAGGAGCAGAAAAATTTGTCTATCAGCTAACCGAGCAATTAGCTTTTCAAGAGGATCTTGAAATTCATGTATTCGCTAATCAATGGAGTATGGGAAATGCTCCTATAACCTTTCATAAGGTTCCTATTATTCCCTTCCCACGCTTTATGAGACCGATTAGCTTTGCATATTTTTCAAATAAACGGATTCGCTCTAAGGTCTATGATCTGGTCCACAGTCACGACCGGATCTTCCGGATGGATCTTTTTACCATGCACGGCATCCCCCACAAAACATGGATCAAAGAGGTAAGGCGCAAGCACTTGAGCCTTTTTGACAGATCCACAGCTTGGGTGGAGGAAAAGGGCCTAACAGGATTACACATTCCAATGATCCTGCCTGTTTCTACTTTGGTCAAGGATGAACTGCTTAAACTCTATGATATTCCAGAATCTAAAATTCATGTTATCCATCCTGGGGTCTCAACGAACCGCTTTTCTGTTTTCGACCGGGAAACCTGCCGACATGAAATTCGTCAACGCCACGGCTTGTCTTCAAGTGACGTGGTCGTCTTATTCGTAGGTATGAACTTCGAAATAAAACGTCTTGATCTCGTAATCCAGGGTATTGCGGGCCTGGTTAATAAAGATAGAAGATTATACAGAGTAAAATTGTTGGTTGTGGGGAGGGGTAATACAAACAAGTATCTAACTCTCGCCAAAGATCTTGGAATCTCTGATCGAGTTGTTTTTATTGGAGTTACGCATGAAGTTGAAAAATATTACATGGCAAGCGACATCTTTGTTATGCCCTCCAGGTTTGATACATTCGGATTGGCCGTTTTGGAAGCTATGATGGCAGAGTTACCGGTTATCATTTCTCAAAAGGTTGGCGCCAGGGATTTGATAGAATCCGGTGTTCAAGGTTTTGTTCTTTCTGACGATCCTTCTCCCGCCGATGTAGCCGAAAAACTAGCAGTTCTAATGGAAAGAGAAAAGCGTCTAAAAATGGGCAAAAACGCTCAGGAGGTCGCATTGCAATATACATGGGACAGAACTGCGGATCAGGTGCAAGAACTCTATCAGCTCTTGGCCCGGCAGAAGGGCGATTATTAGAGAGATTATATCACCTTGAATAGGATTAAATTCCCCGTGTCAGGGTGACTCCAGTTCCCAAGCTTAATAAAATCTTTCATATTCCCACCTTTTATTAAATAAGTACTTTCTTTCGGCCAATGTTTTTCTTCCCACAAGAAATATCTGATTCCTCTTCTCTTGAGATTTTGTACAAATTCCCCATAGTTCTTCCCTATTATATTCTCAATATCATGATTTCTCTCTGGGCATGGAGCGCCTTTATACTTCACATTGGCATAAAATGAAATCCATCTA
>JAUWZV010000026.1 GCA_030615105.1 Desulfobacteraceae bacterium
TACCATTTGAGAAGACAGCTGGGCTTTGAGCGGGTGCGGTATGCCGTATGCGGGGCAGCTCCGGCCTCTCCCGAGCTTTTTGAGTATTTCAATGCCCTGGGCATCCCTTTGAGGGAGGGCTATGGCCAAACAGAATCCACCGGCGTGATTGCAGTTCAGCGCATAGACCGACCACGCTGGGGATTCGTTGGGGAGCTTATCCCTGGCATCGAGGTCAAGATTGCGGAAGATGGGGAGATCCTGGCAAGGGGGCCTGGCGTCTTCAAGGGATACTTTAAGGATCCAGAGCTCACCAAAGAAACCATTAAAGACGGCTGGCTTCATACAGGCGATGTGGGAGTAATGGAAGATGGCTTCCTCAAGATCATGGATCGAAAGAAGGACATTCTCATCACGGCAGGCGGCAAAAACATAACCCCTGCCTTCATAGAGAACAAGTTGAAATTCAGTTCCTATATCCAGGACGCGGTAGTCATTGGAGATGGGCGGAGATATCTGGTGTCTCTTATTCTTATTGACGAAGACAATGTTACCAAATACGCCCAGGACCACCGGATTCCTTTTACCACCTTTGCCGACCTGACACAAAATCCGGAGATACGAAAGCTTATAGACGGTGAAATCTCCAAAGTCAACAAGACCCTTTCTCAGGTGGAAACCATCAAAAAATTCTCATTACTGCCCAGGCGCTTTTATGAGGAAGATGGCGACGTAACCCCCACCAAAAAGGTCAAACGGCGTTTTCTGGAGAAACGGTATGCAGACCTGATCAACAAACTCTACCGGAGATAAAAAGAAGCAGTGGATCTCATTGAAAGTTATCAGGAGGAGCTGCAGCTCATCCGTAAGCCCTGGACCCGGGTCTGGGTAGGGATCTTTGTATTGCTCCTGCTCTTGCTCCCCTGGTATGCCCCTGAGCATATAACCTATATCGCTACCATCATCTTTATTTACTCAATTGGCGTTCAGGGGCAAAACCTTCTCATCGGCTACACTGGCCAGATCTCCTTTGGCCAGGGAGCATTCCTGGCCATTGGTGCATTCACCTTTGGGCACCTGGCTCGTCTCGGCATCCCCTGGCCAATCAGTCTTCTTGCTGCAGGGCTGGCAGCAGGGGCCTTTGGTCTGGTAGTTGGATTTCCATCTCTCCGCCTGAAAGGGCCTTACCTGGCCATCGCTACCCTGGGATTTGGTATTGCTGTCTATCAGATCTTTCTTAACTTCGAGGTGCTCTCTGGCGGTCGCATGGGCATGATCATAACCAAACTTTCCCCACTCTTTGGTCTACCCCGGATCACCTTTAATTATTACTTTAATTTTCTCATCGCCCTTGTCTTTACGCTGGCCATGTACAACATTATTTCTTCTTATATGGGGCGGGCCTTTATTGCTATCCGGGACAATGACATCGCTGCTGAGGTCATCGGGGTGAACCTGGCCCGATACAAACTGCTCTCCTTTGCTATCAGCTCCTTTTACACCGGTGTCCAGGGCGGGCTTTACGGCCTTTTTATTGGATACCTTGAGCCAAACATGTTCACCTTTATGGAGGCCATCACCCTTTTTGTGGCCGTTATCATCGGAGGACTGGCCTCTGTGGAAGGCTCTATCATGGGTGCAGCCTTTGTTATTTTAGTGCCCCAGGTTTTCAGTGCCTACAAGGAGATGGTGCCTGTCGTCTACGGCGTGACCATACTCATTGTATTGATCTTTGAACCTCTTGGCCTTTACGGCAGGTGGTTTAAGATGAGACTGTATTTAAGAAACTGGCCTTTCCGCTAATCCAGGGCTCAAGGAGGAAAATATAGATGACACTATTTTTACAATATGCTATCTCGGGCCTTGCTACAGGCAGCATTTATGCCCTGGTCGCACTGGGGTTGGCCTTGATCTATCGCTCTACCCGCATCCTGAATTTTGCCCATGGTGATATGACCACCGCAGGCACCTTTTTCGCCTTTACCCTCCTGGGGCTCAATCTACACTGGGGACTGGCTTTCATTCTGGCTCTTCTCTTTGGATCTGCACTGGCCATAGTCTTTTATTTCTCTGTCCTGGTTCCAGCCCAGCGGCGCGAGGCCACACAACTTGGCCAGATCATCCTGACCCTGGGGCTCGGCCTGATCCTGCAAGGTCTCGTTTCCTATTTCGGAGGAACAGTGCCTCAATCCTTCCCCTTCCCTTTGTCAGACACCAAGATCTATCGGATTGGCAGCGTGGTAATCAGCCAGCTGAGTCTCGGGACCTTTGGCATTGGTTTGTTTGCGAGCCTGCTATTCTATCTGTTGGTGCAAAAAACTCGGCTGGGGCTGGCCATGCGCGCTACCTCTGAAAATCTTCCTGCAGCCCAGACAATGGGCATTCCCACCCGGAGTATCCTTGCCCTGAGCTGGGGCCTGGCCGCTCTCCTGGGGGTACTGGCCGGGCTGTTTCTGGCACCTACCCTGCTCCTGGATCCATTCTTTATGCTGGAGCCCTTTCTTAAAGGTTTTGCAGCGGCGATTTTGGGTGGGCTAAACAGCCTGCCAGGCGCCATTGTTGGCGGCCTCATATTGGGGGTTGCCGAAAGTCTAGCCGGTGGTTTCGTATCCATTGCCTTCAAAAACACCTTCGCCTTCCTGATTATCATCTTGGTCCTGCTTGTCCGTCCGGAAGGGTTATTGGGCACTGAGTTCAAGGAGAGGGTATAAGAGTTGTCAATTTTTGTTGACAATTACAGTTTTACTGTTTAAATGATCTCTATAATTATAGCAAGCAGCTATAAAAAGAGAGACACATAGAAAAAAGCCAGAAAGGCTTATAAAAGAGAAAATATTGAAATTCCTTTCTGGTTTTTCTTTTTTAAATCCTAGTTCTTATCACAATGGTAATTTCAAAAGTTGTATGAAAAAAGCGAAACTAATATGAAAAATGGAAATCAATCAGTAGTAGGACAGGCGTCTCGCCTGTCATTAATTAAATGGAGGCGACATCTCCCTCATTATCAACTCGCTGCTGGTTACTACTTTATTACATTTGCTACCCATGATAGATTCCTATTACAGCCCTCGCAAAAAGATTGTGTTTTTAATGCGGTTTGCTTTTTAGACAGTAAGAAATATGAACTTTATGCTGCTGTTGTATTGAATGACCATGTACATATGGTAGTAAATCCTATTGAGACATTATCTAAAATAATGCACAGCATAAAAAGCTTTACCCTGTTAGAATGCTCCGTCTACAAGCACGTGGATGGTATCCAGAATAGCATTTCACTTTTTCACACAGGGTATAATGCCCCGTATGAAATCTAACAGGGTTTACTGCCCATGAGATTAACAAGATGTTAAACAGAAAAGGCAAAGTCTGGCAAAACGAAAGTTATGATAGGGTTATAAGAGATGAGGATGAATTTTTAGAGAAGCTCAACTATATTGCGAATAATCCTATTAAGGAAAATTTAGCAAGGCAATACAAAGATTACAAATGGTTATACATAAAAGGGTGGCAGACGACTCATAGACTCCGCCATGAAGGGCGGAGTCCTACAGATAGGGGAGGGAAGTTTATTTGAACCAACTCAATGAAGATAAAGGATATTTTAAGAATTTACTAATAAACTTTTGACAATACTATCCCAATTGAAAGGAGGGAAAAAGATGTGTGAGGCCAATGCATATCTAATAAAAGATGGGGAAGAAAAACTCATTATGGAAAGTGTAGATATCCTAAGACCTGAGAAAAATGGTATATATCTTCAGGATATTTTTGGTGGACAGTGCACGATTAAAGCAAGGATCAAAGAGATGAACCTTGTTGATCACAGGATTTTGATGGAAGAAGAATAAACCCTGTTAAATTTCCCGCCTTCAGGCGGGGACTCCTTATGGGCGATTTAGCGGGGTAAATGTTTAAAAAGTTGTTAGGAGATGGCTATAAATGAATCACCATCATCACCACGAGGATATACACATTGAGGGACAAGGTAAATTATCAGAAAGGGAAAAACTTGGCAAGCTGTTAGAGTATTGGATTAAGCACAATGAAGAACATGTCAAAACCTACCTTGAATGGTCAAAGAAGGCAGATAGTAATAGTTTAGAGGATGTGGTTGGCCTTCTAAAAGAGGCATCTGAGATAACTATGTCCATCAATGAGCTATTTGAAAAGGCTATAAAAAAGCTTTAAGCGCTCAGTACGCCTGCCTCGCAAGGCCCTGCCCGCTCGTGCCTGTTAGCCTCGTCCCTCGGCAGGACGGCGGGCCTCCCTGCCCTCAACTCTCTCGCTTGACCCCTGCCCCAAAAATATCCAATAAACCCTGATCATCCATATGTTAAAGAGTATATGCCAATATTGATAAATAAATTTTTAATTGCTTATATTGACAACTATGATAAACTATTTAGATTAATATTATTTTCAATTTCTTACCAAACAGTCGGGCAAATAAGATGAAGAAGCTAATATCTTCTTTTATCAGATATATCCAGACAGAAAAGGGATATTCAGCTCACACTATAAGGAACTATGAAAGTGATCTAAGGCAATTTAGCAAATTTGTTTCAACCAAAAGGGGTATAAAAAAAGGCGATCCAGAAATTGACCTTGTAGACTACATGCTCATCAGATCATATTTAGGTGATCTCTTTGATAAATGCCGGCGAACAACAATTGCTCGAAAGCTTTCGGCAATAAAATCCTTTTTCAGGTATCTGGAGTTGAGAGGGCTTGCCCCTTTAAATCCGGCCGCAGAGATAACCTCTCCCAAACAAGAGAGGCGCATCCCTTCCTACCTTCCGATAGATGATATGTTCGCCTTACTGGAGCAACCTGACAGGGAAAAAGAGCTGGGGCTCAGGGATCTGGCCATTCTGGAGCTACTATATTCATCAGGTCTCAGGGTCAACGAACTTGTCACCTTAGATATAGAAAGATTAGATCTTAATTCTCGTCTTGTAAGGGTTTCAGGTAAAGGTGGTAAGGAAAGGATTTTACCAGTTGGCAGAAAGGCCATTGATTCTCTTAGAGAATATATTGAACATACAGAGAAGAAAAGGAAAAAGGCCGGATATAGTACGCGGAATGGGCCTTTTTTTCTTAATTACAGGGGCGGGAGGCTTTCTGCCAGGAGCGTGAATAGATTGGTCAAAAGATACTCAAAAGAATGCGGTATAATCATGGAAATCAGCCCCCACTCCATTCGCCATACCTTTGCAACTCATCTCCTGGATGGAGGTGCAGATTTAAGATCAATCCAGGAACTACTGGGTCATGTAAGCCTCTCAACTACCCAGAAATACACGCATGTGAGTATAGATAAGTTAATGGAGGTCTATGATAAATCTCATCCAAGAAGCTAAAGAGGAAAAATCCCTGGAGTGCTGGAGTATTGGAGTATTGGGGAACCGGTCTTATTTTTTTCATTCCTCCAGTACTCCCTGGCCCAGACCTGATTTACAAAGCATATTTATTTTAGATTTTGCTTAATAGTTATTACAATTATAATAATACTTTCCAAGTGAGTCGCGCCAGGGCGGGCCATCACTCCAATGCTCCTTCCGGAGCAAGAAGGTTATCTATTGGCAATAGGAAGCGAAAAAAAAGATAGATTAAAGCAAGTGATCAGGGGGACAACAATTCTGTCTCTCAGGAAAGATGGGCAGGGAGTTATGGCCGCAGATGGACAGGTCACTTTAGAAAATACTATTATGAAACAAAAGGCTAAAAAGCTCAGGTTTATGTATAACGATCAGGTTCTGATAGGTTTTGCAGGGGCAACAGCAGATGCCTTTTCACTCTTTGAAAAATTGGAGGGAAAGCTGGAAAAATACAATGGAAACTTACCCAGAGCTGCGGTCGAGTTGGCCAAGGACTGGAGAACAGATAAAATTCTCCGCAGATTAGAAGCCCTGCTCCTTGCTATGGACAATGAACATACACTAATATTATCAGGCAATGGAGACGTGATTGAACCGGATGAAGATGTGGCTGCTATTGGTGCCGGTGGTCCATATGCCTTGGCTGCTGCCAGGGCCCTTATGGCTCATTCGGATTTAGATGCCAAATCTGTAGCCCTGGAATCAATGAAAATTGCAGCCTCTATCTGCCTATATACCAATGAAGAGTTTGAGGTGAAATTTCTACCCACTCCAAAGGCATAAGGGAGTAAGCAGTAGACAGTATGCAGTAGGCAGCAAAGAGGTTTTTTAGCGCTTACTGCATACTCCATACTGCCTGCTTTTTAACTTAGGCACCTTAATGGAGATCTAATGGAAAAGAATGATACGATAGAAAAAAATATGAAGGTGTTAACACCAAAAGAGATTGTCTCAGAGCTGGATAAATATATAGTTGGCCAGGACAAGGCAAAACGCTCTGTGGCTATAGCCCTCAGGAATAGATGGCGCCGGCAACAGGTTCCCCCAGAATTGAGAGACGAAATAGCACCTAAAAATATTATTATGATAGGCCCTACAGGTGTTGGAAAAACGGAGATAGCAAGACGCCTTGCCAGGTTAACCAATTCGCCCTTTATCAAGATAGAGGCCTCGAAATTTACCGAGGTTGGCTATGTGGGTAGAGACGTAGAAAGTATGATCAGGGATTTGACAGAGCTGGCTGTAAATATGGTCAAGCAAGATGAACAGGAAAAGGTTGAAACCAAGGCAAAGCAGTTGGCAGAAGAGAAGCTGTTAGATATCCTGCTTCCTAAACCAAAAAGGGAAATAGAGAAAGATACCGGGGAAAAAAGAGAAGGCATGCTTGAGGTGGTTAAAAACGAACCCCCTGATTTTGACTCCACAAGGGAGAAACTGAGGCGTCTTTTAAGGAAAGGGAAACTTGATGAAAGGTATGTGGAGCTGGAGATAAACGATAAGACATTCCCCTTCATAGAGATATTCTCCGGTGTCGGATTGGAAGAAGTGGATATGAATGTGAAGGAGATTTTCGGACAAATTCTTCCTTCAAAGACCAAAAAAAGGAAGGTGAAGGTAACAGAGGCAGTCGAGATACTAACACAGCAAGAATCACAAAAGCTGATTGATCTTGACAAGGTTGTTGAAAAGGCCATTCTCGGGACAGAACAAAACGGAATAATTTTCTTAGACGAACTGGACAAGATAGTGGGATCTGAGTCAACCTCTGGACCTGATGTATCAAGGGAAGGAGTACAAAGGGATCTCCTTCCAATAGTGGAAGGATCTACAGTCCTTACAAAATACGGAATGGTAAAGACCGATCATATATTATTCATTGCATCCGGCGCCTTTCACGGAAGCAAACCCTCTGACCTTTTGCCTGAACTCCAGGGTCGCTTTCCTATCAGGGTAGAGCTTGACCCCCTTACCCAGGATGATTTCATAAGGATATTAATAGAACCGCAAAATGCCTTGATAATTCAATACAAGGCCTTATTGTCAACAGAGGGAATAACATTAGAATTTACTGAACCATCTATAGCCGAGATAGCAAAAATGGCTTTTGAGGCCAATGAGACCATGGAAAATATAGGTGCACGCCGGTTACATACGGTAATGGAGGCACTTTTAGACAATATCTCCTTCAATGCATCTGACACAGAAGAAAAAGAGATAACAATTGATAAGGATTATGTGAGAGAGAAGATAAGCGAGATACTGGAAGATATTAATCTAAGCAGATATATTCTCTAAATACTTAAAATTTAAAGTGAGCTAAAGTGCCTAAAGTTATAAGTGAACGAATTGATGAACTTAGGCGCTTATTAATAGAATTTGTGTTTTTCTTTGACAGAAAATAAATTCGAAATTCTAATACCCGCCTGCCATTGCTACGTTAGCCTCGTATTGCGAAGTCTGCTTGCCATAGCCAAGTATAAGCGAGCAGAGATTTCAAGCAGAGAGGCATGAGCGGGCAGGTCGAAATCCGAAACAAATCTTAATATCAAATGTTCTAATGTTCAAAACTTTAAGAACGGTATCAGACAAGGAGATAACTTGTTGAAATTTCCCTCTTGTTTATTAATTTTGATTTTTTGTAATTCGATATTGTTTCGAATTTCGTGTTTCGGCCTGCCCTGGCGCGACTTGTCTTGAACATGCTGCTTCTTCTGTGATATTTCGGAAAGGGGGCCGTAGAAATCAAGCATTGTAAATCAGGTCTGGGCCAGGGATTTCTAATTTATTCGGGTTAGAGATTTAGGAAGACATTCACCCTGTGGAATTCCCGCTTTGCAGGACCCCCTACGGGGGCACAGGGCAGGCAAACACAATGAATACAACAAACACAACAAACACCGGGCTAAATAAGGCAATGATCCTAATCGAGGCACTGCCCTATATAAGAAAATTCAATAGGCAGACAATGGTCATCAAATATGGTGGCCACGCTATGGTTGATTCCAAGCTAAAGAAAGGCTTTGCCTTAGATATTGTCCTCATGAAATATGTTGGTCTCAACCCAGTTGTAGTCCATGGGGGCGGGCCTCAGATAGGAAAATTTTTGAGTAAAATGTCCATAAAATCGAATTTTGTCAGCGGTCACAGGGTTACTGATGAGAAGACTATGGATGTAGTTGAAATGGTTCTTGCTGGTAAGGTAAATAAAGAGATTGTAGCCACTATAAATCAACATGGCGGCCAGGCAGTAGGGCTGTCAGGTAAAGATGGCAATCTTATAACTGCCAGAAAGCTCCAGTTTATCTCAAATTCCGATAATGATAACCCTCCGGAGATAATAGATATTGGTTTGGTGGGTGAGGTTGTCTCCATTAACAATCAAATAATAAAGAACCTTATGGATAATCAATTTATTCCTGTTATTGCCCCTGTTGGGGCTGGCAAAGACAATGAGACATACAATATAAATGCCGATCTTGTGGCCGGTCATATTGCCTCCTCTCTCAAGGCCAGGAAGCTCATCCTTCTAACCGATGTTGAGGGTGTTCTTGGCAGGGATGGTAGTCTTGTTAGCAGCCTTACAGCAGAGGATGCCAACCGCATGATAGCTGATGGGGTTATTAAGGAAGGGATGATCCCAAAGCTCCAGTGCTGTCTTGAGGCCCTTAAAGGTGAAGTGGAAAAGGTCCATATTATTGACGGCAGGAAGGAACATGCCCTGCTTTTAGAGATATTTACAGATGAGGGAGTAGGAACAGAGATAGTTCTCAATTAATAAGTGACTAAAATGCCTAAAGCCCGCCCTGGCGCGACATGCTTAAATCAAAGTATTAAGTCTATAAGGCGCTATGTGCTCTTATCAACCTATTAAAATTATAGGCCAGGTCTGGGCCAGGGTTTAAAAGTGTCTAAAGTTAAATGATTATTTAGAACCCTATCCAAAATTTTAACTCACTTTAGGCCCGTCTGCCTCGCAAGGCCTTGCCCGATCGTACCTCCCTACCCGTCCCGCTTGCGGGACGAGGCGGGCGGGGAAAGTGGCAGATGAGCTTGGCAAGCGGGCAGGCACTTTAGCTCACTTTATACTTTAGATATAACCATGACCCCTAATACAATAAACAGAGCAGATACATTCATGTTTCAGACATACAAACGCTCTCCCATCACCCTGGTTAAGGGAGATGGTTGCAGGGTATGGGATGAGAATGGTAAGGAATACATTGATTTTGTTGGCGGAATAGCTGTCTGCGCCCTTGGACACAGCTCGCCTATATTAAGCAAGGCTCTGTGGGAGCAGTCCAAAAAACTCGTCCATGTCTCTAACCTTTTTTACACCCAGCCCCAGACAGAACTTGCCCAGGTCTTGGTTGAGAACTCCTTTGCAGACAGGGTATTTTTTTGCAACAGTGGTGCAGAGGCTAACGAGGCGGCCATGAAACTGGCCAGGCGTTACTCAAAAGAAAAATTTGGACCTGAAAGACATGTTATAATAACCATGGATAATTCATTTCATGGCCGGACAATGGCCACCCTCTCGGCTACAGGCCAAGAAAAGATCAGAACAGGCTTTGACCCCTTCCTTGAGGGCTTCAGATATATCCCTTTTAATGATCTTGGCAATCTAAAATCTGCCATAGATGGATCTGTCTGTGCTGTAATCTTAGAGCCGATACAGGGTGAAGGCGGCGTTGTTTTGCCAGAGCCTGACTACCTAAAAGGTGTCAGAGAGATCTGCAGAGAACATGAAATCCTCTTACTGTTAGACGAGGTGCAGGTTGGTATGGGAAGAACGGGTAGGCTCTTTGCCTATCAACATTTTGGAATAAAGCCTGATATAATGACCCTGGCCAAGGCCCTGGGTAATGGACTGCCCATAGGCGCTATGCTGGCTAAAGAGGAATTAACCGATACCTTTGGTCCCGGGAGTCATGGTTCAACATTCGGGGGAACACCCCTGATTACAGCAGGTGTCCTGGCCGTTGTAAAAAGCCTTCTTAATGATGGTTGGATTGAAAATGCCAGAGAGATGGGGGATTACTTCAAAAATAAGCTGATTAACCTTCAGCAAAAGTATAGCATCATCAAGGATGTCAGGGGGTTAGGCCTTATGCTCGGGTTGCTGTTAGATAGAGACGGGACCGATATTGTAAATACCTGCATGGAAAGAGGCTTCTTAATAAACTGTATCCAAGAAAGAGTTCTCAGGTTTGTCCCTCCATTGATCATAGGCAAAGTTGAAATCGACCTATTAATCAACTGCCTGGATGAGATACTCAAGGAAATTAAGATATGAAAAAAGACCTTTTAACCCTGTGGGACCTCACAAAAGAGGATATAGTTGCCATTATTAAAAGGGGAGAGGAGATCAAAAAAGGTTCCCTGAAAAGCGTTAAACCCCTTGATGGCCACACAGTTGGTCTGGTCTTTGATAAATCATCAACCCGAACAAGGGTTTCCTTTGAGGTTGCAATACACAAATTAGGAGGTAGTGCTATCTTCCTAACACCTTCTGATACACAGATTGCTCGAGGCGAACCGATAAAGGACACAGCCAGGGTTCTTTCATCCTATTTAGACGGCCTTATATACAGGACCTATGCCCAGGAGCAGTTGGAGGAGTTTGCCAGATGGTCCAGCATACCGGTTATCAATGCCCTGACCGATCTCTGTCATCCATGCCAGGTCCTAAGTGACCTCATGACCGTTGATGAAAATAGGGGTAATCTGGACAGCCTAATGGTAGCCTGGATTGGTGACGGAAATAATGTAGCCAATTCCTGGATAAATGCCGCCAATATCTTAAAATTCAATCTTACCATGGCATGCCCGGAAGGATATTTACCTAACCCTGATATCCTTGCTAATACCTCAAGCAACGTGAAACTTGTCAGTACACCTCAAGAGGCGGCCGCTAATGCCAATGTAATATATACAGATGTATGGGCCAGCATGGGTAAAGAAGATGAATCAGAACAGAGGATCGAGGATTTTAATGGCTGGCAGGTTAATCAATCCCTGATTGATCTGGCAGACAAAGATGTCATGGTTATGCATTGCCTTCCCGCCCATAGAGGAGAGGAGATAACGGATGAAGTCATGGAAGGCCCCAAGTCTATCATCTTTGCCCAGGCAGAAAATAAGCTCTATCTACATCAGGCAATATTAGAAAAGTACTTAAAGTTTAAAGTGACCTAAAGTGCCTAAAGTTATAAGTGAATCCAACAAACTCAAAAACACAATAAACACTAATTAAAAGAGAGGAAAAATGACTCAAAAGATAAAAAAGATTGTATTAGCCTATTCAGGCGGCCTGGATACATCAGTTATACCTTCCTGGCTCAAAGAGACTTACGATTGTCCTGTCATTGCCTATGCCGCTGATCTTGGCCAAGAGGAAGATATTGATGAACTAAAAAAAAGGGGCCTTGAAGCAGGTGCAGATGAAGTAATTATTGAAGATCTAAGGGAAGAGTTTGTCAGGGAATTTGTCTGGCCAGCCTTAAAGGCCAATGCCATCTATGAAAACACCTACCTTTTAGGTACCTCTCTTGCCAGACCACTTATAGCAAAACACCAGGTGGATGTAGCAAAAAATAAAGGTGCGGATGCAGTTAGCCATGGTTCCACTGGAAAGGGAAACGATCAGGTCAGATTTGAACTTGCCTATATGGCACTGGATCCAACCCTAAAGATCATCTCTCCATGGAAGATATGGGATTTCAAGGGAAGAGAAGACCTCATAAGATACGCCAAAAAAAAGGGTATATCTATCCCTGTTACCAGGGAAAGACCTTATAGTAGTGACAGAAACCTTCTCCATATAAGCTTTGAGGGCGGTGTCTTAGAAGATCCATGGCGGGAACCATCCGAGGATATGTTTGTAATGTCTGTATCTCCCCAGAATGCCCCGGATAGAGTCAGCTATGTAGAAATAGATTTTGAAAATGGAAACCCAGTAGCTGTTGATGGCGAGAGACTTTCGCCTGCAAATCTCCTAAAGAGAGCCAATGAATTAGGAGGTAAAAATGGAATAGGTAGGGTGGATATAGTGGAAAACAGATACGTAGGTATGAAATCAAGAGGTGTATACGAGACCCCTGGTGGAACAATATTAAGGATTGCCCACATTGCAATGGAATCCATTACCATGGACAGAGAGGTTATGCATATAAGAGATGGACTGACACCTAAGTATTCTGAGATGATCTACTATGGTTACTGGTTCGCCCCTGAAAGACAGATGCTTCAGTGTCTTATTGATGATACACAACGAAATATTACAGGCAGGGTGCGCCTTAAATTGTACAAAGGTAACTGCACTGTAGTTGGAAGAAAATCTGATCTTTCCCTATACAGTGACGAATTTGTAACATTTGAAAAGGATACAGTATATAACCAGAAGGATGCAGAGGGATTTATCAGGCTTAATGGTCTTAGATTGAAGATTGCAAATCTCATGAGACGGGGAAAGTAACATGGGGGACAAGCTCTGGGGAGGCCGCTTCAAATCTGATACAGATAAAATCGTAGATAACTTCAATGCCTCCATACATTTTGATAAAAGGCTGTTTAAAGAGGACATCGTTGGCAGCATGGCATACTGCAAGATGCTTGGAAAGCAGGGTATAATCAGCAAGGATGAAGCTGCAACCATACTGAATGCCTTAAAAGAGATTTACGGTGAAATAGAAAGAGGCGATTTCTCATTTGAGGATTCCAAAGAGGATATCCACACCCATATTGAGAAGGCCCTGATAGAGAAGATTGGCTCATTGGGTGAGACTATCTATACTGGAAGAAGCAGAAACGATACCATTGCCCTTGATACAAGATTATACGTAAAAAATTCAACCATCAAAATCGTTAACCTGATTAAGAAATTTCAGTTATCCTTGATCGAGCTGGCAGAAAAAAATCAGGAGCTGACTATTCCAGGCTACACCCATCTTCAGCGGGCCCAACCTGTGCTTTTAGCACACCATCTGATGGCCTACTACGAAATGCTCAAGAGAGACAGGGATAGATATAGCCAAGCATTAAGTAGAACAAATGTTCTTCCTCTTGGCAGCGCAGCATTGGCCGGCACTACCCTTAATATCGACAGGGAATTTTTATCCAGAGAGCTAAAACTGGAAGGCATTACTGCAAACAGTATGGATGCGGTTTCAGACAGGGACTTTATAGTGGAATTTATCTTTATCTCAGCCCTTTTGATGATGCATCTTTCTCGTCTTTGTGAAGAATTGATTATCTGGTCAACGCAGGAATTTGAATTCATTGAGATCTCTGATTCATTTGCCACTGGAAGCAGTATAATGCCGCAGAAGAAAAATCCTGATATACCTGAGCTGATCAGGGGGAAAACAGGAAGGGTATACGGTAATTTGATCTCCCTCTTAACAACAATGAAGAGTCTCCCCCTCACCTATAACAAGGATATGCAGGAAGACAAGGAACCCCTTTTCGATACTGTTGATACCGTGGAAAGATCACTTACAATCTTTTCCATGCTCCTAAAAGAGATAGATTTCAAAAAAGACAGCCTTAAAAAGGCAACTGAGAAGGGATATCTGGTTGCAACAGACCTAGCTGATTATCTGGTTAAAAAGGGCACGACATTCAGAAAGGCCCATCACCTTGTAGGCGATATAATTCTGACAGCTAAAAAGAAAAAAAAGGAATTACATCAGCTTGACTTAAGCGAATTGATGCGCTTCAGCACCCTCATTGAGGATGATGTCTACGGATGGCTTGATCCGGTATCATCTATCAAGCGCAGGAATATTAGCGGAGGAACCGGGCCTGAGATGGTTAAAAAGGCATTAACCAGGGCAAGGGAAGAGCTAAAATCATGAACGTAAAAAATTTGATAAGGCTCCTTATTCTTGATACCATTTCTAATGGTATGGGTAAGTTGCGGTAAAAAAGGACCGCCAACACCGCCCAAAGAACCCTCTTCCCTGATTTGGAAACTTGAAACTGGAAACTCGATAAAGAAGAAAGTTTATCTCTAAAAATTGATAATATCATAAAAAATTCAAATAGCATGTCATTGCGAGACTCCGGCCTGTAGGGGCCTACGCCCCGGAGGGCGGAGCGAAGCAATCCCTGGCCCAGACCTGAACCGCATTGATGCAGTAAAAGAAAAACTAGCTAACCAGAGGGAGCAGGATTAGTGTCTGATGCACATCATGTCGCGCCAGGGCGGGCTCGTATACCATAACTTCTTGTATTTATTAGATTGCTTCGGGCTAACGACCCCACAATGACTTTCTCATACTGCAAGCATATTTAGGAAACGTTCAACTAAAGTTGTATTCACTTTTAACTTTAGGCACTTTAGTGCACTTTAGGCACTTATAATAAAGGAGGTCAAATTGATGAAAGGTATGCCTAATATGGGTAATCTGCTGAAAAAGGCACAACAACTTCAGGAGAAAATGGCAAAAATGCAAGAAGAGTTAGGTGAAAAGATAGTTGAGACATCGGCCGGAGGTGGAATGGTTACAGTTGTGGCAAATGGAAAACAGGAGATCGTTTCTATAAAGATTGACCCCGAGGTAGTGGATCAAGAAGATATTGAGATGTTAGAGGATCTTGTTTTAGCAGCGGTCAACGATGCCCTTGATCAGGCAAAGCAGATGGTTAGTGAGGAGATGACCAAGTTGACCGGCGGCGTAAAGATACCGGGCTTGATGTAATGAATTTACGATGTGCGATTTGCGATATGGGATATGGGATATGAGCTGCATATCGTATATCTTATGTCCCGGAATTAATCCGTAAGGATTTTAAAAATATTAAACTTTGATGGTTTCGTAAAAAGTCAAACTCAGCGAATCTGTCATTTCGACCGCAGGGAGAAATCTTGTATTTACAAGATGTTACACCGGAAAGATTTCTCGTTTCACTCGAAATGACAAGTTGTTGAGACTTTTTATGAAGTCATCAAACTTTAGGCACTTATTAATTGGGGCATAAAATAGTTTTCATTTTTATCATTCGAGACATATTTATTAAATCAGTAGTGCAGGGCTTTAGCCCTGCCAATAGATGCAGCCCTAAAGGACTGCGCTACATTATTTAGATGCAAACAATTATATCCTCTGGGTAATAAATGGGAATTTATCCGCCATCACTGGGAAGATTAATCGAACAATTTAGTAAATTTCCTGGGATTGGAAAAAAATCAGCAGAGAGATTAGCACTTTATGTCTTGAGGAGTCCAAAAGAGCTCGCTGAAGGGCTCGTCCAGAGTCTTCTTGAGGTAAAAGAAAAGATCAAATTCTGTTCTGTCTGCTTCAATCTTACCGATAAGAACCCCTGCCCTATCTGCAGCGATCAAAGAAGGGCAAATGGCATTTTGTGCGTTGTTGAAGGGCCTGGAGACCAGCTGGCCATTGAAAAATCAGGAGCATATAAAGGCAGGTATCATATTCTCCAAGGGGTCCTTTCCCCTCTCGATGGTATCGGGATAGAGGATCTACGTATATCAGAGCTCATCTCACGCCTGAGAAAGGAAAACATAAAGGAGCTTATCCTGGCCATCAATCCAACCGTTGAGGGAGAGGCTACCGTTTCATATCTGGCCGATCTCATTAAAGGAAAAGGCCTGAACGTTACAAGAATAGCCTTAGGTATTCCCCTTGGCGGTGACCTCAAATATATAGATAGCATGACCCTCAAAAGGTCCATGGACAACCGATCCTCCTATTCTTCATGATATCAAAATCAGTCATCAAAAAACTTACCCATATCCTTGGTGAAAAGAACATTCTCACAAAAAAAGAAGATCTGTTCCTTTACTCCCATGATGCAACTTACCAGGAATTTATGCCGGATGTGGTAGTCTTCCCAAAAGATGCAAGGGAGATATCCAAAATCTTAAGGCTTGCCAATGAGGAACTCTTTCCCGTTATACCCCGGGGGGCTGGAAGCGGTATGAGTGGCGGTGCCCTGGCCGTAAGAGGTGGCCTGGTAATGGCAATGAGCAGACTAAACAGGATTCTCTTAATCGATGAGGATAATCTGATAGCAAAGGTGGAGCCAGGCGTAATAACTGCCCATTTGCAGTCTGAGGTAGAAAAACTCGGGCTCTTTTATCCACCTGATCCTGCAAGTTTAGATGTCTCAACCATTGGAGGAAATGTGGCTGAATGTGCTGGAGGTCCAAGGGCATTAAAATATGGGGTGACAAGGGACTATGTGCTTGGATTGACTGTGGTTTTACCAACTGGCGAGATCCTTGACATTGGAGTAGAGACAGCCAAGGGTGTTGTAGGCTATGATCTTGCCCGTCTTATAGTCGGCTCGGAAGGCACCCTGGCTATAGTCACGGGAATAACCCTCAGGCTTATTCCAAAACCTGAGGTGAAGAAAACCATGCTGGTTATCTTTCCTGACATGCTATATGCAGCACAATGCGTATCCAGGATTATTAAGGAAAAGATCGTCCCAGCCACTATAGAGTTTATGGACAGCTTATCAGTTGAGTGTGTCAGGGACCAACTGCCCCTTGAACTTCCTGAAGGTGAGTTGACTATACTTTTGATCGAAGTCGATGGTAATTCAGTCCAAATAGATAAAGATATAAGAAAAATAGAGAATATCTGCCGGCAGATGGGAATAACGGGCCTTCGATTGGCCAGGGATAAAAAAGAGGCAGAGGATCTCTGGAAGGCAAGGAGGAATTTATCACCATCCCTTCAAAAGATAAAACCTCACAAGATTAACCAGGATGTAGTTGTTCCAAGGAGCAGACTGGCCGAGTTTGTTACGACACTTTCAGATATCGGGCAGAGATACAATCTATCTATACCCTCCTTTGGGCATGCAGGTGATGGGAATATCCACATAAATATCATGCTGAACAGGGATAATAACGATGAAGTAGAAAGGGCAGATCAGGCCTTAAAAGAGATAATGAAACTTGTTGTTGACCTTAAGGGCACAATCTCTGGTGAGCATGGTGTGGGGATAAGCAAAAAACCATACATAGGTATGGAGATAAGTGCAACAGGTTTAGAGCTTATGAGCAGGATAAAAAAGGCCTTTGATCCAAATGGGATTCTTAACCCTGGAAAGATTTTTTGATCCCGCTTTCTCTATTTTACTAATGTTCAATTTCTTGTAATTGCTCAATATCCTGTGGACTTATTGTATGTTATAAAGCCTGAACCAACATACAAATGTAGGGTGGCATTTTATATGCCACCTATTTAAGGTCGGGTATAAAACCCCTGGCCCAGACCCCTGGCCCAGACCTGGCATGCAAGGGCTGAGTTCTATGAATTATACACCCGAAGTATTACAATTGCTCTATAGTATTCCAGCCAAGTCGCGCCAGGGCAGGCTGATTTACAATGTTTGATTTCTACGACTTCTATTTACGAAATATTACAGTGACAACAGCAGGTTCAGGCAATTCGCGCCTTCCGATCCCGTACCGGTCTCGGGACGGGGAGGGCAGGCCGACCCTACATTTTCCACGCTTTATTGAGCATGTTCAATTTCTTGAGATTTTTTCAAGGCATGCATCAGCCTTATTAAGTTGTTTTGATCATTTGGATTTCTATCATTTTAATTTGTTTCGTGCTTCTGATTTCGGCCCGCCCTGGCGTGATGTGCTGAAATCCCGATATGGTCAGGAATGTAATATTTGGGAAGTGCAAAATATAGAATTCAATCCTTGCAAGTCAGCCTGCCCTGGCGCGATGTGCTTAAATCAAACTGTTAAGTCTATAAGGTTCTATGTGCTCGGATCATCCTATTAAGATTATAGGCCAGGTCTGGGCCAGGGGTCTGGGCCAGGGATTTTGAATTTGGCTGTGGCTTAGCCACGCAATGATCTGTCTCCAAGTCTCTGGCGCACTTTGTCTACGACAGAAAACCCCTTTCCCGGATTTGCTTCGTAACGCTGGTGCAATTTATAGGCCTCAATTTCAAAATGAATGGAACTATTATTAAATCCATTATCTGCCCAACTCCGAACATAGCCTGTAATAAATTCCCGAACCCCAAATACCTCATACTGAACAACATGCACCAGCTCATGGAAAATAAGTGATCTCAGTCTTGAATCTACCTTTAAATACTGTTGCGAGATGAGGATCGTGTCTTTAAATGTAATACCCGCTGCATTATTGAAATTTAGCAGCCTGGGTATCTTCAAGTCCTGAAGGTCTGAATAAAAACCGGGGTTCTCTATAACCGGCACACTTTTAATTCTGGCCAGATCAAGGATCTTGGGCTCAAAGAAATGCTCAAATTCAGATTTTTCTTCCTCTGTCAGGATTCGAGCGGCCAAGCGGTGTTCATTCCCTTGGGTTTCTACCCACTGGATGGCATTTTCGATCAGGAATTCTATGGAATTTTCAGGATTCATTCAAAATGGTCTCCTGAATCTCTAAATTATATCCGGATTTCTCAGAAGCAAAAATCGCAATTCCTGTTCACAGACAATTCTTCAATATCAAAGGTCTGGCACCCATATATCACGACAACCGTTCAAATAGTTTTTCAGTCCATTTCCTGTCTTCCAGAAACAATATATGATTCTCTTCAAACTTTAAGGATTTCTTCTATTTTATCCCTTAACTCTGGTAACCTTTTTCTGATGGTTTTCCATACGATTTCTAATCTAACTCCAAAATACTCATGTGCTATTATGTTCCTCATTCCCATGATTGCTTTCCAGTCTATATCAGAATGCTTATCCTTAACTCTTTTAGGTATATGCTTTGATGCTTCTCCAATTACTTCGAGGTTTCTCACAACAGCATCAACTGTTTTGACGTCCTGAACAAATTCTTCAAAAGACAAATCCTTTGTGAAAATCTCTATCTTTTCTATGGCCTCTTTTATGTCGTATAGATACAGTTTATAATTCCTCAATCCACTCTACCTCATTCATGATTTTAGGCCTTATAAAAGGTTTAACCGCATCTGGAGTTGCCAAATCGACCTTTGTTTTTAATATCTGTTGAATATCATCGTTCAGGTGCACAAACTCAAAGAGGTCTATTACCTCTTCAAACTCGACAAGCAAGTCAACATCACTTCTCTTTCGGGCCTTGCCTGTCAAATAGGAGCCAAAAATCCCTACCTTATTAACTTTGTATTTCCTAAATAGCTCCCTGTTTGCCAATATGATCCTTTTGATGTCGTCTTTGGTCATCTCATACCCCCATCAGCGCCTTGAATTCTGTATTATCCCAAAATTCGTAATTACTCAATATTCTGTGGATAAAACCCTCACGGCCCGCCCTTGTGCGACTTGATCCGAACATGCTGTTGTGGCCAAGACATTTCGGAAGTTTAAAGTATAGAAATTGCATCTCCCAAGTCAGGTCTGGGCCAGGGGTAAACTCCGAATTAGGAATTTAGGCGTAAGCCTTTTATAAATCCACTGAATCTTGCACTGTTACCGAAATTCTGCAATATTTTCTGATATCTTAGGGTATTCTTATCTGTTTTTGCTATTTTATCAAGCTCCTTTTTAGCTATCAGTAATGCTTGTAAGCTATATACTTTTACATATTGCGATTGTTTATGTCTATAGGTAATATCAGGATCAATATTTACAATAATTTTTTAAATCTGTTAGTCTTTAGTCCAAGAAACGATGTACCAGAGCTTTTAGAGATTGTTAAATTAGAAATAACTACCAGCAAGTATTCGACTGTTAGCTATTATACAGAAATATGTGGGAAGTCCTTGAGACAGCAAAGAATGTGGCAGAGATGAGCCGCCAGGTCCGGATTGACAAACAGGCCTTAGTTCGGTTTTCCCGGAAATTGGTTGAAGACCGTATCAAGGTTCCGCCCTGGAACTATCTCTACCACTTTTATGATAGAGGTGAGGATACGGTTTCTTACCTTCTGGTCCTGGACAGCCTCAACTTCTGCTTCTGGCCGGCACCAGGAAAGGTTAGGTGGGAGATCGAGTATAAATCGAGAAGGCTTTCCGGCTATTATGCCCTGGCAGCCTCTCTTAAAAAGGCCATTGAGTCAGGGATTCCAATCACCAGGGCTGAGTATTTAGCCGGACTCTCTCTAAGTGAACTGAAAAAGATCCTGGCCGGGAAAGGTGAATTGCAACTCCTGGAACATCGCCTTAAGATTCTCAATGAACTGGGCCAACTACTTCTTGCTGAGTACGGTGGGGAGGCACACAAGCTGGTTGAGAGTGCTGGAATGTCTGCAGTAAAACTTGCCAGATTGTTAGCTGATAAATTAACATCTTTTCGAGATGTTGCAAAATATCAGGGGTATAAGGTCTCTTTCTATAAGCGGGCGCAGATATTTGCCGCCGACCTCTATGGCGCATTCGATGGTAAAGCGTGGGGCAGTTTCATGGATATGGATAAGCTGACAGCCTTTACCGATTATAAGCTACCCCAAGTGCTACGTCATCTGGGGATCTTGCGTTATGCACGATGCCTAGCACAAAAGGTGGATCAAAAGATATTCCTTGACCCTGGAAGCCCTGAGGAGATTGAGATCAGGGCCAACACCATCTGGGCGGTTGAGGTAATCCGGTGGGAACTGGACCGGATGGGAAAGTGCTTGAGAGCCTTCGAGATCGATTGGATCCTTTGGGATCTGGGCCAGAAGCCGGAGTTCAAGGTAAGGCCTTATCACCGCGCAGTGACCATTTTTTACTGATTTTCTATAAATGATCAATGGGTACTTTTATCTCTCACCCCGGTACGATGCCACCTACCCCAGTACCATCTCCCGGAGCTACGGGGCGGGCGGGGCAGGCAGAGCTCCCAGAGACACTGAGCTAAGACAGGATTTACATGATTTGGAGAATTCTCAGATTTCAGAGGCTATAATGACACCTTATGTCCGTTTCAAGTCTCTTCTCAGAGTACTCTGTGAGCTCGAGCAATTTCCGCAGCGCGGAAATAGCGTGCGTGAGAATCTCTTAACTATGTAATAAAATACGATGTTTACATTTGAGCTTTTAAAAAAAGAAAAGGAAGCACGGGCAGGAAACCTGATTACCACTCATGGCTCTATAGAAACCCCCTCATTTGTTGCCGTTGGCACTCAAGGGACAGTTAAGGCTTTATCTATAGAGGATCTTCGCAATATCGGAACACAGGTTATTATCACCAATGCCTTTCATCTCCACCTCCAACCCGGTGAAGATCTAATAGAGAAAATGGGAGGGCTCCATCGATTCATGGGTTGGCAAGGGCCGTTGATGACCGACTCCGGCGGCTTTCAGATCTTTAGCCTTGGTGCAGGCAAAGAACATGGGGTGGGGAAGATCGCACCTATCTTCCCAGAGCAGATAGATCTCGGAAGGCATTTACGCTCAAAAAAAGGAAAGCCCCTGGTAAGAGTCGATGAGGATGGGGTTGAATTTATCTCATATCTGGATGGCTCACTGCATCGGTTCACACCAGAGCGTGTAATAGAGATAGAGCGAAAGCTCGGTGCAGATATTATCCTGGCCCTGGATGAGTGCACCTCTCCTCTCCACGATTACCCCTATACCAGGGATGCGGTGGAGCGGACTCACCGATGGGCCGTCAGGGCATTAGAGGAATTCCAGCGAACTTCCGACAAGGGCCAGGCACTTTTTGGAATCGTTCAGGGTGGGGCATACCAGGATTTGAGGCAAGAGAGCGCTACATTTATTGCAGGCCAAGATTTCGACGGCTATGCCATCGGTGGCTCTCTGGGCAGGTCCAAGGAGGATATGTACCATGTCCTGGGATGGACAATACCTCTTCTTCCACAGGATAAGCCACGGCACCTTCTGGGTATCGGTGAGGTAGAGGATATATTTGAGGTGGTAAAGCGCGGGATTGATCTTTTCGATTGTGTTTTACCAACACGGATAGCCCGCACCGGGACTCTCTTCGCCAAAAAGGCACAGAGGTTCAGAATAAATATCCTTAATGCGCAATTCAAGGATGATCCTCGCCCTATTGAGGAAGGGTGCAATTGCTATACCTGTTGTAATTACTCCAGGGGGTATCTGAGACACCTGTTTATGGCCAAAGAACTTTTGGCAATACGCCTGGCAACCATTCACAATTTGTACTTTCTGGAATCATTGATGCGCCAGATCCGCGCTGCCATTAAAGAGAAAAAGTTTTCAGATCTAACAAGGGAGTGGCTCCCTCCAATCTGAAGCTGCATTGAAAAATCAAAAAGTGAATTACCACTCTCATATGGTGTGGCATCCAAAACAATCTCCTCCCCCTTGTCGAAAATCCCGCTTTTCCCTTACTCCTACCACTCCAACCAGGGGATGGGATATGTTTGTAAGGATTGTCCCTCCAAGGTATAGAGAACTATAAAGAGAAATACCACATGACAAAGGAAAAATTTCCTTCAACCCAGGCCATTCGGACATTAAAAAAACATGGGGTGGATTTTTCCTTGTGCCCTTACAAATATGAGGAAAAAGGGGGAACCACAATGGCAGCCAAAGAGTTGAATGTAGATGAGCACCTAACTGTAAAGACGCTTGTGATGGAAGATGAGAAAGGTAATCCTCTTTTGATACTTATGCATGGGGACAGGAAGGTCTCCACCAAGGCCCTTGCAAGGGCCTTAGGAGTAAAGACAGTAAAGCCCTGTGATCCTCAGGCAGCACACCAACATACCGGGTATTTTGTTGGGGGAATCTCTCCCTTCGGTACAAGAAAGCCTATCAAGGTCTACATTGAGGCATCCATCATGGATCTCCCAAAGATATACATTAATGCAGGAAAAAAGGGGCTTCTAACAGAGATGTCTCCGGCAGATCTGGTCAGGATTCTAAACCCCACACCTGTCAGCGTAGCAATATAAATCCGTTCGCCTCTCTTGAACAACCTGGGAGGGATGTCGGGTGATGAGGGCGATGGCCGTCTGATAATCATTCTATCTTATGGGATGCCCTGAACCTACCATATCTTTTGGGTGACGTTTTTTGTGAAATATATTGCCAGAGACAGCCATTTTTTAAATACCTTGACCGCACTACAATTTTATACGCCTAAGGTGTATTTAGTTTGAATTAACCTTGACTTTTATACAATTATCCTCTATATTATCCTTGACTTTATGAGATATTAAAAAATGTTTTCACGATCCATCTTGTTAAAATTCAATCAATGGGCCGATCAAAGCAATCGCAAGCCCTTAGTCCTGCGTGGTGCCAGGCAGGTTGGGAAAACCACTGCCGTGGATCTTTGGGCGGATCAATTTGATCAATATCTCTATTTGAATCTGGAGCTTCAGGAGGATAGATCCCTATTCGAGCGGGAGTTAGGATTTGAAGAGCGCGTGGAATCTATCTTCTTCTATAAA
>JAUWZV010000082.1 GCA_030615105.1 Desulfobacteraceae bacterium
GCTTTGGCATTTATTTCCGGAGGATTGATTTTGGGGCAAATTTCCGGATTTTCCTTTTCTTTTTCCGGTCCGAAGAAGTTTCCAGGGTAAAAAAAAAACTTGTAAGAGAGATCTATCTTAGATTTTGATCACAGAGGAGTAGCCCAGGGGGGGATAGCCTGGCAAGAAAAAAGAGAGCTATACAAGGGTTGATTTTAGCTAGGGGGCCGGGGTATGCCGGGTGAACCTTAATTTACAAAGATCGAACATACGATATCTAATATCTTTCCATGTTGGGTCAAAACCTTCCTCATCCCATGTCTCGGATTTTTCAGCGAAACATGATAATTGTTCAGGCGTAGTCCGGGGATCAAATCTCCATCCATTGTCAAACATTTTATGTATATTCTTTTCTGTAGCAGAGTATCCTAGCTCAACCTGGTCTTCGCCCTCCATAAGAGAGAACATATTTTGAATTGTTTCTACGCCGGTCTGTGCCGTCATATATCCTTGTTGATTGTGCTTGTTTCTGTTGCAGTACTCATGAAAGGAATTATCAATCATAGGTTCAGCTACGTCCCATAAATCGGTAGGGGTAGCAAATTCTTTATTCAAATGTAAAAATCCTCTATGACGTCTGGGGTCGATTCGCTCATTTTGGAATAATTCAAGGGTGGTTGGATCAGTGGGAAGAGGAGCCTGGATCTCAATATGATTGATATTTGAAATTTTATCAACCGGATGCCAGGATTGTATCAATGGCCATGCCATCTGTGTGGCTCCATTGGCACATAATATAGATCTAGAATGATCATCATCTGATAGCTCCTGGCCTGCGGTCCAAAGTTGTACATTTGCCTTCATGGATTTTAGACCCAACAAGTTGGGTAAAGACCATTCAGGAAAGTCACATTGAATGCCAACTTTTTTGCCTGTAACAACCCTGTATGTACCGAAGATTATATCCTGTAAAAGACCAAGGATAGGGCCTAAGCAAAGACCTACGCCGAAAATATTATCTGTCGTCTGTAATCCTTCTATGAGCTCGCCTTTAGATAAGCTTACTCTTCTCAGCTTAGCTGCCCGGGAAACACGGGCCTTTTTTGAAAAAGGGTTGAGGCCCAGACCTTTATGAAGCTGTGGCTTTAACTTGAGGGGCTTCAAAGGTAAGCGTGATAATGTCATACCGATATTAGCTATATCTGCGGCCATAAGAGCCCAACCGGCAGGACCCAATAAGACTTTGCCTAAAGTCTTTGGAAGCATATGGGCTGCGAATCTGGCGACAACAGCGGCAGTGCCTAGAGTATCGTTAACGTCATCAAGAAAGGTCATTGCGGTACCTATATTTTGCATCCAAGTAGGGGTAGGACTAGCCATCATTCTCAAAAATGAATGCCTTTTCTTTTGTTTGTATGCCTTGATTTGATTCCAGCGATACTCGCTGAGCTGGCCGGGTCTATCTGATTTATACAGGGAAAGCTCTTCTTCAGTTGGAGGGCGGTCAATACCAAGCTTAAGAATATCACGAAATCCAGGTATATGTATGGTATAGCCGTACTTGGCGTGATATTCGGCCTTCCTGCGATCGAATTCCTCTGAGGTAAAGCTGTGGAGCTTAACTGGAAACTCGTATCTTCCCATATTAGCCTTTTTGTTAAGGATCCGGATCTTGAGAAGCTTAAATTTGAGCCAGGTTGAATCTAAAAAGGTATGGCAAGGAGAAAGTATTGGCTAAACAATAAAAATCAATATACCGTACATGCCTGCGGCGTCAAGGATATCAGGGTCAACCGTCTCTGATACCAAAATTAGCTTTTCTAATTTAGGAATAGGTGGATCTCGGAGCCATAAGCCACGGTATATTTGAAGCTGGCCTAAAAATCTTAGCCCTGGGTCGGCAGCCACCTCAATAATCCATACCTCATCTGTGAGCTCACAGATGGCATCTGCCCTTTTTGCCAGGTTAACCCTCCACATCCATTTTATAGGATCTTTTTTTTCATCGATGGAAAGAAAAGGGCCTCCTAAAAGGCAGTCATAGTATATGTTTAGAAATGGGGATCCCCACTTTTCTAAAAACCTATACCAAACAGGGATATCCCTATCAAGCATATGAGGGGGTTTTCCGCGCCAGTCTAATGCGTAGGGTTTTCCGAGGTCGGTTGGCATGCCGGCAGCTCCTTTTTTAACCAGGTTAAATCTGTCTGGATCTTGGCAATTTTGATTTCAAGTCTGATAGCCCAAAAAAGAATGGCGCCAAATACAGGGAGTGAATGAAAAAAGTAGTCTAACATAATAAGGATATCTAGATTATGAAAACTCTAAAACAGAACAGTAAACCTCTGTTTCGTATGTGTCAGTAAGAGTGTTTGCTCTTACTGTTGTGGAGTTTAAAAGGATAATCCTTGGAAAGATTTCAACCCATGAAATATCTGGTGCACTAGTAGTGAGACCGCAAAAAAAGAGTAATGCTTTGGAGATATCAACCTCGTTAATTGATTTGTCTTCCTGGCTGGAACTATCTGGTAAATATAGGGTAAACGTTTGAAGAGAAGCGATGCCATCGCTAAATTCTATAACACAAAAGTTAATGGTCATGGATTCACTAGCCGCGCCGGAATATCTCTCAGCTAGAACGGTAGTTGAGTTTGACAAATAGAGACCGGCAAGGTCAGAGCATGCCTCTACTGTTGTTCCATAACAACCAAGAAAGAAAGATACAGACTTGGAAGTGTCGACAGAGTTAATAGTGGCAGTGTTAGAAAGATCAGTATCAGAAATAGTGATAGAGCCGTACTGTATTGAATTAAGTATCGCCCCCGAAGGGGCCTGAGTTATATAGACGATATTTTGGCTAGCGAGATCATAAGCAAGTACCTTCTGATCAGCCTTCGCGGCATCGTCTATTATCACCCCCTTTATCTTCAGAGCATCATGATCAAGATCTGAGATCTGTGACTCTGTATGTGTGTGTGATTTAGGTGTATGATCTTGAACCTGGGCCTTTGATTTGTTCTCGAGCTTTGAAGAATTATCGACAATGCCGTCCTTGTCTGCGTCATAGACAGACTTAAGCATGTTTCCTTTACCGCCGCGTATTGTGAGGGTGTTAGGCATAATTAATAGTCCTATTCAGGTAGCAGGCTGATAGAGCTCAAGCATACTAAGACCCATGATTATATCCCTTGTTGTGTTAGAATTGAATACGCCTAACCTAAGAAAACTTTCATCATAAAAGGCGCCGCTAGGGATATTGTCTTCCTGGGTATGAAGTAGAGTGCCATCAATAATATATTCTACTCGTGAGCCTGCATAAAATTTTATCTCTACATTAAATTCGTAGTCTTCGCCTTCGATGGGACATGAAACAATACCGACTTGTGCTCGAGTAGTACCGTCATGCACACTGCAAGCAAGCTTTGAATTATACATAGAGACGCCGATGTGCTTATGATCTGTAGCATCTGCGGTGATAATATAGCAACCAGGATTAATGTCGGAGTAGACGTGAAAAGTAAATCGAAATCTAAGGAATATATTTTTGTCAAAAGTAAGTAAGGGGAGTTGCATATTGGTATTTTTTACAATCTTCGCCCAGGAGGCCGTTGTTTCACCGGTAGCGAGAATTGTATTTTGAGGTTCATGTATTACCTGGCCACTTTCAGCTTGATCTATCTCAAATCCGTCAAGGTTAGGGAAAAATGTCTTGTAATGGAATCCGGGGTCATCATAGAGAGTAGAAATACCGGCAGATGGAAGAGTAATTTCATCGTCTCCCCCGGGTTCATGTGTGTAGGCGTGTAAAAGTGGGGGGGCGGCAGTGGAGATCATGTCAGCTATCTTTGCCCTGGGAACGGGAAAGCCAATAAAGAGGTTACCCATTAGGTCAACCTCCTTCCCGGAACCATCCCATGACCTTTGACCTGGTTGGAGTAGCCGCGGTAAAAGTTACTGCAGTAGCCTTGACCTTGAGGGTAAAGAAATCGAGGGAGTAGAAGCTATCTTCAAAGAGCTCGATCTTATCGCCGTATGCTTTGACGCTATCCCTGGTGAGCTGGTAGTCAACCTTGCCGTCATAGGTAAATATGTCAATCCTGGTGACTTGCTGTTTAAAGGTGAACTCGTAACAGGGTATAATCTCATAATCCTCGCCGGTTGACATAATATCTGATTTTAGCTTAAGAGTGTGCTGATTAACCTCATCAACGAGGGAATAAGTGGCTTGTGTTTTGTTATGAACAGTATCCCACTCCTTAACTTCCTTGTCGATAAAATCTACTGTGCTATCGATAAGATAATTGGGGGTTGTTGAGCCATCGGTGGTTGATGTGATCAATGCTACAAAGTCGTGCTCAATTTTTTCATAATCATCAAAGGCGCCGCCGCGTGAGACAACAGCTAAAGATCCGTCAGCTGTGCATTTTACAACAACGGGACCGTAAGGACCCTTGCCGGTCATCCTGGCCAGGACGCGTGTAATTATGTTGTTGATGTAGACCCAGGGGACGTATTTAGGATGAAACTCGAGGTCTGTTTCAAAAAGGTCCTCGGTCTCAATCTGCTGGTGGACTACCTTTGGAGTAACGCCTTTTACTTCCGGAGGCTTTGTCATGAGTGATCACCCCCTATGAAATCATTTCGTATTCATAGGCGCCGCGAATATTGACCTTAGTGGAAGCGCACTTAATGGCTACCTTGAAGGTTTCTCCGACCGGGATATCCAGGTCAACGGGTACGGACATGTATCGTGTTCCTGCCAGGGTGGCTGTTGTGTGTGAAAAGAGCTCGTCCGGGAATAGCTTTTCGGGTATGTCAAAAACCTTGGCGCGCTCATGGTAGCCCTGAATATCGTTGTCGTCTGCGGCCGCGTATTTGTCCATCTGGACGTGGCAGGCCAGAAGGCGTTTGGGCTCTGCCTCCGTGGATTTCAAACCGTCATCATAGTTGATCTTGTTTGCATCCGCGGTGATACGGAATAATTGAAAGTATTTCATTTTACTCTAACCTCCTTACCTTCTCAATGAGAGTTATTTCTTGCTCTGAGGGTTCCAAAGTCCCATAGGTTCCAAGGCCTTCAGTTGTTAAGTAAATGTTAAGCTCATCGCCAGGTAGAAAAATTAAAGGAGTGGGGAACATGAGGGGTGGGTTGTTGTCGTATGCAGAGTGATTTCCGATTAGTGTGTAGCCGTCTGCAGTACGGTCGATATGACTTTCATTATTGACGATATTGTCCATAAAAAGGATTCCGTTGCGATCCTCGTCAAATAGGACTTCTCGCTCTTTAACGAACTTGATGAATTTGGTGTAGATATAGTTACCGGTCGCATTCTCAGACGGTGCCCTGGGTGAACCACAAATTCCAATGATATCAATTTCGTACTTGGCCGGTACAACCTTCCCAAAGGGAAAGTCTGGGAACTCTGCCGGTGAAACAGGGGTGTCATAAAGAGCGTCACCGGGAGTCGTGATATTGGCTCCCGTGGTGCCATAATTAAGAAAGAAATAATCCTTGGATCTAGATCCGTTTTCCTGCTCTGCAGAGATGTCCCCAGGCTCATAAATCTCGTAGATGATCATGGTAACAGAGTCCGCCCTTTCCATGCCTGAGATGGTAAACGTCTGACCTTCTGCGACCGGAAAGCCCTTGAAGATCCCTTTTTCTCCCAGGTAACCAAGTAGGGTGGGAATGTGATGATATCCGCTAAACATGAGGGCTTCAGTTTCATCCTGGACGTCTGCGGCAAGGGTATTGTCAATACCTATAGTGAAACGACGGTTTCTGTTTGCGGTGTCCCTGATGCGGGCTTCACGAGTAGTTATACCTGGTGCACCGCCATCAACCCTGATGGTGTGTGAATGTTGAGCAGCTCCCCTACGGAATTCCTGGTGTGATCCGTAAGGTCCTTTGATCCGGAAATAGCCAACAGTGGATTTCTCTATCCGGACCGTGATGTAAGAAGAAGTAGCACGCCAGATAAGGATATCCTTAATGAGAAAGGCTTCGCCGGTATCGGCTTTGAGCTCGGGTTGGGAATCGCCGATAACGGTCTTGATTGCGAAAGGTTGCTTTAAGGCCATGATAAACCTCCTATAATAAATTGGTGTGGTATTTAAGGTTTTTTAGGATCAACAAAGCTGCATATGATCCTAACGATAAAATCATCTACAGGGGAACCTGTTTTTTTTGCCATTTCCTGAAGATAAGGGCATAGCAATCGTATAAGCTCAATGATTAACCTTTCCATAATTCAGGATCCTTTCGTGACATACAAGATTGATTTTGTATGTTGTGGTTTAAGATTTTGCCTTAATGTATCTTGTGGGCTTCCCGGAGGATCTGGCTGCTAAGAGGCCTCTCCGGAGAGGGGTGGACCACAATATACAGTGTAGGGATTTTACTTAAGCTTCTCCGCTATCAGGGCATCAACAACAGCCTTGACCCGGGCAAGGTTCCTGGGATCCCTTTTGGGGAACCTGGGGCCAAGATTGACCCTGCTAATAGCATCATGAAAAGGTTTAAAGCCGCTCTCGTAATCGGGACCAGCGATAAAGACCCCCTCGGCGAATCTGCCAGGGCCTTTCTTTAAGGCATGATCTCGCCATTTCCCGGTACCTGCCTTATCGACCCCTTTCGCAAAAAGATCTTTAGCGGCGGCGGCATCAACCCCGGCCTTCCAGTTATCCTTAGCGGCCTTGGTTTCTTCTGCCCAGTCTCTACGAGGGTTTTGAATACCAAGTTTATAGTCCTCGGTTCTTCCAGGAGTGACACGGGTCCACTTGTCCCGGATATTGCTCAATGATTTAATCTCTGCCATGGCCTAAGCCCTCCGTCTTTAAAGATTATTAGTCAATAGTGATATCAATGGTGTTTGAGTCCCACTTGATCTTGAGAGTCTTATCCGAGTTCGAAAGCTCAAGCTCACCCTCATCAGAAGCAGCTATAGCCTGTCGGGCTGATCGAATAATAGCAAGAAGATCAAGGAATTGCTGTTTAGATAGATTTAAAACCATTGAATATCACAAAAAAGTATTGTGGTAAAAAAAACACGGTTGACAAGGAATGTCAAGAAAAAATATAGTTAACAATAATAAATAAAAAAAGGGGGGGCTGTAAGATGAAAAATTCCAGAAAGCATGCAACGCCAGTAATAGCAACGCTACATGCTCTTAACAGTAAATACAGAAAGCTTTACTGTTATCCATCCCAGGTCAAGATATTAAGTCTGCTTGAATCGAGGCAAGGAGTAAATATCGCAATAGCGACATTAAATAGGTGGTTAAGGGACCTTGAAGATAAAGGGTATATAAACAGGGTGAGGCGGATAAAGAAGGATAAAAGGCGCGGGATATTATTCAAATCGACCCTGTATAAAATTACAATACAAGGCTATTACGCCTTAAAGATGACCGGTGTTAGCGTTTGGCGGGAGATTAAAGCGATTACCGCTCAAGGGATTAAAGCCGGTGAACATGCATTAAGAAAGTTTACCGGGCCCGTGAGTATGAAAACGATATTGGGATCAACCACAATGTTTGGAGTGAAACAGAAAACATTCATTGTGGAAAAGTAGTACCCGTTTATCACTTTTTTGTGGTCCACAAATTACTTTATGATAAACGGGCATTCCATGCGGGTTTCCGGGGTTTTTAGCTTTCCCTGGCCAGGTCGATAATGTTGCTGCCTATACTTTGAGATAGATCATCGAGGATATCCCGGATGTCAATCAATACCTCAATAGTTAATTGCTCGTGTAGGGATGCTATAGTGTCCCATTGTGGTACTTCTGAACATTTTGCTTGACTGTCATTTAATATCTGCTCTTTCGTTCTCATGAATATCTTTCCTCCTCTCGGATTTTCTTATGTTCTCCTGGACGGTGAGAAGCTTGGAGAATATTTCCAGGAGAACAAGATTTATATTTAAAACCAGGTCTTTTTGTGGTTTCGCCCTAGCCTCCTTCATAATCATTTCAAATATTTCATCTATCATAATCCTTCCTCCTTAAAAGGTTCAAATTCGCTGATCTCATTCATTAAACGCCTTGCAATATCATGTGTTGGCTCTTTCCAGTTAAAATTGCAACGGGCAGCTAACCGGATAAGGAAATGCTCAATTTCGTTTTGGATTCCTGTGCTACGATAGGTAAGTTCTTTGATGATTGTACTTTTAGTTCGGGTCTGTTTCATTTCATTGACCTCCTTAAATAGGATGCAGTTCGCTATTAATCCTATGGACCTCGTCCAAACATTCCGTATAAAAATGAGCTCGAGCTGCAAGATCTATCATAACAGTAAAGTTAGGTTTCTTCTTTACTCGCTCGCGCTTAAGGTGATAGTAGGTATTATCCCGGTAAGAAATTAATGAGGTTTGTTTTGCCAGGTTATTATAGATCAGTTGTGCATATAAATATGCTTCGTTGGTACTCTTAAGGATTGGCTCGTGATTCCTCCTTCGTGGCCAGCTGGCCAGGTCTGATATTACGTATCTCATTTCTTTTTACCTCCCCATTTATTTATCATAGGTTCCAATTTAGAATACTCAGGATGTTTCTTAAAAGTTGAGACTACGATATTAATGTACTCAATAAAAGCTTCCTTAATAGTGATACCCTGGAGATCACAGTCAGCTTTAAAAAGCTTCCAATCATCATCATTAATACCTGTCAATAAATATTTTGCCATGCTCGTCATCACCTCCTCTCTTAATAGTTTATCTCCCGCCCCTATCCCACTTGCGTCCCTATTTACTTAAACCGGATCAAGTTATCCGGGGCCATGGCCATCACCCCCTCTCCCTATATTTTAAGTTTATATCTATCGGATCATTAATAATTTATTTAGGAAAAAATTGTTAATGATCCAGTACGATCGTATATTATGATTATAATGATTATTATGTATATGTCAAGGATATTTTTTCTCCTGCAGGTAAAATTATAAGCCTTCCACGGCGTTTGAGTGGATATAAGATATTATTCTAACCTATATTGTGGCTCGTGGCCATGTCTGTACTGATTGCCATGGATGTGGCACCCGCCTTGCTCTTTCTGCCTAATGGGAGTCCTGGATGTGGCTGTTAGCAGTAAGCCATTAAAATTTTTAGGATATTTCTGTAAGGGAAGTTTGGTAAGATGTTGCCTGGCGTGCCCAGAAATATCCTTCCTTTAAATCCTGTGCTAATAAAGATCTCCCTAAGGGGATTATTGTTTATCATAAATGATAATCGGGCATTGAATAAAGGTTTGCTGGGAGCTGCCTCTTAAGAGGGTGGGTGGGTGGGCTATTTCTTTGATTTGATGTTGGAGTTCAAGATGGGCTGCACGGGCATGGGAGGGATCGACCAGGGAGCGGAGGGAGGAAGGTCGAGACGCCGAATGAGGGAATGCGAAGCAAATCACCCCGAGGAGTGGAGCGTTAAGCGAATGAGGGACGAAATGAGTAGCGGAGGGACGCTGGAGTGATTCCGAATGAGGGAACCCCGGAGGGGCGGATCTACCGACGATGTGGAGCGTTCGTGCAGCCCATCTTGAACATTGACCGGTAAGGAGAATTTACCCAGGGAAAAAAAAAGTTATTGACATGGCCAGGTAAAAAGGATAAAAGGGTTGTGGTATGGATTGGATAGTTAAGCTGCAGAGTCATGGAGGTCAGTACAGGATTACTTTACCTGGTGATTTGATTGTAAAAGCAGGGTTGGAGAATGCTAGACAAGTGTGGTTAGAAAGTTATAATGAGGGAGAAATTTTAATTAAAGGATATTATGGGAAAAGTAAAGAAGAAAGAGATCTTCCGGAAGATAGATCTTAATAAAATTGATAGGCCTGATGATATTGTAAGGCTAGACATAAATGAAGGTGAGTTGAAAGAGCTCGCAGATTCTATCAAGGAAAGAGGGTTGTTGCAGCCGATCGGTGTTACCCCTCGAGGTGGTAGATTTATGATCGTGTATGGTGATCGTCGGTACATGGCTCATGAGATTCTAATGAAAACAGATATAATGTGCCGGATCCAGGATATTGATGATAGCCAGGTTGTAATTGACAGGGCAATGGAAAACGTGCAACGTGTAAATCTTACACCATTTGAAGAGGGACATATATATAAGGGGTTATTAGAGAAAGCAAAATTGAGTCTTGCGGAGATCTCGCAGCGGGTTGGTAAATCTCCAGGAATAGTGCAGAGGAGGATGGATATTTTAAGGATGCCTGAGTCTTTTCAAAAGGCGTTACATAGTGGATATATTGGTATTACAGTTGCTGAGGAGTTATGGAGCTGCCCAGATGCGGCAAAACGAGAATACTTTATTGAGCTAGCAGTTGAACATGGAATAACGAAAGATATAGCTAGGAGTTGGGTTGATGAATTTAAGAAGTCTAAAAGAGAGGAAAGCACTGCTGGCGGGGAAGGTAGGGGACATGCGCCATTTTGTGAAGATGTGCCGATTTTTAGAGCGTGTGATATATGTAGAGATCCAGTTGAATATAAAAACATAAAGGAATTAAGGATCTGTACAGGGTGTAATAAGTCAATTATTGAAGCATTGAGAAAAGAAAATTAATAAGCCAGGAGGAGGCGTGTTCAGTGTGGTGCGTATTCATCTTTGAACCCCCCAAACTTCTCCTGGCTGGAAGGAGGTGATAGAATTATGGAAGCAGTTAGACCTGAGATTGAAGTTGAAAGGGTTATGAATTTGGTCACAGGCTTTGGTTGGGTGAAAGTAAAAGAAGAGATAATAGGTGATGAGATTCATCTTGAGATCAAGAAAAAGTCTCCTGGGGCGGCAGCTGCAGGGCCTGGTCCGGGTCCTTTTTAGGTTGCATTTGAAATTCTATTCGGCGACTCTGGCCGCCGTCTTAAATCCGGAAATTTGCCCCAAAATCAATCCTACGGCAATAAATGCACGTTTATGGTTTTTTATAAACGTGCAGTTATTACCGGCCTAGTGTTTTTTTAGGCCGGAAATAAATGCCAAAGCGGACGGCGCTCCCTCGTCATGAGGGGGGGGGGAAGGCTCCACATAGAGTCTGCCTGTGACAATGTTTTTTAGTCACAGGCAAGCTCTGTGTGGACCCCCCCTCCTCATAGGGAGCGCCGTCCGCTTTGGCATTTATTTCCGGCCTAAAAAAACACTAGGCCGGTAATAACTGCACGTTTATAAAAAACCATAAACGTGCATT
>JAUWZV010000133.1 GCA_030615105.1 Desulfobacteraceae bacterium
TGATGAGTTTGTATCTTTTCTTCCATTACCATGGGTTGGCGAGCAAATGATGGGTGTTTATACAGCACTATATATAGGATTTACTGTGAATTTTCCAGAGGAACCTGAGACAGCTATGGAAGATCTCTATGAAATAGGCCCCAATCTAATATTTTCCCCTCCCAGGATCTGGGAAGGGTTGTCTCGCTCAATTATGGTTAGAATTCGAGATGCGTCCTTTTTTAAGCGTTTGGTCTACAATTTAGCATTGCCTATTGGTTATAAATGGGCTGATTTCAAATTTGAAAAGATAAAGCCACCCTGGTATTGGAAAGTTCTGTATGGTTTGGCTTATATAGCTATTTTCCGGGCGCTTAAGGATCGGCTTGGCTTCTCAAGGATTCGGAGTGCCACTACCGGAGGTGCTTTGTTGGGTCCCGATGTTTTCAGGTTTTTCCATGCACTTGGTATAGAACTGAAACAGATATACGGCCAGACAGAGATTTCTGGTATATCAACTATACATCATTCTGAGGATGTGAAATTTGATACCGTAGGATTACCGATCCCTGAAACGGAGATAAAGATTTCCGAGGATGGTGAAATTCTTTCAAGGAGTCCGGCTTTATTTAAGGGATATTGGAAAAATCCAGAAGAAACTGAAAAGGTACTGAAAGATGGGTGGTTACACTCTGCAGATGCCGGATATTTCACAAAGGAAGGTCATCTGGTTTGTATCGATAGAGTCAAGGATCTTATGGAGCTTAGCAATGGCACAAAGTTTTCTCCTCTATTTATTGAAAATAAGCTCAAATTTTGTCCTTATATCGTGGAAGCAGTAGCAATCGGTCACCAAAAAGACTTTATCGGTGTCATCATATGTATTGACTTTAAACATACCGGAAAATGGGCCGAGGAACATATTATTCCTTACACAACTTATACTGATCTTTCTTCCAAGAAAGAGATATATCAGTTAATTGAGGAGGAAGTATACAAAGTCAATAAAACTCTACCTGAAGAAATGCAAATCCATAAGTTTCTTTTATTGTACAAAGAATTAGATCCCGATGATGAAGAGCTGACTAGAACAAGAAAGGTAAGACGCGGATTTATTAACAAAAAATATGAAAAAGAAATTAATGCAATATATAGTAGACATGAGTCCGTACCAGTCGAAACCATAATCAGATATCAAGATGGAAGGACGACCACTATTAAAACTAATTTATACATACATACTATGAAGAGTAATGAGGAATATGAGGCCATGTTCAAGAAAAAGAGATGGTGGAATTGGAAAAGAGAAATGTGATTTTTATATTCAGCCCGGATTATAAATAAAAATAAAGTTTTTATAATCAAAAGCCCTGGTAGCTATATTAATAAAAACTAAGAAGGAGGTATAAATAAAATGGCTGGAATTACTGCCTATGGAGTCTACTTGCCATATTACCGATTAAAACGTGAAACTATATTTAAAGCTATGGGATGGTTTACCCCCGGTATTGCGGGACATGCCAAAGGAGAAAAGGCCATTGCCAATTACGATGAAGACAGCGTCACCATGGCCATTGCTGCAGGCATGGATTGTTTTACAGACATTAGTAGAGAAAAGATAAATACCCTGTATCTTGCCTCTACAACCCTCCCAAATAAAGAGAGGGGAAATGCATCAATTGCTTGTGGAGCCTTGAATCTTTCTCCGAATACCAGAGTAGCCGAGTTTTCCGGGTGCTTAAAGTCAGGAACAACAGCCCTTATTACGGCCCTAAATGAGCCAAACTCAGAATTAACCATGATCTCTGCGTCTGACTGTCGTCTTGGCAAGGCTGGTGGGACACAAGAGCAACTGTCTGGAGATGGGGCTGTAGCGATTGCAGTGGGAAATGAAGGAGTTATTGCCTCTCTTATTGGCTATTATTCTCTCTCATACGATTTTGCAGATTATCGACGAATGGACTCAGATAAATTTACCAGAAGCTGGGAACAGAGATGGATTCGAGATGCTGGCTACTTCAAAATGATCCCAGAGGCAATCAACGGTCTCCTCACAAAATGTGGAATTCAGATAAATGACATTACTAAGGTGATTTATCCTCCTCTCAGCATAAGAGACCATAGGGATTTGGCCAAGAGGTTAGTCCTGGAACCTGATAAAGTTCAGGCACATCTGATCGAATCGATAGGGAGTACCGGATCAGCCCATCCTCTGATTATGCTGATAGCTGCATTAGAAGAGGCCCAGCCAGGCGATAAGATTTTAGTGGCAAGCTTTGGGAGCGGCAGTGATGCATTGCTTTTCCAAGTTACAGAAGATATAAAAAAATTAAAGAACAGGAATAAGTTAAAAAGGAATTTGGACTATAAAGGCGAACTCGAGAATTACATAAAATATCTCTCATTTAAGGGAATGTTAGCAAAAGAGATGGGGATACGCGGTGAAGAGATCACCCCTACCAGTTTGTCCCTTGCATGGAGAGAGCGAAATGCAGTTTTAAGACTGGTTGGCTCAAAATGCAAAGCCTGCGGAACTCCCCAATACCCCACAGAAAGATTATGCATCAACCCTGACTGTGGGGCCATGGATCAGATGGAGGATTACTCCTTCTCAGATAAAACAGGCCACCTTTTTACTTATACAGCGGATCATTTGGCCTATTCCGAAGATCCACCAGCCCTTTACGGCATAGTGGATTTTGAAGGGGGAGGGAGATATTGGTTTGACCTTACAGATTGCCGCCTGGAATCATTAGAGGTTGGGCAGCCTGTTCAGATGACCTTTAGAAGAAGATATCTGGATGAGATTCGTAGTGTTGCTGGCTATTTTTGGAAGGCAATGCCTTTTAAGGGTTAATAACAGATATCCAACCTAACAAAGGAGTGATGGAAATGGCAGAAGGTATAAAAAATAAGGTAGCAATTATTGGTATGGGATGCACCAAATTTGGGGAGCATTGGGATAGGAGTGCTGAATCGCTGATCGTTGAAGCATTTGAAGAGGCCATTACAGACGCAGGGATTGAAAAGAAGGATATTGATGCTGCCTGGCATTCAACCTGCTTTGATGAGGTCAATGTCGGAAAAAGCGCTATCCCCCTGGCGGCCGCTTTAAAATTGCCCTATATACCGGTAACCAGGGTAGAGAACTTTTGTGCCAGCGGCACCGAGGCCGTTCGGGCTGCTTCCTATGCAGTGGCTTCAGGGTCCTGCGACATCGCGTTGGCTTTGGGAGTTGAAAAGTTGAAGGATATCGGCTATGGCGGCCTGCCGGATTTTAGCCAGCTTAGGGGAATATATAACCGCCAGATATTTCCTAACGTGACAGCCCCTGGTCAGTTTGCCATGTTGGCCACCAGGTATTTCAATAGATACGGCCTCAGCCCAGAGGAGGGAAAAAGGACCCTGGCCAAGATATCAGCAAAAAGTCATGCAAACGGAGCACTAACTCCTAAGGCCCATCTGAGGAGGAAAGTTGATGTGGAGACTATCATGAATGCTCCTATAATTGCCTGGCCTTTGGGTCTCTTTGATTGCTGTGGCGTCACAGAAGGGGCCGCAGCTGCTATTATTGTCCGAGCAGATGAGGCTAAGGCCTTTCGCTCAGATCCAGTGTATGTCAAGGCCCTCCAGATCGCTGTTAGCCCAGAAGAGGAGTACAGATATAATAAATGGGACGGGACACATGTGGAGACAACCTATCGTTGTGGAGTAAGGGCTTATGAGGAGGCTGGGATTAAAAACCCCCGTGAAGAGATAAGCATGATGGAGGTGCACGATTGTTTCTCTATCACCGAGCTGGTGATATATGAGGATCTCCAGATCTCACTTAGGGGAAGGGCTAAAGAAGATGTTGATTCAGGTTTTTTTGAATTAAACGGAAAGATGCCTTGCCAAAGCGATGGGGGGCTAAAGAGTTTTGGGCATCCTATCGGAGCCTCCGGGATAAGAATGATCTACGAGGAATACAAGCAGTTACAGGGAAAGTGTGGGGAACGCCAGATAAAAAATCCTCGCCTTGGCCTTACACACAATCTGGGAGGTTTCCCAGCAAACTGTGTCATAGGAATAAGCATCTGGGGAAACGAGCTGTAATTTGACTTTAGGCGATCAAAACTGAAAAGAATGGATAGGCTTCCTGTTTAAAAGGAAAATAGAATGGCAAATCAGGAACTCATGAAAGTTAATAGTATTACCCTGAATTTTAGGGGGAACGTAGCTCTGGACAATGTAAGTTTTAATGCCAAAAATTAAGCCTAGATATAATGCCTTCGGGATGGATTTTCAGGAACTCGGACTTTATAGCTTATAAATTATTATAGGAGATCGCTAAAATAGAAAAAGAGGTTGGATATGGAATTTCAGGATAAAGTTGCACTCATTACTGGATCTGCTCAGGGAATTGGTAAGGCTGCTGCTCTTGCCTTTGCTAAGGAAGGCGCAATCGTTGTTCTCAATGATGTAAATAAGGAACGATTATCCGAAACAGCCTCAGGGTTAGAAAAGACTGGGGCAAGGTATTTGAGTATACTGGCCAATACCGCTTTACGATCAGATGTTGAGAAGATGTTTAACCAGGTTATAGAAGAACTCGGTCGTCTGGATATCTTGGTTAACAATGCTGGCATTACTCGGGATGGTTTTCTACATAAAATGACAGAAGAACAATGGAAACAGGTCCTTGATGTAAATCTCACAGGTGTCTTCTATTGTCTTCAGGCTGCAGCTAAAATCATGAGAAAGGCGGGGAGCGGGAGAATCATAAACATCTCTTCTGCTGCAAGATTCGGAAATTTAGGACAGGCTAATTACTCTGCAACCAAAGCAGGTGTTGTCGGTCTGACCAGAACTGCGGCCAGGGAACTGGCCGGCAAGAACGTTTTGGTAAATGCTATTTCCCCTGGTACAATTAATACCGAAATGGTACAAGCCATCCCCGAAAAGGCATTGGAAAGGCTTCTGGGCGCAATTCCCCTCGGAAGAATCGGGACAACAGACGAATTATGTCATCTAATTCTTTTCCTTGCATCTGAAAAGTCCTCTTATATAACTGGCCAGGTAATCAACTGCGACGGCGGCTGGTTTATGGCTTGATTGGTGGCCTTGAAATGCTTTTGCCTGAAGAATCTCAAATTGTCGGTGCTATTGGTGCTGCCCTTATAGCTCAAGAGGCAGTAGCTAATTAATATTAGCAGAATTATTTCAGGTGCTTTTTCAGAAACAAGAGTTATATGCATTGATGGGAATTTTTGTTAATTTAAGTGGTCGAGATATTGGCAGACAAGGATAAAATAGGCAAGAAGTATACTTTCACCTGGCTGGTAGAAAGGGGGAAAATCAGAGAATTTGCTGAAGCTATCGGGGATGATAACCCGATCTATAAAGATGCAGAAGTAGCCCGGAAACAAGGCTACAAAGATATTGTGGCCATGCCAACTTTTGCCTTCGCATCTGTTATCTGGACTGGAACATTTCATCGAGTAATAAACAACTTAGACATAGACTTCGCACGCATAATGCACGCTGGGCAAGAATATGAGTATTATCAAGAGATTTTTCCGGGTGATGAACTACAGGGAGTTATAGAGGTCAAACAAATAACTGAAAAAAGGGGTAAATCCGGAAACCTCGAATTTGTGCAATTTGAAACCATTTACACAAATCAGCATAACGAGTTAATTTCAAAGGAAGAAATGCTCATAGTTGTAAGATAATAATCGTTTTCAGGGGGGTAGAAGCTGAGGACATGGAGCCAGTATTTGAAGATATTAAGGTGGGTGATGAGGTCATCAACCTGATCAAACCTCCTATAAGCAAAGTACAATTTGTTCGCTATGCTGGGGCATCAGGTGACTTCAACCCTTTGCATACCGATGATGAGGTTGGCAGGGCCGCAGGATTTGATGGAGTAGTTGCCCATGGCATGTTAATTATGGGCATAGCTGCTCAAGCTGTGACCGATTGGATACCAAAAAGGTTCCTCAAGAAAATCAAAGTAAGATTCAAGGGTGCCACGTGCCCTGGGGATGTAATAAAGGTTACAGGACAGGTTACGGATAAGCGTATTGAAGGCAATAAAGGTATTGTTGCCTGCACCTTAGAGGCTGTAGATCAGAACCATGATGTTAAGATATCCGGCAACTTTGAAGCTGCACTTCCCTTAAAAAAATAAGCATGTTTAAGGCAATCGATTATACTGGCAGTTTAAGTTACCCAAAAAAAGTCATATTGGATCACTGGAAACTATTTTTATTCCAAAAAAATTATTAGTGAAGCTCCCCGCCTTAAAAGGCGGGGCTTCTGGCTTTCATCAAAAACTATCTCCTCCCCCTTGATGGGGGAGGACAAAGGTAGGGGTGAAAATCCTTTCTGATTATCCCCCCTCCCCTATCCCCTCCCACCAAGGGAGGGGAACTTAAAGGATGCCATTCATCCCCGACTTAAAAGTCGGGGTATTCTGGCATGTTTTCATAAACAAAAATTAAAAAGATTAGGGAGGATAAACTATGGACTTTAGCCTCACCAAAGAACAGAGAGACATTCAGAGGGCAGCCAGAGAATTTGCCCTTGGTGAGTTTCCTGAAAGGGCACAAGAATTTGACAGGGATGAGACCTTTGATCTGGATATCTGGCGAAAGGCCTGCGAGCTTGGCTTTGTA
>JAUWZV010000142.1 GCA_030615105.1 Desulfobacteraceae bacterium
TCGATTTCAAAATGAAATCGAGAACAATCATAAATAAAATGCACTGCTTGTGGTATGCGATTAGGTAAAGATACAGAGATAGACACTCTTATGTCAAGAAAATATTAGTAAATCTTAAAACCTTACTTAATTCTCTTGCGCCTAATTACATCACCTCCTTTCCACAGGATCCTTCATTTAAATGATATGCCATCTCTATGCCTGAAACCCGAGCTTCTCTATTAAGAGAGGCAAAATCCTAATCCCATGGTATTGTGGCCTATCATTATATGCAATGTCAATAGAGATTTTCAAAACACCATTGTTTAATAAAAAACATAGAATGAAAAGATATGCAATAAGGATTTCATTCTATCCCAACTGTGAGTCAGGGATCAATCTCATAGGCCTGGAATGAGATGGATTACAGGTTATTAATCTATATTATGTTTTAAGATAAACTCGGTAAGAATATTGTCTTTTTCATAAAAAGGCTGAGTTACGGGTGTGCAGGCATGAAAGCCTATAATGTTTAAATCTACCAGAGACCTTTTAATTATCCCCACCGGATTTGGGTTGTAAATTTGCCTGAGATCTTTAAGCAATTTACCCATTACCCATATTTGATTTAGATAATCCCTTTTTTTCCTGTCTTCCTCTAACATACCCAGCGAAGCCCTGGTTACGTTACTCCAGATTCCTGGTGCTATATTTGCCCCTATTGAAAGTACACCACTCATGCTTGGGTACTCTAAAAACCTATCCTCATCTCCATCATAGACCCTAAAATCTGGCCTTCGGTTAAGGGCCTTCTGGTAATTATTAACCCTGGTAAGTGAGCCACAAAAGATTAATGCCTTAATTTTGCCTATTTCACTTAAATTCTTAAGGATACTTGTCCGGATATTACACCTCTTTAAAGGCCTTTCTAAGAGGTTAATCAGTCTTGGATCGTTATAAAGCACAAGGATACCTTGTATTCAAGGTAAGGCCCTGATAATGGTCATATAGGCCCCTGTTACTATGATAAAAAAGAGGTGAGTCAAGCCAAAAAACTTTCCCTTGATAACTATAAAGGGGGACGTTCGTGCAGAGATTGCACAGCTATTCAACTGTACACCTCTATTTCAACTTTTTATCATTTTAGACCTGTATTTGCAACATATGGAGTCTTTAACTGAAATAACGGGACACGAACGTCCCCTTTTATGTTAAGTTACCTGGTAGGCTGGCTCTTGAAGATGGGTCCTTTTACAGTGGGGACAGCGGCCAGGGCAGGTGAAACGAGTACGGTCTTCAAAGACATATCCACACGAAAGGCACCGGGATGGATGTATAATGAGCTTTTTTCTTTGCGCTGCTAATGATCGTGCAACGTGAGAGAGATGATCGTATACCTCTTTTTCACGGATTCCTATCGCCTGGGAGATTTCCTTGGCATTCATTTCATTTTCGCTCAATAGCACGATCATCTGCTGACGGATTGTCCTTACGTGATTATGCTGTTCACCTTGCTTCATTTGAGATACGGGAATTGGAGGTCACAGCTTGATCTGTGATTAAGGCCATTCCAATTTTTTAAATCGTAGCGTAACCTATCAAATTAATATGATATATTACTATCTTGATCACTAATGAACATATCGCAGCTTCGGTGCGGACCTGTAGGGGTTCGATTTACCCGCCCGCCTCACCTGAGGCGAAGCCGATGGCGGGCAGGTCGAATCCCGCTTTGCGGGACGTCATAAATGCCACCCCTACAAGGACTTAAAAAGGAAATTCCTGTACTATCAAGCTATGACCCCATTTATTTATCTGGTAGTTGAAAAGGGGGACGCTCGATAGTTGTGGAAGCTTTTGAGGAGAGTAGCTGGTGGCTGATAGCTGAATGCTTGCAAGTTATTCAAGCATTTTCAGGATTTGTTCAAGCTCTTCTTTGACTTCCTTTAAAAAATTATCAGGTGGGATAGGGCTAACTTTCTTTGGAGCCTTGAGCCTTCTCCTTACACCTTCTATTGTCAGTTTCTCTTCATAGAGAAGCTTTTTTATCTCTATGATGGTCTCGATATCCTCTTTTTTGTAAATCCTTTGTCTTGAATCTGCCCTTTTAGGCCTAAGGGTAGGAAATTCTGTCTCCCAGTAACGAAGGACATAGGGCCTTACCCCAATTATCCTGCTTACCTCACCGATCCTGAAAAAGCGTTTGTTATCTGGAATTTCCATCTTTTGGACCCTCTCTCAGCCTCCCACCTGTTTGCCGGCGAATTTCGTCTATTACCTCCTCGTGAATCTTATTTATCTCATCATCTGTCAATGTTTTTTTGTTAGACCTGTAGCTAATCCTTAGAGCCAGTGCCTTTTCTTGGGGGGCAATCTGTTTTCCTTGGTAAACATCAAATATATCCACAGATTCAACCAGGCCTTTTCCCATCTCTTTTACAATGCTTACGAGCATGGCAGTCTCTGTAGAACAACTAATTATAACAGAGATATCTCTCCTAACCGAGGGAAATTTGGCCAGAGGTGTAAATTTTTTTTCCCAGGCAACTAAGGATAAAAGGGGTTCAATATAGAGTTCAAGGATAAAGGCACTTTTTTCAAGTCCATAGCCCTCCATAACCTCCTTTGAAACCCTACCAATAGCGCCTATTTCAGAGCCGGAGAAGTGGATTCGGGCATATTCATGTGGGTCAAGCCCTTCTTTAGGGTTATTTCTTTTGTACTCAGACCCCTCAATACCAAGCTCCTCCAGAATATTTTCCACCACACCCTTGATATCAAAAAAATCAGCCTCCCGCCCTTCCTGATACCACTCTTGTCTGGACCCAAACCCAGTGATTAAGGCAGCAAGAACTTGCTTTTCTTGAGGCAGCTCCCCTTCCCCTTTAATATATGTCTTTCCCCATTCAAAGATCCGCAGATCATCCTGGCCCCGTAATGAATTTAAGCGAACCGTAGAAAGTAGTCCAGGAATGAGGGAGGTCCTCATAACAGATTGGTCTTGAGAGAGGGGGTTTAAGAGTTTTACAAAGGATCGCAGATTACTTTTCTCTCCAGCTATTAGTAGATCAGCAGATTTTGGGGAGATGAAGCTATAGGTAATAATTTCTATAAAACCCATGCCGACCAACATGGCCTTAATTCGATCTCTAAGAACAAGTTCAGAAACATCCTCTTCTGCTGGCCTGATGGCTGGAAGGGTAACTGGTATGTTATTGTAGCCGATTAGGCGTGCGACCTCCTCAACCAGATCAGCCTCTCTGGTTATATCCACCCTGAAAGAAGGTGGACTAACCTCCATTCTGTTTTGATCAACTACCTTCACAGCCATGGTAAGGGAGGAGAGATAATCGGCCATCTGTTTTGTAGCAATACTTGTTCCCAAAATTTCATTAGCTCTATTAGCACGCAAGATAATCTTTGGGGGAGACCATGGCTCTGGGTAACAATCTATAATTCCCCTGGCGATATTTCCTCCAGCCAATTGTTGAATAAGCATAAGCGACCTCTTTAAGGCAAGATCAACTCCTCCGATATCAATACCCCTTTCAAAACGATATGAGGCCTCTGTAGTAAGGGAAAGTCTCTTTGAGGAACGACGGATCACAGTGGGATTAAAGTAGGCACTCTCTATTAGTACAGTAGTAGTGTTTTCTTTTATTTCCGAATCAAGACCACCCATTATCCCTGCTAAGGCCACTGGTCCTTTCCCATCGCATATCATCAATGTCTGATCATCCAGATACCTGGTTTGGTCATCTAAGGTGGCAAAAGCTTGACCGTTTTCTGCCCTTTTAACCTCTATTCTTCTGTCCCCAAGGCGGTGGTAATCAAATGCATGCAATGGTTGTCCCAGCTCTATAAGAACATAGTTGGTTATATCGACTACATTATTTATTGGTCTAATTCCGCAAGAATGAAGCCTGTATCTCATCCAAAAGGGAGACGGGCCAATTTTCACTTTATCCACTAAACCGGCTGCGTACCGGGGACAACCCTGGGTGTCAAGGATGTCCACCTGAGCCAGGTCCTCAATCAGGATATCACTCTCTTCTATATGTATCTCTGGTATCGTAATCTTTTTTTTAGTCAATGCCCCTATCTCCCTTGCAATACCTACAATAGATGCACAGTCAATCCGGTTGGGAGTCAGGGTGACGTCCAGGATCCAGTCTTCCAGATCCATGGCATTGGAAAGGGTCTGGCCAGGTATTAGATCATCGGGGAGGATCATAATTCCTGTATGATCATCTGTGAGACCCATCTCATCCTCAGCCAGGAGCATTCCCTGAGATATTTCATCCCTTATCTTAGTTTCTTTGATGAGCATGCCATTGGGAAGGGTTATCCCTGGCAAAGCCAGGGGAACAAGATCGCCTTTAGTGATGTTTTTAGCACCACAGACTACAGACACCTCTTGTTTTCCAGTATATAGCTGACAGATGGATAGCCTATCGGCCCGGGGATGGGGTTTAATATCCAGGATCCTGGATACCGTAACATCATTTAGGTTTTGAGCCTTATGTTCAAGACCTTCAACCTCAAGGCCTGCCATAGTGAGCGATTCTGCCAAATCAGTTGGTGTTTGATCAATATCTACAAATTCTTTCAACCAATTAAGGCTAACCTTCATTTTGGAAATACCTAACCTTATAAATGTCTAAAGTGGTCTAATGACTATAGTGAACGACAAAAGAAAGTAGTCATTGCGAGGAACGATAGTGACGAAGCAATCTCATGAGATTGCTTCGCTACGCTCGCAATGACAGGCTATTGAATGGCAATTTATTCAAGTCGTTCACTATAATAACCATTAACTATTTCTTAAAACTGCTGTAAGAACCTGATGTCATTTTCAAAAAAGAGTCTAATATCATCAAGGCCAGATTTAAGCATTGCTATCCTTTCAACTCCCATACCAAATGCAAAACCAGAGACACTCTCCAGGTCATAACCAACGATCTTGAAAACCTCTGGATCTACCATGCCGGAGCCAAGTATCTCAAGCCATCCGGTATGCGAACATACCCTGCAACCTTTACCCTGGCAGACAACGCACCTAATATCCACCTCTGCACTCGGTTCGGTAAATGGAAAGAAGCTGGGTCTAAACCTAAGGTCTATACCAGGACCAAACATCTGATGGACAAAGGTCGTAAGTGTCCCCTTTAGATCGCCAAAGGAAACCCCTTTATCTACCAATAGCCCTTCTACCTGATGGAACATTGGGGTATGGCTTATATCTGAATCCGGGCGGTAAACTTTTCCTGGGGCCACTATGCTCACAGGCGGCGATGTTTTTTCCATTATCCTGATCTGCATTGGGGAGGTATGGGTTCTTAAGACAACATTATCAGAAATGTAGAAGGTATCCTGCATGTCCCTGGCAGGATGTTCCTTTGGCATGTTTAAGGCCTCAAAGTTGTAATAATCAAGTTCAACCTCCGGTCCTTGTACAACCCGAAAACCTAATTTTACAAAGATATTACATATCTCTTCTGTTATCTTGGTAATAGGATGTAAATGGCCTAAAGGGATTCGCCTACCCGGGAGGGTTACATCCAGAACTGATACATCTTCTAAATCTTTTGTAGTCAGAGAATCCGATACTGACTGGAATTTTCTGATGAGATCCTCTTTTACTTGGTTGGCAAGCTTGCCTATAGCAGGCCTTTCCTCTTTTGGCAATTCTACCAGCTTTTTTAACAGAAGGATAAGGAGACCTTTCCTGCCAAGATACCGCTGCCGTAATTCTTCTATATCAGGCCTTTCAGAAACTGATTCCAGCTCTTTTAAGGCCCTGCTTTTCAATTCAAGGAGTTCATCCTTCAATTTAAAATCCCCTCTTAGACTTGCAAGTTCTCATACCAAGCTGCATTTAAACGGCTACTATTTATAGAGATCATTGCGAACGAATGTGAAGCAATCTCAATAGGATAGATTGCCACGTCGTCCGCCCGCCTCGCTTGAAGGCGAAGCCGATTGCGGGCAGGCCTCGCTCCTCGCAATGACATGATTGCAACTTGTTATCAGCCATAGGGAAGCAATCTTGCTACCTTTTTTACCTCTACTTTGTCGACTATGGTGGATTTTCTTAAGTTTCTTTTCCTTTTTCGTGACTTCTTTGTCATAATGTGGCTTGCAAAGGCCCTGTTTCTGACCAGCTTTCCACTACCAGTCCTTTTAAACCTTTTTAAGGCCCCCTTCTTTGTCTTTATCTTAGGCATGATGAGTTACCTGCTTTGGCACAATAAGCATGGATATATCTTTTCCTTCCATCTTAGGGAGTGTCTCTACAAG
>JAUWZV010000118.1 GCA_030615105.1 Desulfobacteraceae bacterium
TAAGCCAGGTCTGGGCCAGGGTTTAGGATTTCGACCTGCCCGCAATGCCTCTTTGTTATGTCAATTAAATACCACAAGGTATTTTCCCTCTAACGTCTGCCTTTCTTGCACCGATTGTAATGCATGGCAGGCGGGTATTAGGATTTAGGATTTTCAATTATTTTATTGAGTATGTTCGGATAGTCCTAAAATCTCTTTCAATCTCTTTGCATTTTTAATAGCATAGCCGCAATAATCATTGTCAAAGTAAAGGTAGGTATCCTTTGACCAATCCCTGATTTTTCGGGCATATGCCTGGAGTTCTTCCTCAGAATATTCTGAGGCATAGAGTTTTTTGGAACCGTGCAGCCTGATATAGATGAAAGGGGCTGTATCTTCCTCTATATAAGGGTAGCGTCCGGCTGTGTCAGAAACACAAAGGGCTATGTTGTTATCCCTGAGTATGTCTATTACCCTTTTTTGTGCCCAGCTTGGATGTCTCACCTCCAGGGTATAGAGATGATTTCCTTTGAGGTGTTGACAAAAAAGGCTCAATAGACCTTCATCAAAAGACAGGGTGGGTGGTAGTTGAAAGAGGATTGGCCCCAGTTTTTCCTTTAACAACTCGACAGAGTTGAAAAATCTCTCCAGGGGTTCCCGGACATCCTTTATCCTCTTTATGTGGGTGATATATCTATTGGCCTTTACTGACCAGAGGAAGTTATCAGGTGTTCTTTTTCTCCAGTTTTCAAAGGTTTGGGGTTTAGGGAGCCGGTAAAAGCTTGCGTTTAACTCAACTGTTCCATAATGCTTGGCATAGAACTCCAGCCATTTAGATTTTGGACACTCCTTAGGATAGAATATTTCATTCCAATGCTTGTAATTCCAGCCCGAAGTACCGATGTAGATTTGTGTATTCATAAGAATATTGTATGGATGAGCCTCAGTTTCGTTAATCTTTTCGCCTGAAACTACTTTGAATGAGAGACGTCTTTGTGTATAAATCTATATTCAGACAAGAGGGAGCGTTTTTCAAGCTTAAAAAAGAGTTAGGTAAACATGCATGATAAATTTAACCATAGAAGGCCAGAAGATTCCTCATACCGTCCTTGATATCTCAAAGAAGCTTTTAAAAAATGGATACCAGGCATTTATTGTGGGGGGGGCGATAAGGGATTCTCTGCTTGGGTGCCAGGCAAAAGATTGGGACGTAGCTACCGATGCAAAACCAGATAGAATCCGTGATCTTTTCCCTGAAATGACAAGCTTTAATCTAAAGCATGGCACCGTTACCCTTGTCTCTAAAGGGAGGCATTTCGAGGTAACTACCTTTCGAGGGACAGGGGGATTTGGGGCAAGCATTGAGGAGGATCTTGCCCACAGGGATTTTACCTTTAATGCCATGGCATATGATATCACTCATAAAAGGATTATCGACCCCTTTGAAGGAAAACAAGATATCAAAAAGAAAGTTGTCAGGGCAGTGCTCAACCCGTCAGAACGGTTTGATGAGGATCCTTTGAGGATGATGAGGGCTATCAGGTTCTCTTTACAACTGGGATACACCATTGAGCCTGAGACACTCATGGCCATAAATTCCATGGCAGAAGCTATTGATAGGGTAGCTAAGGAACGGATACGGGATGAGCTTCTGAGCATACTAATGGTTGGCAAACCTTCAGTTGGCTTTAACCTTATGAGGAAGGCAGGCCTTCTGAAAAGGATTTTACCCGAAATTCTTGAGAGATACAGAAAAAGACAGAATAATTATCACAAGTTTACTATTTACAGGCACACTATGGAGACGGTTGATTCTATTGAGAAGGAGCCTGTTTTGAGGCTTTCTGCCCTGTTTCACGATATTGCCAAACCACGGGTACGGAAAAAAGTAAAAGGGAGATGGAGATTCCTTGGCCATGCCACTGTTAGTACAGAGCTTGCCAGGGAGATAATGATTAGGCTGAAGTTTGGCAATGATATGATCGCTCGTGTGACAAATCTAATTGCCAATCATATGTTTGACTATAAGAAGAAGTTGAGCGACAGGGCAATAAGGCGTTTTATTAAACGCGTAGGTGCAGATAATATTAGCGACCTTATAGCTCTTAGAAAGGCAGATGATCTGGCACATGGATGGGGAAGGATTGATGAAAATCAGATTGAGGAATTTAAGAATAGAATTAATTCCCAAATTAAAAAATCATACCCTTTCACCATCTCCGATTTAGCGGTCAATGGTAATGATGTAATGAATGTGTTAGGCTTACAACCTGGTCCCAGGGTTGGGCAGATCCTAAATCACCTCCTCGAAAAAGTCATTGATAAGCCAGAATATAATCAAAAGGATAAGCTTATAGAAATCTTAAACGATATGAAGGAGTAACTGCCTGCAGTTCACCTGTATAAACCTTCCAATGGGAACATAGCATTAATAACTATATAGTGTGTTATTTTTTTCTTGACATACAATATACATTACTCTATACTGCTTTGAAAAAAGACGCTCTTCTTATCATTAACCCCCCCCAAGAGCAATTTTATGGTTAAGCAGGTTGTCTTAAAATTACCAATATAAGGCCCCCAAGGGGATTATAACATTCCTTTGGGGGCTTTTGTATCTTATCCTCCTAAAAAGCCAAACCTGTTGTAATGTATGAATAACCCTACCTTTTTTACTTCTATCTTTATTCTTCCTCCTGCTTCTTTCTTTTCTCTCAATTTGCCTTTTACCCTTAGCATATGACATTAAGCGATCCTTTTGCTTTTCGCCCTTTGATCTAATACCACCACTCAATATCTCCGATTTAGCAGCCAATGTTCACGATGTAATTATGATAGCAGGTTTAAAACCTGGTCCTAGGGTTGGACAAATCCTGAATTAGTTCCTTTAAGCAGTCATAGAAAAACCAGAATATAATCAAAAGGATAAGCTTATAGAAATGCTAAAAGATAGAGGCATAGACAACTGAATAGGGTCTTTCCAATACTCAACCAAGGACTTTTAACAGCCTTCGTCCTTTTTTCATGGCTGATGGTTCGGGGATAAGGACTGATGCGGAGCCCAACCTCTGGGGGGTCGAGCCCCTATATTCTGAGCAGGAAGATGACTCACGCCAGAGGCAAATCTTCGACCTTGCCGAGACTGGCCGAAAGCAGGGAGGTGTCTTGGAGCAGTAATTTTTGGTAAATAATATAAGCTGATCCCTTTCATTTTATTTAGTGGAAAAGGAATTGAGATTAGTTAGTCAAGAACGTTGGTTGGGCTTGAAAAAAATGTGAAAACAGTCTAATTTCTAATGTGTTCTTTAAGAAAATAATAATTAGTGTTAGCTTATTGAACCATAGATTTAGACCTTAAGACCTTACCAAAAATAGGGGTGCAAGATGAGTCAGTTAATGACTGTTTTTGAGATTCAAGATAGGTATCAGAGAAAAGAGGACTCCTTTGATTTAAGTGTCGAGAAATGGATCCGCATCCGGCAGTTTCTCGACACTGACTTAACTCTGGATGATTTTAAAGAGTTATTCCAGGCAGCTAATGTACCTATTCCTTTCTGCTTTGAATATCAAACAAAAGATTGTCGGGGTTGCCCCTTAGAGGAAATATGTGGTCAAGGCAGAGGAGAAAAATTTGTTAAAGTGATGAGGATTATTCAGGCCTATGTTTTGGCCGGAGATGTGCTGCCTAAGGAGCCATTAATCTCAGGGATAGATGATTTCTTAATGGAATTAGAAATGCTCAGAGCAAAATCCAGGGGAATGGTTCATTAAAGAAAACAGAAAAAGAGTTCAAATCTACTCTTGGCTCCCCTTCAAATCCCACATAAGTTTTTATCCACATCTCTAATACTCATTACACATAAAATGATAATTTAAGACCTGATACAGATTCTTGTTCTTGCAACCCAGCAATTTCCCTGCTATTTCTGGAGGGCGAAAGAGGATATCTGTCAATATCTAAGGAGGTAATAATGAATCCCCTGAAAGGCTTCTTAAAACCGGATTCTATAGCTATTTTGGGAGCCTCCCAAAAACCCAGAAGTATTAGCGCTCTCACCATTGAGAGCCTCCTTGGGGTGGGCTACGAGGGAAAAATCTACCTTGTAAATCCAAAAGGAGGGGAGCTTTTTGGGCTGAAGGTCTATTCTAATCTTATGGAGATTGAAGATCCAGTGGATCTTGCCATCATTCTTCTGCCGCCCTCAGCTGTTATCGATACCATTAAGATATGTGGCCAGAAAGGGATCCATTCAGTAATTATCGTTTCAGACGGTCTGGACGAGCCCTTGGAAGGAGGAAAGACCATCGCAGAGATGATGCTCGAAATAGCAAAGAAGTATGGAGTACGCATCATCGGACCTGACACAATGGGTGTTGTCAATGCAAAAAAGAGGCTCTCTACGAGCTTTGCACCCATTGATCGATTGACTGAAGGTGGCCTTTCTCTCATCTCTCAGACTGGACTTTTTACAGGGGCCGGTTTGGTATGGATCTTATCAGTCCACCGCCTTGGCATCAGCAAATCGATTGATCTGGCGAAGAAATGTGATATAAACGAGATTGATTGTCTCGAGTATCTACGGGAGGATCCATCCACAAAAGTTATCGGGATGCATATAGAGGAGGTTGCCGATGGAAAGCGCTTTGTTGAGGTGGCTCGAAATACAACCTTCATAAAACCGATCCTCGCCATTAAAGCAGGAAAGACAGAGGTTGGTGCTCGTGCTATAGTCTCACATACTGGCTCTATCGCAGGAAAAGACGAGATCTATGATGCTGCTTTTACTCAGAGCGGGATTTTACGAATTCACGATGTTGAAGAGCTTGTCGATTTAGCAAAGGCCTTTATCCATCTTCCTATCCTTAAGGGAAGAAACATCGGTATCATAACTTACACAGGAGGATGGGGGGCCCTGGCAGCAGATCTTTGCGATGAGTTTGGCCTCTCGGTTCCAAATCTGTTAGAAACAACTCTCCAGAAACCCCAAAATATCGGACCACCTTGGAGGAAAATCACAAACCCGGTGGACATCTGGCCACCTACAAGGCTTGATACTTCTGAGACCTATCGAGTAGCTTTAAGGGCAGTTGCTGAAGACGATAGTATCAATGGTCTCCTTATTATTGCCCCTGCTGTTAGCAGCCCTTTGTTAGATGTCCTCCCCACGATCGGGGGCGAGGTGGGAAGGTACAAAGAAAAGCCAATTGTGACGTGTGCCGTTGGAGACAAGGAGGGCGTAGAGAAGGCCTTTTCCTTGATCGAAAAGCATTGTATTATCTATCCTACAGTCAGGCGAGCCGTAAGGGCTTTATCCGCACTTTATAAGTACCATGAATATCTTAGATCCTTTTCATAGACATTGTGGGGTCTGCCCTTGAGATTGGACGAGATTTGAGAAGGCGGTTTTAGGTTTTTTATTGAACCACTTTCATGCTTTTTTCGGGGAGGGTGGTTAGGGGATTGAAGATGATGTGATACCCGGCCCTGGGATCGCTTCTTTCTATTCTGAGCAGAAAGATGACTCACGCCAGAGGTGAGTCTTCGACCTTGCCGAGAGTGGCCGAAAGCTAAAAGGTGTCTCGGAGTAGTAATTTTTAGTAAATAGTATGGGTTTAGCCTCTTTGATATTATGCGCAACAGGTTCATGGTCATCGGTTATTTTGCCTGTGGAAAAAATAAAAAGGTGCAGGCAAAAGAAGAAAAGTGTATACTCAGATTATCCTAAATGAAACAGAAAAAAATGGAATGGGGCCCCGCTGGCCTTAGAGGAAATGTGAAAAAGAAGAGGGACGAATTGGATGAGGTAAAGAGGTGGGGGTATGAACGCAAAGAGATACAGAACATTTTTAATATATAGTGCAACCTTGACCGCCCTTATGATAGCAGGTTGTGCCCCGGTGATTTCTCAGGAGGCGTTAAAGGAAGTTGATCAGAGAGTGCATTTTGAACAATTATTGGAAGATCCAGAGGCATATCGAGGCAGAATCGTGATGCTGGGAGGTGACATCATTGAGACGCAGAATTTTCCTGAGAAGACGCTGATTGTTGTACTTCAGCGCTCTCTTGGCTTTAGAAAGAAACCGGCCACAGAGGATGTGTCAAAGGGAAGATTTATCATTTCTGTACAAGGTTTCATCGATCCGGCTATCTATCGCCCAAGAAGGAAGGTTACTGTCGTGGGTTCAGTGGTGGGAAAAGAGGTGCGTCCATTGGGTGAGATAGAATATACGTATCCTGTCATTGCCAAAAGAGAGCTCTATATCTGGCCGTTGGAAGAATTCCCCGAGACAGAACCCAGGCTGCATTTTGGTGTAGGGATAGGAATGGGCTTTTAAGGTCCACCAGAGGGATGATGAAAAAGAGACTTTTTGTCATTACAATGGCCTTGATCTTTTTGTCCGGTTGTGCCCATGTCATCTCAAAAGACATCCTAAAAGAGGTAACAACGGAGATTACCTTTGCTGAATTGCGGAAGGCTCCCAAGGCTTATCAGGGAAAGGTGATACTTTTGGGAGGGGTTATTGTTAAAACAGTGAACAAAAAGGATGGAACCCTCCTGGAAGTCTGTCAGACCGAGATAGACCGTGATGGCAGACCTATACAATTGGATATATCTGGGGGGCGTTTCCTGGCTCTATATGAGGGCTTTCTGGACAGTGAGATCTACTGTAAGGGGAGAAAGGTGACCATAGCCGGGATTGTGCAGGGTGAGCAGATCAGGAGATTAGGAGAAGTTGATTACCACTATCCCTATCTCGTAATAAAGGAAATTAACCTCTGGAAGGAAGAATATCCGGGTAAGTATGAACCATACCCCTGGGGTTTTTGGGATCCTTGGTGGTGGCATCCATGGGATCCATGGTACCATCCATACTGGCGCTACCGCCATTAAGCCGCTATAAGTGAAAAGCGGTCTGCTCTTTACCCACCTTTATATTGGAACATAAACCACCGTCATTCTTTTTTCAGGGCTGGTGGTGGGTGTATAAGGGCTTAAAAAAGATATTCTTTATTTGCCCTGTAAAGAAACATTTCAGAAAGTGCCAACAGTTTGGAGCGATAATTTTTAGTTAATAATGTAGCTTGGCCCATTTGATTTATTCAGTGTTTGACTTGGAATTTTCGATAAATATAATGAGTTAAGGGGTTGGATATTTTGATAAGTAATGAGTTAATATAGATTGCCAAAAAAATTATTGATGGAAAGGGGGTGAAGTTTTTAAGATTTTGAGTCCCGGGCTTTAACTATATGCAGATCAAAGGTGGGTGGAGATGGCCTCAGAGTCTCTGACCTTTCATCCCTTTTGAATTGATTATTTAAGAGGAGAGAAGATATGGATAAATTAACAGGCAAACTCGATGAGCTTGATTGGGTCACTAATCCAGATGAGACGAGAAGTAAAATCATAGATGCGGCCAGTGTCCTCTATGCCAGAAAAGGCTTTGCAGACACTTCCCTTCAAGAGATTTCAGAAAAGGCAGGTGTGACTAGATCTGTCACGCGCCGCTATGTGAAGACAAAGTCGGAAATCATGAGAATGATTATGGAAGATATCCTTACCTCCTTTCAGGAGAACCTCGTCAAGATAATTCAGGATATTGATGATCCAGAGGAGAAATTAACTGCTGCGCTCCAAATTTATTTAACAGTAGTCGATCAGCAAAGAGAGAAGGCACTTTTGATCTATCAAAAATCCAGTTCCCTTGACAAGACTTCCAAGTCGCGGGTAATGCAACTGGAGGTGGATGTGAGCAATATTTTCGCAAAAATAATCAGTGAAGGCATTGAACAGGGTGTATTTAAAAAGGTTGATGTGGATCTAATGGCCTTCAATATTATGATGCTTGCTCATATGTGGGTCCTAAAGAGATGGCATTTCAAGAATCGTCTCAGCCTTGATAAATACTTCAAGCTTCAACTGGAAGTTATAATGGATGCTTTGAAGGAATAATTTACGAAGAATAACCAGAATGCCCCGACTTTTAGTCGGGGATGAATGGTCAAAATAAGCAAGCAATGTCGAAGGCATTGCTAAGCAAGTTCGAGCGGCATACTGCGAGAACTTGCGCCAAGAAGCCCCGACCTTTGGTC
>JAUWZV010000097.1 GCA_030615105.1 Desulfobacteraceae bacterium
TAAGCCAGGTCTGGGCCAGGGTTTAGGATTTCGACCTGCCCGCAATGCCTCTTTGTTATGTCAATTAAATACCACAAGGTATTTTCCCTCTAACGTCTGCCTTTCTTGCACCGATTGTAATGCATGGCAGGCGGGTATTAGAATTTAGGATTTATCACTTAAACTGTGCCCATTTAATTTAGGCGTTTATTACAATATGGTGGGCTTTGGACAGGCAATTATATCTCAGTTTTTACTCATTAGATGGGTTACCATGTCTTCCAGACCATCCAATGTGATTTCAAACATTGGAAAGACTTGTCTTACTATATTAATGGTCCTTGTGTAAGGCCACTCTATCGATAATTTAGGATTAAGCCAGGCAGAGTGCCGAAAGATGCTTGCCAGGAATTGCATCCTCTCTATGCTCGGCTTCCCACTCCTTTCCTCTATATGGATTGATCCATCTGTGGCCATAAGCTCATAGGGGGCCATGCTTGCATCGCCTACAATGATAAACCTTGTTTCTGGATCCATCCGGGCAAATTCATCTACTGCATATGGCTTTGAACGCCGCGGAGGGTCTGCCCACAGATAATCATATATGGTATTGTGAAAGAAAAAGGTCTTTAGATCCTTGAACTGGCTCCTGGAATAATCAAAGAGGCTCTGGACAATATCAATATATGGATCCATTGACCAACCCCCATTATCTATAGCCAGAATGACCTTTAGTCTATCTTTTAAACTACGCTCAAATATGATCTCGATCTCTCCCGCATTTTTCATGGTTTGATAGATAGTCTCATCAATGTTGACCCGATCCTTGGGCCCAGTTGGTATCATATTCCTCAATCTCTTCAGGGCCTCCCCCATATGAGTCCGAGTAAGAGGACCTGATAATGAGTAATTCCTGTATCTTCTGTCCATTGCTACCTTTACTGCTGATTTATTCCTGGATATGCCCCCAACCCTCATGCCACCAGGATGATATCCGGAATGACCCACAGGGGAAGTACCACCTGTGCCTATCCATTTACTTCCGCCATGGTGGGCTTCGGTCTGTTCCTTTAATCTTTCAAGAAAATAGTCAATTAGCTCTTCCGGGCTCAATTTAGCAAGAGACTCTTCATCAATCCCAAGGGCATCTGCTATAGCCTGTGGATCCTTTAACCATACATCTAACAAGGCCTTGGCCGCCTCGGTTAAATCAAACTTAGCAGGATCAGTGAGCTCAGCCCCTTTAAAATGATGGGCAAATACCTGGTCATAGAGATCAAAATAACGCTCGCTTTTTATGAGTATTGCCCTTGAGGATATATAGAAATCATCAACGGAGTTGATCAGACCTTTGCTGAGGGCCTTCTGCAGCCTCAGAAATGATGTAGGTGTAACGGGCACACCTACCTTTCGTAATGTATAAAAGAATTTAGTAAACAAGACCTATAACCCTATCTGCTCAAAATTCTGTGCAATTTCGAGCAGACATTGAAAAATGAAAAGCGCAAAGTGCAAAAGTCAAAATTCGAAAGATGGCGATAATGAAAGATTTGTAATGTCAAAATTACTCTTTTCTATTCATTTTGCATTTTTTAATTTGCATTTTGCATTTAATTGCTAAAAATCTTATGGATTTTGAGCAATTATCTATAACCTATACCTTGAGACAAACTTCTGGGCAATTGCATAATCCGGGCTTTTCTTAAATAAGACACCGAGATATGGGATGTCGCCCTTTATCAAGTCCTTTACCTTAAAATCAGGATCAGCATACATTGCCCTGATCCAGTTTATGAGTTCTCTTGTAGCTGGTTTCTTTTCCACTTCCTTAAACTCCCTGAGTCTGTAAAAGGATTTCACAGCAGCATCGAGCAACTCCTTGCGTATATCAGGAAAATGAACCTGTACAATCTCATGCATCATATCAGGCTCAGGAAAGGCTATATGATGGAAATTGCATCTTCCCAAAAACGGATCTGAGAGATCCTTTTTTGCATTGGATGTAATAACTATCACCGGTCTCTGTTTTGCACTGATAGTTTTATCAATCTCGAGGATATCAAACTCCATCTGATCAAGAACATCGAGCATATCGTCCTGGAAATCGGTATCTGCCTTGTCTATCTCATCTATCAAAAGAACAGTCCTTTCATCTGTCACAAAGGACTGCCCGATTTTACCCATCTTGATATAGTCCTCAATGTTACTTACATCCCTTTTTGAATCACCAAACCTGCTGTCGTTCAGACGTGTCAGGGTATCGTACTGATAAAGGGCATCAATCAGTTTCATGCTTGATTTGACATTTAAAACAATGAGAGGCATCTTGAGACTCTCGGCGATTGCATAGGCCAGCATTGTCTTTCCTGTACCTGGCTCCCCTTTTAAAAGAAGAGGCATCTCAAGAGCCATAGTGATATTTACAATCTTTGCCAGTTCCTCATCCAAGACATATTTAGTAGCACCAGTAAATTTTCTTTCTCTTTCTTCACCAAACATAAAATCACTCCTTTAAGTATATAAAATTTAAAATTTAACACTTAAACATAGTTATTTTTTATTTAAATAGCAACTCCGAAATCGATAAAAACTTGAATTAAACAAGATGGTTTCGTAAAAAGTCGGATTCTGTGAACCTGCCCGCCGTTTGGCTCCGTCCCGAACGGTACGGAACGGGGCAGGCGGGTCTGTCATTTCGACCCCTTCGCTTCTGTCATTCCGAACGAAGTGAGGAATCTTAGCGTTTACGCTCAGGGCAGGCTCCGGGAGAAATCTTGTGTTTTCAGCATGTTACATTGGTAAGATTTCTCGCTTCGCCCCGCCCGCCTCGCCTGAAGGCGAAGCCGATGGCGGGCAGGTCGAAATGACATGTTGCTGAGACTTTTTACGGGTTCATCAAACAAAAAAGTTAAAAAATTTACTTCACCTTGCTTAGAAATAAGAGAGCTTCTCCATTCTTTTTCAGGGCGATCAAACGATTTGACACTAATCCTTCAATTTCTTATGCTAATTTTATTTTAGTATGTAATACTATTATTACAACGGCTATGCTCTACTACTAAAATAATCTAAAATTGAAATAAGCCCATGACAATCCGCAAAATTCTCATATTTACTCCAATTTTAGTTATATTCTTCTTGCTCCAGTCCTATTTCTGGGTACCGACCTATGAACAGCAGTCACGCGGCAATCCCAATCGTCTTAATGAATATATTACAGCATCCATAGGTGACGCCAGCATCCTTAATCCAATCCTTTCAGCAGATTCAGCAAGTAGCAATATTAACTCCATGGTATTTGAAGGTCTTATTGATCGGGATGAAGAGCTCCGTTTCAGAGGGCGTCTTGCAAGGTACTGGGATATCCATGAAGAGGCCTTTTTTTATGTAAACGAGAAGGCCAACATACCCGGTGTAGGAAAAGCAGGGGCAAAAAAGGTCGTTGAGCTTTTAAAGAGGGCAAAGGCCGGGGATTTGCCAGCCAATGATGAAGTTAGGGCCTCTTTGGCTAATATCGAAGAGATATTTATCATTCCAGCCAGAGAATTTTTGGTGACAAGGCATGAAAAAAAGACAGAGACAGATCAGGAAGACACAGAGGTGAAGATAAAGGTCATGGCCCCAAACAGGATCAACCTGGTCTTAAGTAGTGTAGATCAAGATCTTTTTCAAAATCTATCCTTAATTCTCGGCAAGGATTATTTTAGCTCCTTTAATGGAGAGAATTACTTAGGTGTGGATCAAGAGTTGGGGCAGAAAAAAAGGGCCGAGTATGCAAAAGAAATCTTGCCATCTACTGAACATAATCCAATTGTAGTCTTTAAGTTGCGCCCCAATGTGAAATTTCATGATGGGCATATATTTGATGCCAATGATGTTAAGTTTACCTTCGAGGCCATCATGAATCCAAAGAATCTTTCTCCTCGAGTAGCCGACTATGAGCCAGTCAAAGAGGTGCAGGCAGTTGATCCTCTAACCGTTCGCATTGTCTACAAGAGACTCTATTCCCCAGCCCTTGGGACATGGAGCATGGGGATACTCCCGGAGCATCTCCTTAATGATGAGACCTTAAGAGACGAGGCAAACAGAGTCGGGAAGGACCCGGAAAAATTCTCCATTCGACAGAGCAGCTTCAATCGCCATCCCATTGGGTGCGGCCCCTTTGTCTTTCGGGAATGGAAATCGGATCAGTACATAACCCTGAACGGCTTTGATGATTATTGGGAGGGGCCACCAAATTATAAACGGTATATCTATCGGATCATTCCTGACCTCTTGACCCAGGAGATGGAGTTTTATGCGGGCACTATAGACAGTTATGGTGTCCAACCCCATCAGGTCCAGCGTCTGCAGAATGATCCAAAGTATCAGGGTTTCTCCGGGCTCTCTTTAGGTTATACATATATTGGCTATAATATGCGACGTGAACCCTTTGATGACCACCGAGTCCGCATGGCCTTGAGTATGGCCATTGATGTAGATAAGATCATAAAATATGTCCTCCATGGCCAAGGAGAACGGATTACCGGTCCCTTTGTCAAACAGACCGATTATTACAATCACGGCATCAAACCGGTTCCCTATGATCCCGAAGGGGCGCTGAAGCTCCTTGAGGAGGCGGGCTGGAAGAGAAATAAGGAAGGCTGGCTTGAAAGAGATGGAAAACGACTTCAATTTACACTTATTACCAACAGCGGCAATGACCTCCGCAAGGCTATCCTGACCATTGCTCAGGGCGCATGGAAACAGATTGGCATTGACGTCAGAACGGATCTATTAGAATGGGCTGTATTCATCCAGGAGCGTGTGGATAAGGCAGATTTTGATGCCCTGATCCTGGGGTGGCTCATGGGAATCGAACCAGATCTTTATCAGATATGGCATTCCAGTCAGACTAATCCCTATCAGCTTAATTTTGTAGGGTTTAGAAATCCCCAGGCAGACGATCTAATCATTAAGATCAGGCGGGAATACAATTATGGGCGCCAAGTGGCTTACAGCCACCAACTCCATGAAATTATTGCCAGGGAAAAGCCCTATACTTTTCTATATGTTACCAAATGGACGGCTGTCCTAGATAAAAAGATTGTAATAAAGGAAACAGATTCCAAGGGGAATGTGGTCTACAAAAAGATCAAGCCCACCAAAACCGGGATCTACACTTTTCACTTTAACAAGTGGATAAAGCTCCCAGAGGTGCCCAGCTTTGCACCTGAAGGATAGAGACGGAATTCTGAATGTTTACGCCGTGAAATGCAAAGCATATTTTACTGGGGTGGAATGCGGAAGGTAGAATAATGGAGTTTAGGCATAAGCCTTTTATAAAACTTTAGGCATTTTATCAGCCTAAGGCTGATTTAGTTCACTTTAAGCACTTTAGGCACTTAAAAATGTTGTCATTTATTGGCCGGAGTATCATACAAAAGATCATCACTCTGTTCTTTGTTTCAGTGGTCTCCTTTTTGATCATCCACCTGGCCCCTGGCAAACCGAGCCAGGTAGACCCCCTGAATCCCAAGTTCACGCCGGAGATGGTGGAACGATTTCGTAAGGAATTCCATCTGGATAAACCTCTCTATATCCAATACATCTATTTCTATCGAGATCTCCTTACAGGCAAGACTGTGTCCTGGAAGGATAACCAATCCGTCCTTAAAAAGATCTGGGAACGGTTTTTAAACAGCCTTCCCCTCTTCATTGTAGGCACCATCCTGACCTGGACCCTCTCTTTTCCCATAGGGATCCGTTCAGCCATTTTCCGAGGCGGATTATATGATCGAAGCTCCACATTCTTTTCATATCTATTGATCTCTATCCCGGGCTTCTTTTTTGCCTACATTTTGATTATCTTTGTGGTAACCCGCTTCCATGTTCCGGTAATTGGCATGGAAACGTTCGGGCTCGGGGCCTCCTCTTGGACCCATATGGTAATGGACCGGATCTGGCATCTCTTGCTCCCATCCGTGCTTGGAGCTACTGGTGGCATTGCAATACTCTCAAGATATGTCAGGAGTCAGATGCTTGAGGTAGAGAGTCAGGATTATGTGAGGACAGCCCGGGCAAAAGGTGTACCTGAAGAACAGGTCCTATATAAACATGCTCTCAGGAATGCCCTTTTGCCCTTTGTCACCATGTTTGGCCTGATTTTACCTGGACTCATTGGAGGTTCAGTAATCATTGAATCCATCTTTTCCTGGCCCGGTATGGGAAGGATGGCATATGAGGCCATTCTGGCCCGAGACTATCCAATTATCCTGACGGTCAATTTTATTTCCGCTGTGCTGGTCCTGGCTGGTACCTTTGTCTCTGATGTGCTCTATATGGTAGTAGATCCGAGGATACGACTGTGATCAAGAAAGATATAAAAAATCTTCTTCAAAACACCGGGGTTGCCCCAAGGCGGTCCCGTTTGCAGGAGTCCTGGCGGATTCTCAAGGGAAACAGCCTCGCTTTTGTGGGCCTTATCATTTTTGCCCTCTTCTTTTGCACTGCCCTTGCTGGGCTCATACTCACTTCTGGCACCAAGCCTGTCTTTGATCCCGCCATGGTAAGACTCCAGGAAAAATTGCTACCCCCGCTTTCAAGTCCCAATTTAGAGACCTTGCGCCCTGAAGAAATCCCCAAGTTAGGGGTCTACCTGTTTGGGACCGATGATCTGGGGAGGGACGTTTTTGCAAGGATGCTTCAAGGTGCCTGGGTTTCCCTGACCGTAGGGTTTGTGGCTGTGGGGATCGCAGTACTTATAGGCATATTTATGGGGGGTATATCTGGCTATTTTGGACAGAGCCATATAAGGGTTGATCAAATTCTTGCTGCGTTTGTCCTGCTTTTGGGTGGAGGATTGCTTGCAGTTGGTGCCATCTTTTCAGGATCAGCACTACTCCTTATAGGCAGTGCATACATATTTTTTTCCCGTTGGCTGAAAAAGGGATTAGGAAAACAACCCCCACCAAAATGGATGAAGGTATTTTTTGCAGGGGTCATTTCCATAGACACCCTGATCATGCGATTGGTGGATATCATGCTATGCTTCCCGAGCTTTTTCTTGATACTTACCGTGGTGGCGCTCCTTCCTGCAAGCATGTATAACATCATGATTGTCATAGGATTGACCAGCTGGATGGGAGCTACACGCTTTGTACGTGCTGAATTTCTTTCTTTAAGGGAACAAGATTTTGTGACTGCTGCACGTGCCCTCGGTGTCAGCAACTGGCGGATCATATTTCGGCACATGATTCCAAATGCTATTGCGCCAGTACTGGTTTCCGCCACCATTGGTATTGCCACGGCTATCTTGACGGAAGCAGGCTTGAGCTTCCTTGGGTTCGGAGTGCCACCACCCCACGCCACCTGGGGGAACATACTGTCCGATGGGAAGCGTTTTATATTCGATGCCCCCTGGCTTACCTTTGTTCCGGGTTTTGCTATCCTATTAGTGGTGCTCTCCTTTAATCTATTTGGTGAGGGGTTACGAGATATCTTAAATCCCAAACTCAAGGAGAGATACTGAGTAAATTAAGTGAGCTAAAATGCTTACGCATAAACTCCAAATCCGTTTTTTACCAGTAAGGGGTTTATAAATATGAATCCTGATCAGGATTTTATCCGTAAGGATTTTATAAAATGCATACGCATAAACTCCCATAAGGAGTTTACCTGTAAAGGTTTTAGATCTTGTATTAACTTTAATAACTTTAGGCACTTTTTATGGATAATATCCTCCTATCCGTCCAGGACCTTAAGTTTTATTTCATCGGTAACGAAAGGGTTGCTCGTGCCCTGGATGGAGTGAGTTATGAAGTCAGCAAAGGCGAGACGGTCTGTCTTGTAGGAGAGTCAGGTTGTGGAAAGACCGTGTCAGCCCTGACCATCTTAAGAATTATCCCACAACCTCCAGGTAAGATCATGGGGGGCAAAGTGCTGTTCAACGGGCAAAACCTCTTGGATCTGAGTGAAGAGGAGATGCAGAAGATTCGCGGAAATCATATAGCAATGGTTTTCCAGGAACCCATGACCTCTCTTAATCCCGTATTTACCGTAGAGGATCAGATCCAGGAGGCCATCATGGTCCATGAAATGGTGGACGAAAAAAGCGTACGTGAGAGATGTATTCAGCTCCTTAAGGATGTAGGTATCCCATCGCCAGAGGAGCGCCTTAAAGACTATCCCCATCAGCTAAGCGGTGGACAGAGACAGCGGGTTATGATCGCCATGGCACTGGCATGCGATCCCGACCTGGTGATTGCCGATGAGCCAACCACAGCCCTTGATGTCACCATTCAAGCGCAGATTCTGAATTTATTTCAAGAACTCAAGCAAAAACGACAGATGTCCCTTCTTTACATCACCCACGACCTTGGAGTAGTAGCAAATATTGCCGATCGCATCTATGTGATGTATGCGGGTATCATTGTAGAGCAAGGAGATACCTCTAATATTTTCCACAATCCCTGTCATCCCTATACCCAGGGGCTCCTAAAATCACTCCCAGGCCGTGCCAAGCGGGGAAGCAAGCTTCACAGCATCCCGGGCACAGTCCCAGATCCTGCCCACAAGCCGGGTTCCTGTCCATTTCATCCCAGATGTGACTTTGCCATTCAAGCCTGCGGGACAGAGTTTCCGAGGGTGTGTGATTACGGAGAGGGTCACTTGAGTCGCTGTCCTGTGCTGTACGAGAATAAAGTGCCTAAAGTGAACTAAAATGACCTAAAGTGCCTATAAAATTTAACCTCTGGTACAGGATGGATAATAAGGAATTTGCAAAAGAGCTCGAAAAAAGGACAAAGAAATTTGCAGTCCGAATTATTCGCCTATCAGTGAAACTTCCCAATACCCCAGAAGCAAGAGTTGTCCGGAATCAAATAACCAAAGCCGGGACCTCTATAGGCGCTAATTACCGGGAAGCCAATAGGGCTAGGATCAAAGCTGATTTCAAAAACAAAATCTCTATTTGTGAAAGCGAAGCCAGTGAAACGCAATATTGGTTGGAAGTGATAGTAGAATTAGAGTGGTTATCCTTTGACCAAGCGAAATATGAATATGAAGAATGTAGCGAATTGCTCGCAACTTTCCAATAGGTAAAAAGAAGTAGCTAAAAGGTCATTTTTAGTGGTTAGATCATTTTTTGCAATCTGAACTTTAGTCACTTTAGACACTTTAGCCCTGGCCCAGACCCGCCTGCCAGATGGCGGGCAGGCCTGGTAATACCTGACTCAGCAAAGATAACCCAGGATTGGTGATACATCAGAAGCAAGTGTATATTCAAATGACGTCGCACCAGGGCGGGCTCACTTTAGACACTTCGATTATTATGACTAACAACACCACACTCAAGGTAGAGGGGCTTAAAAAATACTTCCCAGTGCGAAGAGGTTTCTTCCAAAAGTTGATCGGGTGGATCAAGGCTGTTGACGGCGTAGATTTTGAGATTTATCAGGGCAAGACCCTGGGCCTGGTGGGAGAGAGCGGATGTGGCAAATCTACAACAGGTATGCTAATTCTGAAACTTTTGGAACCGGATGAAGGGAGGATCATTTATCAGGATCAAGATATCAGCGGACTTTCCCAGAATGAAATCAAGCCTTTACGGAAAGAGATGCAGATTATCTTCCAGGACCCATTTGGTTCTCTGAACCCCCGGATGACTGTTGGTCAATCAATTGAAGAAGGTCTTCGTGCCTTGGGTACGAAAGGACATGTTGAACGAAAAACCAAGGTAAGTAACCTTCTGGAGATGGTGGGAATAGGGCTAGGTGCAGCTGATTTCTATCCACATGAATTCAGCGGTGGCCAGAGGCAGAGGATAGGTATAGCCCGGGCCCTGAGCGTTAAACCCTCATTAATTATATGTGATGAACCTGTTTCAGCCCTTGATGTCTCGATCCAGTCCCAGATCATCAATCTGCTCAAGGAGTTGCAGGCCCAACTTGGTCTCAGCTACCTCTTTATTTCCCATGATCTTAATGTGGTGGGTTACATCAGTGATACTGTTGCCGTGATGTACCTGGGTCACATCATGGAGTATGCACCAGCAGACGAGCTTTATGATAATCCCCTCCATCCATATACACTGGCATTACTCTCAGCCATACCCACGCCTGAACCGGATGGCCGGCATGAACTGAAAGCACTTGCAGGCGATGTTCCAAGCCCTTATAACCCGCCTCCTGG
>JAUWZV010000120.1 GCA_030615105.1 Desulfobacteraceae bacterium
GAAGCTTTTTCTATAAAGAGAAGGAGAAGCCCTTCGATGAGGCCTTGGAGACGTGTATAGGCGATATATGCCTGGAGTTTTCCCGTTATGGGTACCGAAGAGTTACAAAACAGCTCCACCGTGAAGGATGGATAGTAAATCGCGGTGTTCAATATGCCTCTTGTGAGTATGTCAAAGAACTTAAGTTCTATGGTTTTCAGATCAGCATGAGCCGGAAGGGTAACCCCTATGACAATGCCTATGCTGAGAGTTTCATAAAAACCCTGAAATCTGAGGAGGTCCACCTTTGGGAATATCAAACTATGGAAGATGTTCAAAAAAGAATTCCCTATTTTATTGAAGATGTGTATAACCAGAAACGGTTGCACTCTTCCCTGGGATATCGACCTCCTTGTGAGTTTGAAGCTATTATAACATTAACCCAAAACCCCTGTCAGAGTACTCTAATTACATCACTCTGATCTGTGCAACTCATGGGGGTCAGTCCAGAAATAGGGTTTGTTATATGAAACTGCTTGATCAAGTCCGTGATGTAATCCGGAAAAAGCATTACTCTATTCGCACTGAGCAAGCATATGTTAACTGGATAAGGCAGTATATCTTATTCCACAAAAAATGCCACCCAAAAGATATGGGAGAAAAGGAAATTTCGCAATACATTTCTCATCTGGCAACAGATCGGAATGTTGCCTTAAGCACCCAAAACCAGGCCCTCAATGCCATTGTCTTTCTCTATAAGCATGTCCTCAAGATTGACCTGGGTGACTTTGGGCATATGGAGAGAGCCAAAAGACCTGAAAGGTTACCGACTGTAATGACCAAAACAGAAGTTGGCCATATTCTGGCAGCAATGTCAGGTATCTATGCTTTGATGGCAAAGCTCATTTATGGCTGCGGACTACGGCTCATGGAATGCGTTCGTTTGCGGGTCAAGGATATCGACTTTGAACGGAACCAGGTTATCGTGCGCTATGGAAAAGGAATGAAAGATCGCATGACTATGCTGCCTGAGCAATTAAAACCCTTTCTTTTAGAACATCTGGGCCGGGTCAGGACCATGCACGAGCAGGATCTCCAAAAGGGCATGGGAGAAGTCTATTTGCCTTTTGCGCTGGAAAGGAAGTATCCTAAAGCGAGGAGGGAATGGGGTTGGCAATATGTGTTCCCATCAGAGCGAATATCTGAGGATCCCCGAAGTGGGAAGGTGCGCCGGCATCATATCAATGAAAGCGGATTGCAGCGAGCGGTTCAGAAAGCAGCGCGATCAGTTGAGCTTACAAAGCCAATCAGTCCTCACACGTTTCGCCATAGTTTTGCAACACACTTGCTGGAGGCTGGGTATGATATCAGAATGGTGCAGGAATTGTTAGGGCATAAGGATGTGTCCACTACAATGATTTATACACATGTCATCAAGAAAGGTGGAATGGGTGTTCAAAGTCCGTTGGATAGCATATAGGGTAATGTCCATTGAGACTGGAAGGATTTACAATTCCCCGTTAAGGGATATTTTTTCTCTTGACAAAGGAAGGCCATATAGATGTTGGGCTCATTCTACTTATACTTTTCGAGAACCTTTTCTAAGGTAATAGCCTTGATCTTTCCTTGATCGTAAGCATCAATTCTATCCTCAGCCTCTTTAGCCCATAATTTATCAATTTCTGTATCAGGCTTATCAAGACTAGAAAGCAGCTTGTCAATTAAATCTGCTTTTTGTGAAGGCTTTAGAGTCAATGCTTCTTTTAAAATATTATCTGTTGCTGTCATTATTGTCCCCTTTCTATTTCTGTGTGTTCACACACTCGTTGTATGAAATAATAGTGCCTTAGATTATATTGCCTATAGGCAGCTTTATATTACTGCAAAACAGGATTTATATTTGAATTATGAAATAAATTAAATATGTTTGCCAAGAATGGTCGTGATATTTCCTGTCACTTTTTTAGGGAAAATGTTAATTTATTAAAGACATAGACATGATTGAACAAATAGAATTAAGATTTATGTATGGAAAAATTATTGAGTAACTTCGTGTACGAGCTGTATTCTATGAAAATGTCAAGTTTTTTTGATGTATTATCAAAAACTATGGGTAAGGCTATATATTGAAAAGATAATTGTTTTCCTTTTGAGGGGGTAAAATGACAACCGTAGCAAAAAATGAATACATCCAGATTGACAGACTTACATTAAGACCCTTCGATACCAACAGCTACATAATAACCTGCCGCCTAACCAGAGATAGTGTATTAGTGGATGCACCCGCAGAAGCAGATGAAATTCTAAGACGGTTGAAAGTGACTAACCCTAGATACATATTAATAACCCATAACCATATGGATCATCTTGGCGCACTCCCCGAGTTAAAGTCCAAGTTAGGGATTCCAGTTGCCGTCCACCCGCTAGACGCCAAGAATCTGCCTTTACCACCTGATATCCTCCTCGGTGATGGCAATACAGTATCATTCGGAAATATAGAACTGAGGGTGCTTCATACGCCTGGTCACACGCCGGGTAGTTTATGTTTTCTACCAGGTAAATATTTGATATCAGGAGATACTATTTTCCCTGGTGGTCCGGGTAAGACTCAGTCACCAGCCGACTTAAGGCAAATAATCGAATCAATAACCAATAAGATTTTTGTTTTGCCTGAAGATACTCAAGTATATCCTGGCCACGGCAATTCTACCATATTAAAAAAAGAGAAGGCAGAATTTGTTATCTTTTCCTCCCGACCTCATGACCCTAGGCTGTGTGGGGATGTGCTCTGGCTTTCGTCCTAGCCAATTCGTCTTATTAAAGGATTGATCTACCTCGATATCTCAACCCGATGGAAAGCCTCTGCCAGCAGGAAATCCTCTCCCTCAGCCATTACCCTATGCCTTTGCTTTAGCCGTTCTTCCAGCTCTTGTGGTGGAATGTGTCCCACCTGGCTCTGATGACATCTCAGTGCAGCCAGCTTCAGATGAAAGGTTTTGGTGATATCGGAGCGGTAATTTGCATCCTCTGACGCCCAGAGCAATATTTCCCTGACCATATGAGGATGAAGGCCTTCTTTCATCAAATCGGGGTAAGAAAAATGATCCCTGGCATAGGGGAAGATAGCGTCCAGGGTAACTTGGCCAGTTATTCGATGATCCCGGTGCCAGACATAGCGCCGGTAAGGGTCAGCAGTTACCATAGTCTCAGGTTTATACAACCTTATGAGGCGAACGAGCTCCTTGCGGAATTCAGGAGTATCCTCCAAGCCCTGGTCTGGATGGCGCAGGAATATGACCTCCCTAACCCCCAGCGACCTCGCTGCAGCCATTTGTTCCTCCTCCCGAATTTTGACCAGCTCCTCTGGTTTTATATTGGCATCACTGCTTCCCTTATCGCCATTGGTACATACCACATATACGACCTCTCTCCCATCACTGATCCAGCGAGCAACCGTTCCGGCAACACCGTATTCTGCATCATCTGGGTGAGGTGTAACCACCATCGCCTGAGCTGGTTTTGAATTCATTGACAAGCCTCCTCTTAAGTCTACCTAAACCCTCATGAGGGTTATCCCCACCTACTGCCAATGAAAATATTGCGGTCCCTTGTCTGGCCTTTAGTTGAGGGGAAAAACCCCTCAACCTCCACAAAGAGGGAATTCTTTATCGGGGGTTCCATGGAGCAAGGTTTCCTGAAATAAAACCAAAAGATAGCATGGTAACCGAATCTGTCTTAAACGGTCTTCTCTTATCATAATACTTTCACGGCAAACAAAAAACACTAAGGCCAGAATACACAGAAAGAAGATCTTCGCCATGAAGAAAATACCACAGAAGGTGATTTGAGGCAAGCCTTCGAAGAGATTGCATCAGGTATATCATGGATAGCACATAGATATTGAGCAGCAGGCCTTTGGAGGACAAACCCTGAGACGACTCTTGAGGATTGACAGGTTGCCAATAGTGGTCTAAAATAATACACTTGTGATAGAGATTTACATATATGTGGAGACATTATCTACTATAATAATAGCCAAGGATATTTCCCCCACCAAAAATGAGCGATCCTGCTTATATAATCCGAAATTATCGCCTTGAGGATTTCGATAAGTTAGTCCAGTTATGGGTTGAAGTCGAAAAACTAAGGCAGGCATGCTCCTGCACCTCACTGCAGGACTTAGTTGAGGGCCTTGGACTGCCAAATCATTTTCCAGAAAAAAACCTGTTTGTAGCTGAAATAGGAGGAAATATTGTAGGATACCTAGATGTCATGCCTGAGCTGAACATTAGGCGGGTAGTTCTCAGTTGCCTGCTACACCCAGAACATCGAAGAAAGGGTTTCGCCAAAAGGCTTATTGAGCGCGCTGTACACCGCGCTAGAGAGTTAAAAGTAAAAATAGCCCATGTGAATATTCCACAGGAGAGTGCGATGGATAATAGGCTGTTCTCTGAAATGGGTTTTAGATTCGTACGCCATTTTCTTGAACTGAGGATGGATCTTTCCGAAGATCATTTGCTGAAGATCAACCAGATTGCTTCTACGTGCCGCCGTCTGAGACGCGGTGAGGAAGATAAGCTTGTGCAAATTCAAAATCGTTCCTTTGCCAATACCTGGGGGTATAGTCCTAACATTATAGAAGAGATAATTTACCGCACGAGTCTTCCCAATTGCTCCCCGGAGGATATAATCCTGGCCTGTGATGCGGATAAGCCCATTGGGTATTGCTGGACGAAGATAAACTTCGGAGACAAAAAAGCCATAAGTAGGGGAAAAGGGCGTATCTACATGTTAGGCGTGGACCCAGACCACCGAGGAAAGGGTGTAGGCAAGCAGGTGCTGCTAGCTAGTCTATCCCATTTGAAAAGCAAAGGTATACGAATTGTTGAATTAACTGTGGATAGTGAGAACAAAACAGCCTGTTTCCTTTATAGATCTTTGGGGTTTGAGGTCCACACAAGTAGTTTATGGTATGAAAAGGTGCTCAACTAAACTTTTTCTTTAGAGCTATAGGATCCAGGGTGGATTCAATGGAAAAGCAAGATCTTTTTGGCTTATTATACCTTGGAGAAGTAGCTATTAAGCACTGTACGGTATTCGTTAACTACGGCTTCAGCGATGTTTGACCAGCTAAATTGGGTTACAGACCTGCGAATTGAGCTATTTGCCTCTTTCTTTGTCTTTGACATTGAAAGAAGCTTAGCTATCTTATCCGCAATGCGATGAGGAGCATTATCTATCACTATATATCCTGTCTCACCGAACCGAATAACATTCTCCATGCTGCCCACCTTAGTGGCCACTACTGGTGTTCCACAAGCCAGGGATTCTAAGGCCACGAGCCCAAAGCTTTCATAATAAGATGGAACAACACACAAATCGGCAGCGCTGTAAAAGTAAGGTAACTTTTCCTGCTTTACCAAACCTTGAAAGGTGACCAAATCGTCGATTTGTAAAATCTGTGATAGGCTTTTAAGCCTTTCCACCTCATCCTGGCAATGTTCATCGCCACCGATAATTATCATCCTTAGCCTTTGCCTCCTTTCGAGATAGGGCATAGCCATCAACAACTTGTCTATGCCCTTTAGCGGAACAATACGGCCCACGAATAGAATAATTACTTCGCCGTCCAAGCTAAGGTGGCTCCGTGCAATTTCTTTTTCTAAAGATCTGAATAGATCCAGATTCACACCGCAGGGGATAACGCTGATGAGCTCTGGTGAAGCATTATAATAGTGAATGAGATATTCTTTTTCTCTTTCGCTGGGAGCAATAATGCGGTGACAATCCTTGGCCAACTCTTTCTCAGAGTTGATTCGAAGATCTGGTTCGCTCTTGCCTATGCCGATTGCATTCTTTACCGCACCCAAGGTATGTAGCATTGTAATATGAGGGACATTCCACACTCGCTGTATAAATCTTCCAACCCAACCCGAAAGCCAGTAGTGGCTATGTATCAGATCATAATGAAGCCCATTATATTTCCTGAAATTCTCAAGTTCGTATGCGAATTCAGCAAGATGCGGATAAATGGCCAGTTTGTCTATTTCCTCCTCTTGTCCTGCCTTGAGATGGATAAGCCTGGCATTTTTGCCCAGTTCAACAATCTGATCGTGTACTGGCTCGTGAGCACGGGTATAGACATCAACTAGGTGTCCTCGCTTTCCGAGTTCATAGGCAAGTTCTCGGATGTAGACGCTCATACCTCCAGTATTTCCCCCTCCCAGCTTGCCTAGAGGGCAACTGTGAACGCTAATCATAGCTATATTCAGCTGCATTTTTCCTTTCGTGACTCCTTTGCTCGTAGAAAACCTGGTTACACCTTTTTTGTTGTGCTCATTTAAGAACTATCTGGCAGCCCTGAAGAGAGACTTCTTTTCCCCCGAGGCGATATTTGTACTCTTCTGCTCCTTTAAGGAAGTCAAATTTTCCCCTGCCTGTTTCGATGCTATCTTTGATACACAGGATTTTGGAAATCTGCCCAACGCTTAAAGACCTGTATTGAGGGTCATAACCGTTGTTATAAAGATAGATTGTATCATTATAGTCAAAACACATAACTGCGGCTACTGGTTTGGTGTCGAGTTCCAGAATGCCGATTCTCAGAAGGTGTGCGTGGGCCATAGCCTTTGCCAGCGATCTGAAGAAAGATTCCCTGTTGGTGGTCATAAATATCTCCTTATCCTGCCTGCTTTCTCGGAAAAACTTCAGAAATAAGTCAATGGCAGCCGGAACAGCCTCGCTATCTTCAATAATTCGGTAACTTACCTCGCCTGTTTCTTTTAGTCTTCTTAGTTTGCGTCTCACTTCATGCCGCTGCTTCTGGTTCAATATTCCTAAGTATTCCTCCCAAGTATGAGGCAAATCCAGCTCCAAGGAGACATCATCTACCTTGCAAGAGACTTTATGCCCATGTTCCTCTGCAATGCCTACAAGATGAGTGAGCACGGTAGAGTCGGGTCTCAAGGGCCTCAAGCTTAGGCGTCTGATACCCTTCTGAATCAAATCTTCAAGAAGGATATTGAAAAAATCGTGCTCACTTCCCGGTGCAATGACAAAGTCTAAACAGTCACAAACATCTGCGTTACCTATAAAACAAGCCTCCTCGTCCTTTAAAAGAAGGGGGGCGATACCAATGATAGTCTCTCTTTGTCTGATGGCACATAAGTATAGGCGGGCTATAGTGCCGAACTCACGCCACCAGACTTCCAACCAGGCAGGCAGAACGAAAACGCAGTCCCATTTTAAGGGGGACTGGGGTTTGAGCCAATATGAAGCAAGGTTGTCAAAGCTCTCGAATGTAACGGTATGATCGGATTCTGGCATCTCCATATCTAAGCATTAGATTATGGAAAGCGTTGTTAGCATGTCAAAGCTAAGATGTCAAGATACGCGACTCAAAATGGTCGTGATATTGAAATCGGTAGTTTAAATCCTAAAGACAACTTCAGCTCCCGCATAGCTTTATCTATTACCACCAGTTAGCAGAAAATACACATGCCTTTACAGTAAATCACATATCTTCAAAGATAGGGGAATCTCTAAATAAAGCAAAATATTTGACTAATCTGAATGTTTTTGTAATACTTCAACGAGATTTTAAAGATAGGAATATAAAATGCCAAGGCAAAGGCGATTAGAACTCATTAGAAAGATAGAAGAAAAGCAAAATTCGGCTGTCATTTGCTATATTACTAGCGACCGTAAGAACCTTACAACCCAAATCGCTGGTGATGCAGTTAGACCATTTTACTCTCACTTGGAGAATATTGGCGAGAGAGAGCGAATAGATTTCTTTCTCTATAGCATGGGAGGGCATCTT
>JAUWZV010000134.1 GCA_030615105.1 Desulfobacteraceae bacterium
GTTCATGAGGCTTCTGGCGAAATTGTGGTAACTGTAATGGAGGAATGTACCGGTGAGGTTATAAGGGAGATACCCCCTTCAGAGATCTTAGATCTCGCAGCCAAGGTTGACGCTATGATCGGCCTTATATTTGATCAAAAGAGCTAAAAGGCGGATGCTGTTCGGATAAATGCTTTGAAGATTACATGGGCAAGCCAGGGTCAATCTTAGTTGTGGATGATGTGGGAGAACAGAGAGAAATTGCCTCTATATTACTGAAAAATATGAATTAAATAAAAAAAGTTGGATTGTTCCTTTTCTGATGCTTACAATCGAAGGAGGGTTTCAATATATAGTGTTTTTCGCACATCAGGCAAAAGTATAGACTTCTGCTATAAGTCATAAGCTAGACCGCCTCTAGAAAACTTTCCAATACAGTTTGTAGTCTTCAATCCAGATAGCATAATAGATGGGCCGACATGTAATTCTGGAGGAGTGAAACTGCCATCTTCCGGTTAGGCTTCCTACCTACCTTAACATTACACCCTGATTTATCCCAATAAAATAAAATTCATAAGGCCCATTAGGATACATTCCTTTTGGCCCTTTTTTTGTGCCTAAAAATAATGTTTTCATAAAAGGATTTGGCTTTTTACATTTTATATTTAAAAGGAGCCAGTGGACTAAAACAACAAAATATTAGTATTGGATAATATTTTCATAATTCCATTTGAAAAACTAATATTAAAGCTTGACGATTCGTTGTTAAGTGCTATAAGATTCGTGAACAATGGGCAAAGGTAAACAATAAATTCAATAATATTAAGTAGTTATGGTGATTAGCTTAAATCTTCAATCTCCCCATATCATCTATAAAAAATCATTCTTAGAATCCAAAAAAAAGAAAAATAGGCTTTTATGGAGGCTGTAATATTTCAGGCCCTCGGAGGCCTTGGCCTGTTTATATTTGGCATGAGGATCATGTCAGATGGGCTCAAGAAGGTTGCAGGCAGGAAATTACGCACTGTTTTGAGTGCTGTATCCTCAAACAGGGTAATAGCATGTACTACCGGGGCAGGTATCACCAGCATAATTCAAAGTTCAAGCGCTACCACTGTTATGCTGGTTGGTTTCGTTGATGCTGGTCTAATAACCCTCACCCAGGCGGTTGGAGTTGTCCTGGGGGCCAATATCGGGACAACGGTGACTGCCCAGATAATAGCATTTAATATAAGCAACTATGCCTTGCCTTGCGTTGCCATTGGCGTCCTTTTAAAATTCTTTTTTGCGTCAAAAAAATGGCAACAGTGGGGAGAGGTCATACTTGGATTTGGTATGCTTTTTTTTGGATTGGCTACCATGAAAGCTGGGCTTGCTCCCCTTCGAGGTGAACCTGCCTTTATTGAGTTTTTAACAAGATTCCAGGCCCAAAATCTTAATGAGATACTTCTCTGTGTCATTGTCGGCGCCGCCCTCACAATGGCTGTACAGAGTTCCAGTGCAACGGTTGGCATAACCATGGCCCTGGCCAGCCAGGGATTAATTAACTTTGAAGGTTGCGTAGCCCTGATTCTGGGTGAAAATATCGGTACCACAATAACAGCACAACTGGCATGCATAGGCTCAAATCTTAATGCCAGACGGACAGCTATGGCCCATAGCCTCTTTAATGTTCTTGGTGTCGTCTTTATAGTCTTAATCTTTCCCTATTTTGTAAATGCTGTAGTCTATCTTACTACTAATCTTCTATCTGTTGGGAATCCTGACCTGATTGTTGGTGGGGAAAAACCATTTATTTCCAGGCATATTGCCAACGCCCATACCCTCTTTAATGTAATAAATGCGATTCTTTTCCTCTTTATTCTTCCTTATCTGGTTAAAGTGGCTATTTGGTTCACCCCTCGCGGAAAAGAGGAACACCTTGATGAGGTCTTTCATATCAAATATTTGGACAGGCGTTATCTTGATTCCCCTGAAGTGGCATTAGTACAGACAAAGCAGGAGATCATCAGGATGGGAGATGAGGCTCAAACCATGTTTGATGAGGTAATTGGATCTTTAAAGATAAGAAATTCAAGAAAAGTGGCCAAGTGGAAGGCGAGGGAAGATGTACTGGATAATCTACAACAAGAGATCATAGATTTCCTTGTAAAGGTTATGCAACAGAATATCATTATTGAAGAATCAAGGGAGATAACTACCCTTATGAGGATGACCAACAATATTGAGAGGATTGGTGATGAGTTGGAGGATATTGCCGGGGCAATCGAGAGGATGATTGAAGACAAGTTCTTTTTCTCGCCCCAGGCACTTGAGGAGTATGAGAAAATATCTTCCGAGGCCAGGAAATTCCTTTCCCTTGTTCTTAAAGGGATTAAAGATGAGAATAAGGAGATAATGCCAGAGGCAGTAGAAGTGGTAAATAATATAAACCGGATGACCGAGGAGATGAGATTGAGTCATCAGGATCGATTAGTCGATGGGTCATGCGAGATAGAGAGAGGTATGATCTTTATTGATATCCTCAATGCCTTTGAGAAAATGGGCGGTTTTTGCTATAACGTTGCACAGGCGATAGCAGGTGTTAAATAGTAGAGATAAGATCTGGCAGATAAAAGACGATTCCCCCTCTGCATCGTGGCTGGCCGGAAAGGTGGGGATATCAAAAATCCTTGCCTCCCTCTTGATAAATAGAAATATCTCCTCTCTGGATTCAGCTAAATCCTTTCTTTCCCCAAGACTTGGAGCCTTAAGAGATCCGTTCCTTCTCAAGGATATGGACAGGGCAGTTGAGCTGATAGCCGATTTTATTTTAAAGAAGAAAAGGATAACAATTTACGGTGATTACGATGCAGATGGACTGACTGCCATATCCCTGCTGGTTGATTTTTTCTCCAGATTGGACACCCCGGTTTCCTTCTATATCCCGCATAGACTTAAAGAGGGCTACAGCCTTAATGAAAGGGCAATCAGAGAGATAGCAAGGGGTAATACAGGGCTCATCATTACCGTTGACTGCGGTATTAAATCTCAATCAGAGATTTCCCTGGCCAAAAAACTTGGGATGGAGGTCATTGTAACAGACCATCATCAACTTCCTGCCGGCTTTGTTCCAATATGTCCCACGATTAATCCCTTGAGGCCCGATTCCTCTTTCCCATTTAGGGAACTCTCCGGGGTCGGGCTGGCCTTTTACTTAGCTATAGCCATACGTTCGAATTTGAGGGAGGGAGGTTTCTTTAAAAGTAAGGCTGAGCCTGATTTAAGGTCCTACCTTGACCTTGTTGCCATTGGGACAGTTGCCGATATAGTCCCTTTAATAGAAGAAAATAGAATCCTTGTAAAAAGTGGCCTTAGTGTTTTGATAAATAGCCAGAGACCCGGAATCAAGGCATTATCAAGAGTTTCAGGTATAAAGAAGGATCAGATGATAACTGCTGATGACATAGCCTTTAAATTAGCACCAAGACTTAATGCCATGGGGAGATTAGAATCGGCAACAGGTGCAGTTCACCTGCTTACAACGGATAATGAAAAAGAAGCCTCTTTAATTGCCACCCAGATGGATTCCCTTAACTCTCAGCGTCAGGTAATAGAAAATAGAATTGTCTCAGAAAGCAGGGAAAGAATCGAGAGCATGGAGGGCTTAGAAGGACGTCGGACAATAGTCCTCTTTGACCCGGGATGGCACCGGGGAGTGGTAGGCATTGTGGCCTCAAAGATTGTAGAAGAGTATTATCGTCCAACCTTGATCCTTACTGTTGAAGGAGACCTGCTGAGAGGATCAGGTAGAAGTATAGATGGTTTTGATCTATATCAAGCACTCTCCGATCTCGGTGATCTATTGAAGCAATTCGGGGGTCATGATCATGCAGCAGGCATTAGCCTTGAATCTAAAAAGGCGGGAGCATTTTGTGAGAGGTTTGAGGATCTCGCCATGAAAAGGATAGATCCAGAGGATATGACTCCGAAAATAGAGGTAGATGCCAAAATAGGGCTGGAATCTATTAACCCGCGGACATTAAAAGAGATTGAGATGTTACCGCCCTTTGGCAACAAGAATCCCGAGCCTATCTTCTGGGCTGGCCCCTTAAAGGTTGTCTCCTCAAGAGTGGTAGGAAAAGATCATCTGAAACTAAAGGTAAAAGAAAAGGGGATCACCTTTGATTGCATAGGATTTGGTAAAGGTGCATTCTATCCTTTGGAGGGAAAATCAGTGGATATACTCTTTCATATAGGGGCCAATACATGGCAGGGAATAGAGTCGATTCAACTCGTGATAGTTGATCTACGTCTTAGTTAAAAAGTTGAAAGTGCCCGCCCGCCTCGCAAGCGAGAGCGTTGCGGGCAGGCCTAAAGTGAACTAAAGTGAGACCTTTGAAAAATTATATTACAAGTCACTGCGAGGAGCGAAGCTACGTGGCAATCTTTTATATTTTCAATTAGTTAGAGATTGCTTCACATTCGTTCGCAATGACAGAGCGGCCATTTTTCAAAGGTCTCAAAGTGTTGAAAATTAAAAAGTTTGAAAAGACATGATGGATAATAAAGAATTTGCGAAAGAGCTTGAAAAACTATAGCTCACTTTTACCCGCCAGACCCGCCTGCCGTCCGGCGGGCAGGCTTACGGCGGGTTAAATTTTAGGCATTTTAGGAACATGCTCAATAAAGCGTGGAAAATGTAGGGTCGGCCTGCCCTGGCGCGAATTGCCTGAAACCTGCTGTTGTCACTGTAATATTTTGCAAACAGAAGTCGTAGAAATCAAACATTGTAAATCAGGTCTGGGCCAGGGGTTTTATACCCGCCCGCCTCGCCTGAGCGAGAGCGTTGCGGGCAGGCCCGACCTTAAACAGGTGGCATATTAATAAGCCTAAGGCTTATAAAATGCCACCCTACATTTGTATGCCTGTCGAGAGCCTCCAGGTCGAACGATTGGTTCAGGTTTTATAACATACAATAAGCCCACAGGATATTGAGCAATTACCACTTTAGGCACTTAATCAGAGTCAGGAAATAACTTGGCCGCCTCTTCAATATCCTCCGGTGAAAAAATAAACAGGGATTTTCCTTCACCCGGGATGGCAGAACCGTAAACATAGTTGATGTTTATTCCTTCCTTACCAAATTTTTCTGACATTTCTGCAAGGGTGCCAGGTTTATTATCAATAACGATGGCAATGACCGGCATCACGTCAAAGATGTAATCACCTTTAGCCAGGAGATCAACTGCCTTATCAGTCTGATCCACTAAGAGCCTGATAAGGGCAAATTCTGCTGAATCTTTCTTCATTGATCCATAGCTTGCGGAAGATGCAATCCTTTTAAGTGATTTTCCTCTGGCCCTGAAAAGTTCCTGAACATATTGTGATGCATCCTGAATTGTAAGTGCATCAATATTAATTCCTGCCTGAGACAATGTCTTGGAAAGTTTTCCTAATTCCCCAGGAACATTCTTTAAAAAAAGTGATATCTCTGTCCTAACCATTTACTAACCCCTGATTTATTTCTCTCCTGTGTAACCTTTCAAATATTTAAAGAATTCTGAGTCAGTTGAAAGGATAAGGGTGCTGTCTTTATCCAGAGTCTTTTTATAGATATCAAGTGTATTAACAAAGGAGTAAAAATCAGGATCTCGTCCATAGGCCTGGGCATAAATCTTTGTGGCCTCGCCATCTGCCTTGCCCTTTATCTCCTGGGCCGTTCTGTATGCCCCGGATGTTATCCTTTTCATCTCCTTTTCCCTATCACCTTCTATCTTCCTGGCCTCTCCTTTCCCTTCAGATCGAAACTTCTCAGCTATCTGCTTCCTCTCTGCAATCATCCTTTGATAGACCGATCTTCTAACCTCTTCTACATAATTTAGCCTCTTTATCTTGACATCAACCAGCTCTATACCGAATTTGGCCAATTTTGGCTGTGCCTGTGCCATAATGCCCTTGGTAATTTCAGCCCTCCCTGTTTTGACCTCCCCCAATGGACTTATTTCCTTTACCTCATCTATCCCAACTTCACGGATATCCAGTTCTCTGTTGGTCATCCTCACGGTTTCTATCAAGGGGTAGGAGGTGATAAAGTTCCTTACCGCAGGATCTATAATATCATCCAGCCTGCCAAGTGCGCCATACACATTATTGACTGTCTCAAAAAACTTTAGGGGATCAACGATCTTCCACCTGGCAAAGGTGTCTACCCATATAAAGGTCTTATCCAGGGTTGGAATCTGACCGGGATCCCCGTCCCAGTCAAGAAGGTTTTTTGGAAAATAGTTTGCAGTATCAATAATGGGAAGCTTAAAGTTCAAACCAGGAGTCGTTTTTGGTTTCCCGATAGCCTCGCCAAACCGGGTAACAACCACCTGTTCAGTTTCGTCCACAACATAGACTGCCCCCATGAGGAAAAAGATAATAATAATGATCAAGGCATAGATTATTCCTTTAAATTTCATCTCTCAACCCCCTTCGCCATCCCTAAATTGAGTAAAGGGAGGACATTTTTTTGATCTGCATCGATGATATACTTGCTTCCCAACCTCGGAAAGAGATCCTTCAAGGTCTCAAGATATATACGTCTCCGGGTTACATCCTTTGCCTTTGAATACTCAGCATA
>JAUWZV010000072.1 GCA_030615105.1 Desulfobacteraceae bacterium
TCTTTTTCTCCTTCATCTATTTGGGGCTTAACCCCTTCTTTCCTGTAATAATAGGTGTCAAGGGCAAAATAGACGGCCAGCAAGATCAAAACAGTTAAAAGCATGTGGGGCAAGAGGGCAAATGTCCAGAAAAAGGGAACACCATGCAAAAATCCCAGGAAAAGCGGAGGATCGCCCACTGGTGTCAGTGATCCACCGATATTTGCCACAAGAAATATGAAGAAAACTACCATGAAGGCCCTGTTTTTTCGATAATTGTTGGCCCTTAAAAATGGTCTTATAAGTAGCATGGCCGCTCCGGTTGTTCCCATCCAGGAAGCTAAAGCGGTTCCTATGACAATCATAATGGTATTTACCTTGGGTGTTCCCACCAAACTCCCCTTAAGCAATATACCACCAGAGATAGTAAAAAGACCCCAGAGGAGTATAATAAAGGGGATATAATCAGCTAAAATAATATGAAGGAAACTATGAAGGGCTACTCCTTTATAGGCAATTAAAAGGGGAACGGCAATAACAATAGCCCAAAAGGCCGAGACCTTTCCGAAATGATGGTGCCAGAATTCAGGGGAAAAAAGAGGGAATAAGGCAATTGAAAGTAAAATCCCGACAAATGGTAGTATGCTATAAAGAGAGAGAATCTCACCTAAGTTGATGTGCTCTTGAGCCCCTTGATGAGAATTTTCTGCAGCAAATACTGGAAAGGAAAGAGCAAGGAAAAACAATAAAAATAAAAACAGAATCAAGTTCTTATGTTTCATTTATGTACCTCATAAAAACATATCGCACCTTCGGTGCGGGCTTGTAGAGGTTCGATTTACCTGCCCGCCATGCGAGTCCGCAAGGCGGGCAGGTCGAATCCCGCTTTGCGGGACGTCATAAATGCCGCCCTTACAAGGACTTAAAAAGGAAATTCCTATACTATTAAATTAAAGATTTTCTGAATTAGACAACCTCTACCCTTTCCAACATGAATAATCCTGCTTACTAAAAGAAGGTATCTCAAATTTATCCTATTATTAGATCCTATCCCTGAAGTCGGTGGAAGTATAGGCAAGGGCATATCTTGAGTCAAGAAGAAATTACCTTTTAGATCTTAATTTGGATAGGAAAACCAAAAAGTGAAAAATTGAATAGATTTCTCTTTAGCCCTATGTTATATAAGACAAAAAATGAGGAGGTATTAGGATGAGAGAGGCAAACTTGAAGAAAGTTTTGATGGCAATCTTTTTAAATATGCTTATCTTTATATTTATAGCTGGATGTGCCACAGATATCCAATCCGAAAGAGAAACCCCAACCGAAAAACCCCAAATAGTACAAGAAAGTGTGGAAACAGCAATATCTCTTTATTATGATTTTAAGGATGTGCCTGTTCCAAAGGAACTGGATATGAAAAAGGAAAAATCCTTTGTCTTTCAAACAACCGGATTTACAACTGGGTTGCTTACTTTTTCCGGGAATGTAGAATCAGATTCTCTCATCAGCTTCTTTAACAATAAAATGCCTGAGGATGGCTGGCGCCTCCTGAGCTCATTCAGATCACTAAAGAATATATTGTTTTTTCAGAAAGAAAACCGATTTTGTATTATAACCATAGTCAGTAAGACCTTTACCACAGATGTAGAGATTCTTGTCACACCAAGCTTTCAAAGTGGCTCTTAAGCACTCTTAACTGTTCCGGTTATCTCATATTATGGCTGGATTCCCTATACTTGAGAGCAATCGCTTGGATCACCGGCAATCTTGGCCAGCGCATGATTTAGGGCTGGTAAGATAACAGCCAAATTTTCCCTTGCACCATCAGGGCTTCCTGGTAAATTTATAATCAGACTGCTTCCCCTTACTCCGACCATTGCCCGGGAAAGCATGGCATGAGGAGTCTTCTTTAGGCTTGCAGCCCTCATGGCCTCAGCCATACCAGGTATCTGATATTTGATTACCTTGAGCATAGCCTCAGGGGTTACATCAGTTGGGCTGACCCCGGTACCTCCTGTTGTTACAATCAACCTGAGATCATCTTTCTCAACCCACTCAATTAAACACTCCGCTATCTTTTCATGTTCATCAGGGACAATACCCTGCCTCTCAACTATGTAACCAGCCTTGGTCAATATTTCAGCAACTAAGGGACCAGATTCATCCTTTCTCTGTGCCCTAAATCCTTTATCACTAATAGTTAATACCCCTGCCTTTATCATCTATAAACCGTCTCTACCTTCCCTCTTCCTTAGAGACAGATACAACCTTCTCTACCAGTTGAGCTGGAACCTCCTCATAACGGGATTGTTTCATCTGGAAACTGCCCCTACCTCCTGTCATGGATGTCAGATCAAAAGAATATCTCAAAACCTCGGCCAACGGTACCTCAGCCTTAATAATCTGGTTTTTGCCATCACTATCCATGCCTAAAACCCTTCCCCTCCTGCCGTTAAGATCACCTATTACATCTCCCATAGCATCCTCAGGGACAGTTATCTCCATGTTCATAATCGGTTCTAAGAGAATAGGTGTGGCCTCCTGAACAGCCTTTTTAAAGCACATGGAAGCTGCAATCTTAAAGGCCATCTCAGAAGAGTCGACCTCATGAGATTTTCCGTCAAAAAACCGGATCTTCATATCTACAACCGGATACCCTGCTAAAACCCCACTCTTCATAGCCTCTACTAATCCCTTCTCAACAGCGGGAACAAAATTCCTTGGTACATTCATTCCAGTTAATGCCTGATCAAAAACAAAGCCTTCCCCTCTTTTCAAGGGAGAGATATCAAAATGTACCTCGGCAAACTGGCCCCGTCCCCCGCTCTGTTTTTTATGTCTATAAATTATCTTTTCTCTCGAATTTTTGATTGTCTCCCTATAAGGGACCTTGGGAGTCTTAAGGTTGATTTCTACTCCGAATTTTCTCTTTAACTTATCCCTTGTATTCTCCAGGTGAATCTGGCCTGTGCCGGATAGGATAATCTCTGAAGTTGACTGATCTCTATCTACCTTAAGGGTGGGGTCTTCCTCCACCAATCTGGCCAGAGAAGAGTATACTTTGTCCTCATTCTCTTTTTCCTTGGCTTCTATAGCAAAGGAAATGGTTGGCAAAAATGGTTTGGCCGGATCAAACACAATGGGCTTGTCCTCCTGACAAAAGGTATCACCGGTTGTGGTCTCTTTTAGCTTTGCTATAGCTGCTATATCGCCAACATTAGCTGTATTAATTGGTGTCTGCTTTTTACCTTCAATTGATAACAACTGGCCCAACCTTTCTTTGACCTTTTTTGTTGAATTAAAGATGGTGGATTCTGAATCTATCTTTCCAGACATGACCTTGAGAAGATTGAGTTTTCCCGCAAATGGGTCTGCTAAGGTCTTAAATATTAAAGCTGAAAATGGAGCTTCATCAACAGCATCAAATTCCACCTTCTCAACGCTATCCACTTTATGGCCTTTCACCTTTCCCCTTTCAGTTGGAAAAGGCGATGATTGATCAATAATGTCTAAAAGTTGGCCAACACCTATATTAAGAGTGGCAGATCCGGGAATAACAGGCACCACAATGCCAGATTTAACTCCCTCTATAAAGGTCTCTTCTATCTCTTTTGGAGTAAGTTCCTTTCCATCAAGATATTTTTCCATAATATCATCATTAGCCTCGACAATATTTTCCATTATTTTTTCCCGCCATGTATCTACTATCTCGGCCATTGAATCCGGGATATCCCCATCTTTAAAGGAGCCGGAACCATCACTCTTATACAGATGGGCCTTTAATCTTATAAGGTTTGCCAGGCCGGTAAAGTCATTTTCTGTTCCAACTGGGAGATATATAGGTGTTGTTTTTATAGAAAATGTCCTTTCAATTTCCTCTATAACCTTATAAAAATCAGCCCGTTCCCTGTCCAGTTTGTTAATAAATATCAGCCGAGGCAAATCATATTCCTCGGAAAAGGCCCAGACCTTTTCTGTACCTACTTTTATACTGTCAACGGCATCAACAACAACAATACTCCCTTCAGCTGCCTGAAGACATATCTTGGTATCAGAAAGGAAATCATTCTCGCCAGGAGTATCTATAAGATTGAACCTCCTATTTTTCCAAGTATAAGGATGAAAGGCTGTGCCAAGGGTTACTTTTCTTTTAATCTCTTCCGGTTCAAAATCCATGATGGAAGTACCATCATCTACTCTTCCCAATCGTTTTACTGCCTTGCTGTTGAAAAGAATAGCCTCTGCCAGTGATGTTTTTCCACAACTACTATGACCTATCAACCCTATTGTTCTAATTTGATCAATTTTTTTTATCATAAGATCTCCTCAATTATTTTAAAACAGTAAACACCTAAAATTCATCTATAGGCCATACCCAGGATAAGGAAAACCTAAACTGAGTGATAATTAACTTACCTTAATGAGAAAAAATGTCAAGACAAGAGTAATGGAAAAATATAAACTTTAATAATCTCCTGGGTTGAGCGGTTCACCGTTCACGGTTCCCGGTTGAAATGCCCTGAGTGGCTGTTAACAAGAAGAAAATATGTTGATAGGTGCAAGTGTTATGTTTCACCCAACGGGTTAAAGAGGCTAATATGAGTCACTCCTCATGCGGCATCAATAAAGTTAAGAATATAAGTAGATTATAACCTTTGAACCTTGAACCCTGAACTTGGAACCGCTCATTTTAGGAGTCTATCACTCCGTCATTGACAGTGATAAGCTCATTGTTTAAAATGCCCTTGATTCAAGAAAAACTATCTTTTTCGGTAGCAGAAAGGAGGAGAAATGCCTTATGTGATAGCAATGGCTGGTAAAGGTGGGACAGGTAAAACCACTATTGCTGGATTCTTAATTAAGTATTTGGTTCAAAAGGGCAAAACCCCTATATTGGCAGTTGATGCTGATTCAAATACCAACCTTAATGAGGTTCTTGGTATTTCCATAAAAGCAACATTAGGCACAGCTCGAGAGGAGATGAAAGATGGGGTGGTTCAACAGGGAATGACCAAACAGATGTTTATGGAGATGAAGCTGGCAGAGGCAGTAGTTGAGGGAGAAGGCTTTGACATTATTGCCATGGGCAGGCCAGAAGGAGCTGGATGTTACTGTGCTGCTAATACTTTATTGTCTATGTATTTAGGAAAACTTATAGATAATTATTCATATATGGTTATGGATAATGAGGCGGGCATGGAACATATAAGCCGGTTGACAACAAATAATGTTGATGTTCTTCTGATTGTTTCTGATCCTTCCATAAGAGGGATTGAAACTGCCGGTCGGATTAATACTTTAGTGGATGACTTGAGGGTAAGAGCAGCAAAGAGGTTTTTAATAATAAATCAGGCACGGGATGGGCTAACTGATTCCTTGCAAGAGGCAATAGTTGAACACGGACTGAATTTGGCGGGCACCATGCCAAAAGATGATCTGCTTTACGATTTTGATATGAAGGGTAATCCAACCGTTAATTTACCGGATGATAACCCAGCCCTGTCCACAGCCTTTGAAATTTTCGATAAAATTATTGAGGTTGACTAATAAAAGTGCCTAAAGTGTCTAAAGTTTAACCCGCCGTAAGTCTGGCGGGTAAAAGTGCCTAAAGTAAAGCTCCCCGCCCTTCCGGGTGGGGCATCATAAGGGCTCAAAATATATCTCCCCCCCCTTGATGGGGGAGGATTAAGGTGGGGGTGAAAATCCCGAACTTTCCCCCTCCCCTTGCCCCTCCCACCAGGGGAGGGGCATTTGAAGTGTGCCATTCATCCCCGCCCTTCCGGGCGGGGCATTCTGGCATGTCTTCGTAAAGGCAAAAAACACAATAACTGACAGTCAACGGACACTAACAAAAAATAGGATCTATGATGAATATACTTGTAACAGGTGGTTGCGGTTTCATTGGCAGCAATTTTATCACGTACATTCTCAAAAATCGGAAAGAGGCTAAGGTTATCAACATAGATAAGCTTACCTATGCTGGAAACCTTGCCAACCTTTCTGATGTGATCAGGGAATATGCACCATCTAAATACCAATTTATCAAAGGTGATATATGTGATAAGCAGATTGTCGAGGATATCTTTAAAGAATCTGATATTGACTGGGTTGTAAATTTCGCCGCTGAATCACATGTGGACAGGAGCATAGATGAGCCGGCAGAATTCTTACAAACAAATATTTTGGGAACCTTTACTCTTCTTGAGGCGGCAAGAAAATTCTGGCTTGATCCAGCCTCATATATAACCAAAAAGCGCTTTCTCCATATCTCCACTGATGAGGTGTATGGCTCTCTCGATGATATAGGTTACTTTACAGAGACAACCCCCTACAATCCGTCCAGTCCTTATTCAGCCAGTAAAGCAGCCTCAGATCATCTTGTATATGCCTACTGGCGAACTTATTCTATCCCAACCATTATCACAAATTCATCTAATAACTATGGTCCTTACCAGTTCCCTGAAAAGCTTATCCCTCTGATTATCAACAATGCTATAAAAGGAAAAAGGCTACCTGTATATGGAGACGGTAAAAATGTGAGGGATTGGCTTCATGTAGAAGACAACTGTTCAGCTATCTTAGCTGCACTTAAAAGAGGGCTGCCAGGTCAGAAATATAACATCGGGGCAAACTGTGAAAAACGAAATATAGATATTGTTAATATGATATGTGATTATCTCGACAAGAAGCTCGGACTAATAAACGGAAAACCAAGGAGAGAACTGATAGATTATGTCTCTGATAGACTCGGGCATGATCGAAGATACGCAATTGACGCCTCTAAAATAATAAATGAACTTCACTGGCAACCTTCAGTTAATTTTGAGAGAGGAATAATAGAGACTATTGATTGGTATCTTCAAAATACGGCCTGGGTAGAAGATATTGAAACCGGGAAATACCTGGAATATTAAGTGATGTCAGTGGTCAGTTGTCATTAGTCATTTGTATTTCTGGGTATTAATTTTGATAATCTCGTAAAAAGTCAAAAAGCATGTCATTGCGAGCGGAGCGAAGCAATCTCCTATTGCATAACTTATTGTATTTATTAGATTGCTTCGGGCTAAAGCCCTCGCAATGACGCCGGGTCATAATTTTTTACGAATGCATCAATTTTGAAATTATCATCTTTATTGATATGTGATTAAATTAGTCGATTTATTTTTCGATCCTTTTCAATGAACAACTATCAACGGGCACTGCCGAAAATTTAGGAAAAAAATGAGCAAAAAAAAGGCTACTAAAGGGATTGTTTTAGCAGGTGGTTATGGCTCTCGCCTTTACCCTGTTACTATATCTGTTAGCAAACAACTTCTTCCTATCTGTGATAAACCGATGATATACTACCCCCTGTCTGTTCTTATGCTTGCAGGTATTAGAGAAATTTTAATCATCTCTACTCCTGAGGATATTCCAAACTTCAAGAGGTTGTTGGGTGATGGCCGGCAGATCGGTCTTTCTTTCACCTATGCAATACAGCCAAGGCCAGAGGGATTGGCTCAGGCCTTTATTATAGGAAAAGAATTTATCAATGATCATCCCTCTTGTCTCATCCTGGGAGACAACATCTTTTATGGACACGGTTTTTTCGATTCCTTGAATAGAGCGGCAAACAACGAAAGTGGCGCTACAGTATTTGGTTATTGGGTGCGGGACCCTGAAAGATATGGTGTTGTAGAGTTTGACTCCATGGGAAAGGCGATTAGCATCGAGGAAAAGCCCAAGGTCCCTAAATCAAACTACGCTGTTACCGGCCTTTATTTCTATGATGATCAGGTTTCCTACATTGCCTCTAAGCTTAAGCCATCGGCAAGGGGGGAACTGGAAATTACTGATGTCAATATGACCTATCTCAGAAAAAAACAACTAAAGGTTGAAAAATTAGGCCGGGGTATTGCATGGCTCGATACAGGCACCCATGAATCCATGATACAGGCCATTAACTTCATCCATGCCATTGAACAAAGGCAGGGATTAAAGATAGCATGCCTTGAAGAGATTGCCTTTCGAATGGAATACATATCAGCCAATCAGTTAGAGATGCTTGCCGGAAAGATGAAAGAAAGTGCTTATGGCCAGTATCTTTTAGAGATATTGACTAAAGAGTAGGAAGCAAAAAAAGCCTTTCGGAGTGATCAATGATCTTTAGCCCATGCCCCATTCTTCCAGAAGTTATCATAATAGAACCAGATATCTTTACTGACGAGCGCGGATATTTTATGGAGACCTATCATCAAGAGAAATTCACCGGTGGAGGTTTAGACATAAGGTTTGTTCAAGACAACCAATCTATGTCAGCACGAGGGACTATAAGGGGTCTTCACTACCAGATAAAAAGACCACAGGGGAAGATGGTCAGGGTTTTATTGGGTGAGGTATTCGATGTAAGTGTGGACATCAGGAGGTCTTCACCAAACTTTGGTAAATGGTTTGGAATAATACTATCTGCAAATAACAAAAAGGCTATTTACATTCCCCCGAATTTTGCACATGGCTTTTGCGTCTTAACTGAAAGGGCTGAATTTTTCTACAAATGCACAGATTTTTATAACCCGGATTATGACCGGGCAATAAGGTGGGATGATCCAGACCTGGCCATTGACTGGCCTATCAAAGAGCCGATTCTTTCAGAAAAGGATGCTAACTGCCCGTTATTTAAAGATGCTGAATTGCCTGCGTAAAATTTGAGGGAAATTGCTGAATAGGTGTTCACTATGTTACAATAAGCCGTGTTATTAAACGGATGGAAAATGTATAATTTAATAATGCAAGACCCAACCCTTAATTAAAATGCCTAAAGCATCATCCAAGTATCATATAAAAAGGGAGATATGGGGAGTAATTTTTTTACTCTTAACCCTTATCTTTGCGGGAAGTCTCTTCTCCTATCATTCCCAGGATCCTCTTTTCTGGGAAAGGGCGGGGGCTGGAGTCCAGGCAAAAAACCTATTTGGGGTCGTTGGTGCACATCTTGCCGGTGGACTCTTTCTGCTCCTTGGCTTTTCATCATTCTGGCTAATAGGCATTCTCCTATTTCTATCCTTCTCTTTTTTCAGGGGAAGATTCCCTTCCAGGGTGATCTGGATATCTATAAGCTTAGTTCTCCTGGTAATATCTTTTTCTGCCTTACTATCCCTTTACATACCTGACGGGGTACCTTATCGGAGCACAATGATCAGCGGAGGTTTGGTTGGATTACATATCGCTGGTTTGAGTACAAAAATATTTAATTATTTTGGGGCATATACATTTTTTCTCACCATCTTTATTATCTCCTTTATGGTAATCACCAGGTTTTCATTTGGTAACCTTTTTAAAACAATCTGGTCAATATTTTCCAATCTCGCCATATATACAAAAGAAAAATGGCTCAAATACATGGAACGAAGGCGAAGGGCTAAACTAAGAAAGAAGGCAATAAAAAAGGTTGATAAGGGAAGAAAAAGGAAGATGACTATTATTGAGGCCCCTTCACAAAAACTGGCTACACCAACACAAGAATTTTTTCCCTTTATGAATGTAGCAGGTGATTTCAAGCTCCCCCCTCTGGATCTTTTGGACGAGATCCCGAAATCATCTGATAAAGAGATTGAGAAAGAAAGCTTGAGAATGAACGCCCTCCGGGTTGAAGGGAAGCTAAGAGATTTTGGAGTCGAGGGCGAGGTGGTTGAGATCGTACCAGGTCCGGTAATAACAATGTATGAATTCAAGCCTGCACCAGGTGTCAAGATAAGCAAGGTTTCCTCTTTGGCAGATGATCTTGCACTCAACCTGAGGGCATCAAACATCAGGATTGTTGCACCTATACCGGGAAAATCAGCTATAGGGATAGAGATACCCAACAATAAAAGGAAACTTGTTACCTTAAAGGAAATTCTATCCAGCCAGATATTTCTGGATTCTCCCTACAGACTCACGATTGCCCTGGGAATGGACATAATAGGTCAACCAGTGATCACGGATCTAACCAGAATGCCACATCTCTTAGTTGCTGGGGCCACAGGAACCGGGAAAAGTGTGTCCATTAATGCCATGATAAACAGTATCTTATTCAAGGCCTCTCCAGAAATGGTCCGCTTTGTTATGATTGATCCAAAAAGAATAGAGCTTGCACCTTACCAGGATATTCCCCATTTGCTCCATCCGGTTGTCACCCATCCAAAAGAGGCGGCCAAGGCCCTCAGATGGGCTGTTGAGGAGATGGAGAGACGATACACCCTTCTCTCTGATAAAGGGGTAAGGAATATAGAGGCCTATAACCGGAAGGTTGGGAAAGATAGAGGGTTAGTTGAGACTGATGTGGGTAAAAAGATAGATGAGCATCTTCCATTTATTGTCATCATTATTGATGAGCTGGCAGATCTGATGATGGTCTCCAGCAGGGATGTGGAGGAGTCCCTGACAAGACTGGCGCAAATGGCAAGGGCTGCAGGGATTCATCTGATAATTGCCACCCAGAGGCCCTCAGTGGATGTTTTAACAGGTATTATTAAGGCCAACTTCCCTACCAGGATCTCCTTTCAGGTATCATCCAGGGTTGACTCGAGAACTATCCTTGATTCAATGGGGGCCGAGCATCTCTTGGGAGATGGAGATATGTTGTTTATGCCGCCTGGTGTAGCCAGGCTTACCAGAATCCATGGCGCATATGTGTCAGAAGATGAGGTGAAAAAGGTGAGCTCCTTTTTAAAAGAGCAGATGAAACCAGAATATGATAGCTCTATAGCTGCTGAAATAAGCACAGAGGAAGACGTAGAAGAGGCGGGAGGAGAAAGTGACGAAAAATACCAGGAGGCAGTTGAATTAGTTTTGCAAACAGGTCAGGCATCAATTTCTTTTGTTCAGCGGAAACTCAGGGTTGGATATAACAGGGCTGCCAGGATGATTGAGGCCATGGAAAAGCAAGGTATTGTTGGGCCCTCTGACGGGAGCAAGCCTCGAGAGGTTTTAAGAAGGGGGGAACGATTTTGATCGCCAAATCCTATCTTATAATTCCCCTTTTTTTTCTTCTCCTTGAATCTATTCTTGCTGGAAAGGCATTATCCGATGATAAATTATCAACAGTTATTGAAGGCCTCGGGAGTAGATATGGAAATGCTAAAGGATGGAGCGCTGAGTATACCAGGGAAGCAGTCAGTAAGACTATGGCTATATTAGGAGCAGCAGAGAGGCACGATATGGCCACAGGAAGGCTTTATTTCAAGCCTCCCCACTTTCTCCGCCTTGAACAGGCCGCCCCTCAAGAGGAATTACTCCTTACAGATGGACAGACACTCTGGTGGTATCTTCCCCTTAAAATGGAGGCCTACAAATACCCTGCCAAAAAGTTTGGCCAGGAACTGCGCCTTCTCAGTGATGTTCTTAAAGGCTTAAAAGATGCAAAAGACAAGTTTCAAATCACCCTTAAGGCAAATCCTGAAATCAATACCTATCACCTTATCCTTAAGCCAGAACCACCATGGCAAGAGATCGATCATCTGGAACTGATCATACACAAAGGAGATTTTTCTATTAAACAGGTGGAGGTCTATAACAATATAGGTGGACTGACCAGATTCTTTCTTACAGACTGGAAAGAAAAAGCTCTATTTAGAAGAGGATTTTTTTCTTTTTCCCCTCCTCCAAATATAAAAGTTATAGATAATAAATAAAAACAGTTTCCGCCCTATTCAACCATACACATTTTTAAAAGCTTTTCAGAAAATCCCCAATTTTTTCTTTAAAATCTATTTGACAAACAACCTTTCAGTAATGTATGAAGGGGCAGATTTTTGGCATTCAGCTATCAGTTGATTTACTATTTTAGCCACAAAGACACTAAGTCACCAAGATTAGATAAGTTAAATTTAGAATTAGCAATTGATAATTGATAATTTTTTTAAATGACCATTTAATACCCTTCGTGTCCTTGTGACTTAGTGGCGGGCACCCTATCGCACGTAAAACCCCAAAGTTAGGTATAAACCATGGCCCTTTTCTCCAAGGGAATAAAGCTTTCAAAGAAGCTGACTTTAACCAGGTTAACTCTAATAGAAACACCACCTCCCAAAAAAGTAATACTTCCCCTTAAACAATACATAGGGGAACCATCTCAGCCTTCTGTAAAGGTTGGTGACAATGTTAAGGTAGGCCAAATCATAGCAACCTCTGTTAGTGATAGCTCTATACCTGTTCATGCAACCATATCAGGCAGTGTAACAGAGATCACAGAGCACCTTGACTACATGGGTGTACCTGTCCCCTCTATCATAATAGAGTCCGATGGAGCTGACACCTGGATAGAGCCTGAGGGAGAGGAAAAAGACATAGAGTCCCTTTCCCCCACAGAGATACTTAAAAGGATTAATGATGCAGGACTCATTAGCAAGGCCCTGGTTCCCATTCCCCTAAATATAGACCTTTCTCCCATTGACCAGCCAAAGACCCACCTATATTTGACTGGAGAAAGGGTGGTAAAAAAAACAGACACCCTCCTTATCAATGCCCTTGACCCGGAGCCCTCCCTCAGGGTCAACAGATACCTTGCAGGGATAGTCAATGATGAGCTACCCATAGGAATAGCTGCCCTAAAGGCCATTACCGGTGCCTTAAATACCCTCTTTGTGGTGGACAAAGGCACCCCCCCCTCCCCCCCGCTAAATGAGATGGTAGAG
>JAUWZV010000027.1 GCA_030615105.1 Desulfobacteraceae bacterium
TTCTCAATAGAGTCCTCTGGTAAACAATCCATCAAATCCCAAAAATGCTGGCTGTCGAGTCTGCACAAGCTCACTCGAAGCAGGTAGTCAATTGAAGTAGCTTGCGTCCAACTCCACCATCCCCGTTTACTGGTCGGCATACACACTCTGCCAATTGCAGCCAGTAATAATGTTATGCCAGCAGTTAGATTGTTCCTAAGAGGTTTTTCCGGCATATAAGACCTCTGGGCCTGGATATGCTGATTAATAATGGGAACCACATCAAGTTTTATTGGCCAAATCAAGAAGTGCTGTGACTGCACCATGGGAATAAGATTTGACCTTAAATGCATCCCCCCCCGTGTAATCGTTTTAGAAGATCATTAGCTTTGCCAAGGTACTCAAGGACAATCGGCCTTGGTTTTCCGTTAACTCGTCTTGATTCAACGATGTACCAGTACTTGTGTCCTCTGGAAGTTTTTGGCTGGATAGTAGCCATATGTCTTTCCCTCATTATCTGTTCAGTGTATACATTATTTTTAAACAAAAAAATATCCGTAACCATTTGAAATTTATCGGTTTGTGGATTGTGCTTTACTAAAATATTCTGATATTATAGTAAACTTACGCTAGCAGAGGATAAGCGACAGGTCTAATCGAGGGTATTATATGATTGAAAAAAAGATAGATTTATTAGATATATTATTTTTTGAAAACCTATCAGAGTACAAAGAAATCTGGCATTTTGTATCAACTCGAAAAGGCGGCTTCAGTAACCCCCCATATAACTCCCTAAATCTGGGCCTCCATGTTGGAGATGACCCGGAAGATGTCCTTGAAAACCGAAAGAGACTTGCTAATACAATTGGAATACCATTGAACCACTTTACCATAGCCAGACAAATACATTCTAGTCACGTTACAATCATATCAGAAGAGTTGAGAGGTAAAGGTTGTGTTAATCATAAAGAGGCAATCAATGCCACAGATGCCATGGTGACTAATGTACAAGATATCTGCATAGTAATCCTTATAGCTGACTGTGTTCCGATGTTATTTTTTGACCCGGTGAGAAGGGCTATAGGAGTCGCCCATGCAGGGTGGCACGGTACACTAAAATTTGTCGCCCTAAATACTATTAGGGCCATGGAAAAGGCCTTTGGTTCATCACCCCGGGATATTATGGTTGGGATGGGGCCATCTATCGGGCCTTGTTGTTATAAAGTTGGTCCAGAAGTTATTTCTCAGGTAAAAAATATTTTCCACACCAAGAAAGAATACATATTAAATGAATCCAAAGATGGTGAGGGTTATTTTGACCTATGGAAGGCGAATATAAGACAACTTCTTCATGCAGGTATAGAGAGAAAAAATATAGAAATGGCAATGAAATGTACCTGCCATAATCCTGATCTATTCTTCTCCTACAGGCATCAAAAAGGAAATACTGGAAGATTTGGTGCAGGCATTACTATCTGTTAAGGCCTTCAGAGTAAATCTTGAAGGATACAATTAAATCAGTCACTTTATTTTCTAGTCCAGACCTAAAACTTATCCAAGAACTACTTGCAATAATTAATTTAAGACACTATTATTACTTTTTGGGGATGAGTATTTTATATGTATGAGAATTTCTATGATTCATTCCTGTTTATTTAAGAGGTTCACTATCGTTGCCCTAAAGGAGGTTAAGTTATGAAGAAAAAATTACTTATCGGGTTCGGGCTTTGCGTTTTGATTTTGCTTTGGTTAGTGGTTTCCATCTATCCTGATTGGCTGTGGTTTGGGAATCTAACCTTTTCGTCTGTTTTCTGGACGATGCTTTTGAGCAGATATGGTTTTGGTTTAATTGTTTGGCTGGTTTTTATTCTTATCATATTCCTTAACCTTTATGCAGCCAAACGTTTAAGCCCTGGGAAAGAGCCAGGAATTTCCTTTACAGATGAGGGCGGTTATTTTTCCCAACTTGGCCTTTCAGGCAAGACCCTACAATATCTTTTCATAGCCTTTATTCTACTTATTAGTTTAATTATTGCATCAAAGGGATCATACAAATGGGATATGTTCCTGCGCTACTTATATCAGCAACCTTTTGGGAGCACGGATCCTATTTTTAGCAGGGACATCGGTTTTTATGTGTTTTCTCTCCCCTTTTACCTTTTCGTCCAGAATGGGTTATTAATTTTTTTCATTTTAGCTGGCTTTCTAACTATGGGGTGGTATCTGAAAGAGGGTGGTCTTCAGGTAATTGGTGAATTTCCTCCAGTGGAAGGTAAGCCAATCTCTGTACCTAAAATTACCATTACACTGAAAGCAAAGAAACACCTTATTTTCCTGGCAGGAATAATTGTTCTAATCCTGGCCTGGGGATATTATCTAAAAATATATGGACTTCTATATTCTACACAGGGACTTGCCTTTGGTGCCAGCTATACAGATGTCCACATTAGGAAACTGGCCTATTGGGTTTTGATCATTGCCTCCCTGGCCCTGGCCTTTATCTTTTTCCTTAACTCCTTTAAACCCAGGAAAAAATTAATAGTGTTAAGTGTAGGAATCTGGATAGGGGCTGTATTGCTATTTGCCACCATTCTCCCCATCGTGGTACAAAAACTTGTGGTTAAGCCCAATGAATTAGCCAAAGAATCACCTTACATAGCCTACAATATTGAGTATACCCGTACGGCCTACAATTTGAATAAGATAAAGGAGGTAGATTTTCCAGTTAGTGATAAACTAACTATGGAAGATATCAAGAAACATAATGTAACGATTCAAAATATCAGGATCTGGGACGAACGTCCCTTGCTTCAGACCTACAGGCAGATTCAATCGATACGGCTCTATTACGATTTTAACAATGTAGACGTAGATCGTTATCTCATTAACAAACAATTACGGCAAGTTATGTTGTCGGCCAGGGAGTTGGTGGTAAATAATCTTCCTCCCCAGGCAAATACCTGGGTCAATAGACATCTGATTTATACCCATGGCTACGGATTAGCCTTAAGCCCGGTTAATGAAGTGACTGGCGAAGGACTTCCCCGCCTCTTAATCAAAGACCTGCCGCCTTCCTTTGAGCCTGACCTAAAGATAGAGCGTCCAGAGATCTATTATGGAGAAAAAACAGATCAGTATGTTCTGGTAAAGACCAAAACAGAGGAATTTGATTATCCCAAGGGGGACAAAAATGTTTATACCACTTATCAGGGAAAGGGCGGAGTCCATATCAAGTCTTTTATTAGAAGACTATTGTTTGCCCTTGAATTTACGGATCCCCAGATCCTGTTTACCACATATTTAAGCCCTGATAGCAGAATAATGTATAATCGCCGGATTGATAGGCGGGCAGGCTCCATTGCCCCATTTCTGGATTATGACGCTGATCCTTACCTGGTTGTCTCTGAGGGGAAGCTCTATTGGATTCAAGATGCATACACGACCTCTAATATGTATCCCTATTCCCGCCGTTCTTATAGACATTTTAACAATAAGCCGCTCAACTACATCCGGAATTCAGTCAAGGTAATTATTGATGCCTATAATGGGCATGTATCCTTTTACATGATTGATGAAAAAGACCCTATTGTTAAAACTTACTCGAGCATATTCCCTGATCTATTTAAGCCTTTCGATGAAATGCCTGCTGATTTGAAAAAGCATATCCGCTACCCCAAGGACCTATTTAAAATCCAGGTGGATACGTACAGAACATATCACATGGAGGATGTCCAGGTCTTCTATAACCAGGAAGACCTCTGGCAAATCCCTGATGAGTTATATGGTGATAGCCGGCAAGAAATGGAACCTTACTATATCATCATAAAACTGCCAGAAGATGATAAAGAAGAGTTTTTTCTGATGCTCCCCTTCACCCCTTCCAAGAAGGATAATATGATTGCCTGGCTGGCGGCCAGAAGCGACATGCCCAATTACGGAAATCTGTTGGTCTACAAATTACCCAAGGAAAAACTGGTCTATGGACCTATGCAGATTGAAGCGAGAGTGGACCAGCAAACGGATATCTCTCGGGAGTTGAGCTTATGGGGCCAGAGAGGTTCAAGGGTAATCAGGGGCAATCTTTTAGCCATTCCTGTGGGTGACTCATTTATCTATGTTGAACCGGTTTACTTGGAGGCAATACAAGAAGAGAGAGAAGCGCCCTCAGCAGCATCACCTAAGCCCAGCCCTTTTAGAAAATCACAAAGAAGAGGAGCTACAGTTTCTCCAGCACTGGACAAATCAAGGGCCGCTTCCTTACCGGAATTAAAAAGGGTTATTGTGGCATTTAGCAATCGCCTCATCATGGAAGAAACCCTTGATAAGGCATTACGCGGTGTATTGGAGGAGAGAATATCCCCTGAAGAAGTGGTTTCCCCTCTTATTCCTCAAATTCTGGATATTTATAATCTCGGAGGCCTGGCCCTTGAGCACTATATTAAAGCCAAAGATCACTTACGCCAGGGGAACTGGGCCGCATACGGGAAGGAGTTAGAACAGTTAGAGAAAGTCCTAAAAGACATATCTAAAATAACAAAGGAAAAGAAGATAACTTCTCAATAAGCCAGGGTAAAATAGTATGCCTGCCTTATTGCAAAATGTAGGGGCCGATGCCCTAATCGGCCCGTTCGGGGAACGGGCCCTACATTTTTGATACCCACCCGAACTTTTGAGAAGTTACTCCAAAACATCCCAATAGGTTGATCTCATCGCCTTTTTGTCAAATTTGCCAACGCTGGTGCGAGGTATTTCATCTACAAAGATGAACTTCTCCGGTATCCACCACTTTAATATCTTGCCATCTTCTACATACTGTGTCAGGTGTTCCTTCAGTTCCTCCTCGGAGATTTTCCCTTTATATTCATTTTTTGGCACTAAAAGGACCACTGGGCGTTCTCCCCATTTCTCCGATTGGGCCCCAAAGACTGCAACTTCCTGGACCTTTGGATGCATGTTTATCAGGTTCTCCAGTGTCAGGCTGGAAATCCATTCCCCACCACTCTTTATAACATCCTTAGACCGGTCAATAATCAATACGCTTTCTTCTTCATCTATGGTGGCCATATCTCCGGTATGCATCCAGCCATCTCCCCATAGCTCTTTTGATTTCTCAAGATCTTTATAATAACCCAGTGTGAGCCATGGGGCCCTGAGCACAATCTCACCAACTGCTTTTCCATCCTTTGGAACATCATTTCCTTGTTCATCTACCACTCTCTGCTCCACAAATGCAGGTGCCATGCCTGTTCCGCTTAGAAAATCTATCTTCTTATCCTCAAGCCAACTGAACATATGAGGCTTTAGATACTGTAGACCCACTTTTGTGTATACCTCTGTCATGCCCCATCCGGAACAGATGTCTATGCCCAGTTCTTTTGCCTTTCTTGCAAGCATGCTGGGAAGTCTCATTCCCCCTCCTTCATAGATAAGCCCCTTGAAATATTCTTTATAGTGCTCTACCTCCGGATGGGAGATAATCATATTAAGCATCGTAGCAACGCAGGCTATATAACCGCCCTGCTCCGGGCTTTTCTCTTTTTTGAGTATTTCAAAAAATACCTTCGGATCGAATCTGCCAGGATATATCTGTTTGCAACAAAGGAATGTCGCCATGTATGGAACACCCCAGCCATGAGCGTGGAACATAGGCACAAGCTGTATTGTCAGGTCACGGCGCGGATCCAGCCCTCTTTTCCCTGAAAAACCCTGGAGTGTATTTGCCCAGATAAGTGTATGCAATATATGTTGTCGGTGAGTAAAGAAGCATATCTTTGGATCTCCTGTTGTGCCAGTCGTGTTACTTAATGATGCCACAGTATTCTCATCAAGATCAGGATACTCATATTCTGGCGATGCAGAGCGCAACAATTTCTCGTACTCTGAGATTGGATTTAAGGTTGTCTCCGGAATTTTTTCATCATCAGCTAATACTATATAGTGTTTAACCGTTTTTAATTTATCGCTGATCGACTCAATTGTTGAAATGAAATCCTTGTTAAAGATAAGGACATCATCCTCCACCCGGTTTATGAGATAGACCATCTGTTCCGGTGTTAAAAGCGGATTCCCCATGTGCACCATAGCGCCCATACAAGGTACAGCAAAATATATTTCAAGGAAGCGGTGTGTGTTCCATTCAAAGCAAATGACTTTTGAGCCTTGTCTTACACCCAATTCCTTGAGGGCATTTGACAGGCGCTGGCATCTTTCATAAAGCTGGGCATAATTGCCCCGAAAAAGATCCTTATAGACAATTTCACCTTCAGGTCGCATCTTTGCTGCGTGCTCCAATAAGTGTTTTAAAATTAGCTGATATTCAAAGCCGGCTTTTGGAAATTCTTGCTCTTGCATCATAGCTTATCCCCTTAAGATTGTATAATTGGGCTCAACCTGAATTAAGCGATTCTTTCATGCCAAGATGGCCAAACAACGGTAGGACAGCCGTCCCCGCCCGCCATCGCTATGCTCAGGCATTAGCGGGCAGGTCGGCTGTCCTCGGATTTCCCCTCTTAAGACTCTGATTCTGCTAAATCGAAGTCCTGCTGATTTTAACATTAGAATCGCTCAAGTTATGTTCAAATCCTCTCACTTGACCATTATTAATCTTTACCATATACTTGCAAAAGTTACCATGAAAGCTTTCCCCACATGACACTACAACACCTATTAAGATGGAGATTTTTCCATGAAATATCACGATCTGATCGTTAAAAGGCAGGGATCTCTGGTCAAGGTGATCCTGAACCGACCTAAGATGTTAAATACCCTATCTTTGCGTATGCTCAGGGAGCTGAAAGAAGTTACTTTAGGCTTTCAGAATGATCCAGGTATCCGTGTTATCATCCTGACAGGGGCGGCAAAGATGTTTACTGCCGGTTTAGACCTAAAGGATCCAGAGATCAAAAAAATGTTATCAGGTACAATGGATGAGCGCAGAGAACGTGTAATATTGGGCCCACTTGCCTGTCAGGCATGGGAAGAAACTGAGCCAGTTACCATTGCTGCCATCGAGGGATTTTGTGTAGGAGGTGGAGTCTCACTCGTGATTTCCTGTGATTTTCGCATCATGTCTCAATCCGCATTCATGTGTATCCCTGAGATTGAACTGGGCCTGAATTATAGCTGGGGTTCCATTCCCAGATTACTCCATCTTATAGGACCTGCCAAGACAAAAGAGATGATCCTTTTGGGCGAGCAGGTGCCGGCCAAAAAATGCCTGACGTGGGGTCTTGCCGAGGAAGTGGTTCCAGATGGATCAGTCTTAGAAGCTGTTATAGCTCTGGGGGAGAAGATTCTCAAGAAACCGCCCATCCCTGTTTCCATGACAAAACAGGCCATAGGTAACATAACTGCTGCCCTTGACCGTGCTGGCATTTATATGGACGCAGATCAGTTTCTTCTCACCACCTATACAAAAGATCACAGGGAGGGATTGAAGGCTTTTCTTGAGAAAAGAACTCCACGGTTCAAGGGGAAATAGGAGCTAATGAAGCTCCGCTTTCCCGGCCAGTATCCCGGTAAAAGCGGGAGACGGGTAAACCGACGAGGCACAATGTCAGTGATAAAATCCTAAATTCGAATATCGAAATCCGAAACAAATTTCCAATGACCAAAATCCCAATACTCTAAACCATGAATCCTTTGCACAGAGCAACCAAGCTTTGAGCTGTTTAGAATTTTGAACATTTTAATTTCGATATTGTTTCGAATTTAGGATTTCGAATTTCAAAGTAGTCCCGCAAGGCGGGAATTTAACCGCAAAGCTTGACATAAATGTTAAGATCTTGAGCTATGAAGACATTTAGTATTGATCATATCTCAGCCCTGCCAAAATTGACTCGTTATTGAGCCTGGCTTCAATATCCACGCCAAAGAAATCGGCAATGGGTTTGAGGATCTCCGGATTGTTTTTCCATACAGTGCGGCCTGCATCCAATACCACTTCAATCCCTTTCTTGGTCATCTTGCCCAGAGGCTGGCGACATGGCCCTGAAGGCATGCCAAGGATCGCCATCAGGGTCTTTGTGGCCAGGGGGTTTCTCGCACGACAAGTCACTGTCCCGTAAGGTGTCTCCTCCTGAGTTTTTACAGTCACAATCCCGAAAAGGGGCTTTAAGGCGATCATGAGTTTTTCAGCCTCCGCCTGTTTCCCTTCGTTGAGGAATGTGGTCATGTCCTGAATTGCCTTGGGAGCTATATTGGAAGCCACTGAAATCACTCCACTTGCCTTGATGACTGGATCGGTCATTATGGTAAAGGTCATGTCATCATCGCCTGACAGGATCGTAAAGTCCTCCCCGCAGCACTCCCTGGTGCGTTTCATATTTTCGATGTTTCCTGTAGCCTCTTTAACTGCTCTCATATTGGCATATTGCTTATGGAGTATGGCAAGGTCTTCGGGGAGAAGCTGTGTACCAGTGCGTCCCGGTATCACATACGGGATGATTTGGATCTGGGGAAACTTTTTTGCTACTGGGGCTACATATTCCATACGGATCTCAAGGGAGCTCGGCCCGTTGTAGTAAGGATCCATCAGCAGCGCTGCATCGGCTCCTACATGCACTGCATGTTCTGTGCTATCCATGGTTTCCTGGGTATTGTTACTCCCGGTCCCTGCGATGGACTGGCACTTCCCCTTGCACTTTTCAACCACTATCCGGATTACTTCGTTATGTTCTTCCCAGCTCAATGTTGGGCTCTCACCTGTCGTACCCACGGCAAGAATCCCACTCAAACCACTTGTAATCTCAAACTCCACCAATTTCTCCAGGCCCTCAAAATCCACCTCATTGTCCCTGAACGGTGTAATCAAGGCCGTGTAACATCCACTAAACATTGTAGTACCTCCTTGCTTTAGGTTCGTTCCACCAAAAAAAAGCAGCTGAAGCACGCTCCAACTGCAACTTAAACGAGAGAGCGCTCCACGGAAAAAGCCGTGACAGTCCTGGGGATTTTGTCCACAGGCCCAGCCCACATTCATAACAGGCTAACAGCGGGCTTCGGCGGTATACCCTTTCACAGCAAGATCATGATGCGGGACCTGCTCCCCTATCCTGCTGCTACTCATGAGTACCGCGCCTCAACTCTGGTTTTAAACCACCCTAGAAGATGAAATGCCCCGTGTCAAGAAAAAAAGTCGGAAAAAAAGTCGGTTATTATCAGGTCCTGAGCGTGGTGATCAACTTTTTTGGGTCAAGAATGATTTCTAAAGTATGTTCGATGTAGGTGACAACGATTTCATTCTGAAGCACGCACCTACTTGTGGCACCCTTTGAGACTTTTTATATGGATGAGGACTTTATTGGCGTATGTCAATGAGTCAGAAGGTATAAAATTATAACTTTAAATCTTCGGAGTCCATTAAAAGGCTAGCCACCAGATTAGCCTGGTGATGGGCCGCAATACCTACCCGGGGTGCCATAACACCTCGACCCGATTCGACCCCCTTAACTAAATCCCCTACCATAAAAATCTTTTCCCCCAGCCTTATAGTCTGGATACTGTTGCTGTCACCATAGCCCGCAAGGCCAGAGGCTCCAATAACATAGGTTTCCGGCAGAAACTCTGCTATAGTCTGTATGAACATGGCCTTACTCTCAGCTAGATCCAAACACTCGACTATGACATCAGCTGTCTGAAAAAGTTCTGGAATATTTTTCCTGCCCAAGATAACATTATGGCTAACAACCTGAAGGTAAGGATTTATGCTTTCCAGGATCTGCGCCATTGCATCGGTCTTTGCCATACCAATATGCTTAATGGCGTATTGCTGGCGATTAAGATTGCTGGATTCTACCAGATCAAAATCGGCCAGGATTAATGTCCCTATGCCCAAGCGCGTTAAGGCCATAGCCACAGTAGATCCCAGGCCTCCCAAACCACCAATCCCAACAGTAGACTCTTTCATACGGGCGTGCACACCCGGTGTGTGGCGGGCGACCATGACAGCTTCCAGTTCATCTGCCTTTGGGATCTTACCGCGGCGGATGAGAACCACCTTGTCCCCCTCTTTTAGATTGGTATCCGGCCTACTGGGAAAGCTATTAATCATCAACAAATCAGCATCAGGCTTAACCTGGTCTCGCAATTTTTCAACGGTAATGCCAAAAGGGACGGACTGGCTTCGTTCGTTGACTAAAACAATCATCATGCGGCCACTCATGAATCAGCCTCCAGCCATAGGTGGAAAAACATGAAAAACATCCCCCTCATTCAGGACTCTCTCCCTATCAGCATGACGGCCATTAATCAGGAGGATTTTGATCTCATTTTCAGGGAGATTTAGCAGATCCAGGACCTGGGCCACGGTTGCTCTCTCCGGTATATCCCATTTGTCCCCATCCAGATGTTTAGGGGAATTTGGTAAATAATGACGGAGGGTGGAGAATATTTTTGCTTCTATAATCATGACTCACCTCCTTTCCGGGCCACAGTATTTTAGCCAATAATTATATTTTTGGGAATATCTAAAACATATTTAAATAACATGACGTTAAGAAGCACTCGATCTACGCCAACCGCATGGTATGCTGCAATTCTAACCACCTATACTGGACATCCGGCGAACACATTTTCGAGGGCCATGTATCATAAGACCATGGTTCTCGGGCTTGTTCTTAATTGCAAGTTTTATCAGATCCAGGAAATAGGCATCCCCTTTACTCTCCCTTAAGGGGGTCTTAATATCAATCTCCTGGTCAGAAAAAAGACAGCTTCTTAAATGACCTTCTGAAGTTAGTCGCAATCGATTACAGCTATTACAAAAATGATTGCTTAAAGCCCCGATAAACCCGATCTCCCCTTTACCTCCATCAAGAACAAATCTTTGGGCCGGGCCATCAAAGGGATTGGGCTTAATGGGTTTAAGGGCTCCCAGGGTCTGAATCTGTTTATATATTTCCTCTGTGGAGATAAATTTTTCATAACTCCAGCTATTTTGTTTGCCTACGGGCATAAACTCAATAAAACGAATGTGATAAGGCTTTTTCAGAGTTAGACGGGCAAAATCCAGTATCTCGTCATCATTGATGCCTTTGATGGCCACCACATTAATCTTGATGGGTCCGAATCCCAAGTACTCCACTTCCTGAACCCCCTCCCAGACCCGGTTAAAATAGTCACGACCAGTAATATGAAAAAATCGCTCAGCCTTAAGTGTATCAAGGCTTATGTTGATCCTACAGATACCACAGGCTTTAATCTCAGCGGCGTATTCTTTAAGCAAAACACCGTTGGTGGTCAGTGTGATTTCATTCAATTCCTCTATCTTATACAATCCTTTAAGAAAATTTATGAATCCTCTGCGGACTAATGGTCCCCCACCGGTCAATCTTACCTTACGTATACCACTCTGTACAGAAAGCCTGACAATATGAAGCATCTCTTCATAGGTGAGGATTTCACTATGCGGTACAAAATCGATCCCCTCCTCGGGCATGCAGTAAGTACATCTCAGGTTGCAACGGTCAGTGATGGAGAGACGCAGGTAATTGATGACGCGATTATTCTTGTCAATAAGCTTTTCTTTAACCATACCTATCTTAACCCTAAACTGGAATACTTATCAAGTCATAAAATTACTTCGCTATTTTATTGATAATTGCTGTACGATTCTTTTATAATCTGAATGGGATGGATTACCTTATAAGGAGTGAGTTGATTGAACTGGATCCTGCAACTGAGGCAATCTGTGGCGAGCACTTCAGGGCTCATGCTCTTTATTTTTGCTATCAACCTGCTTGCGATCTTAATGGACAACTGATGGAACTCCTGTTTAAAGCCCATAATGCCCGCATTGCCGCAGCAGTAGTTTCCGTTGATCGTATCCAAAGACAATTCAGGAATCAAATCCAATAAATTTTGATATGGCCTTCCTATTCTTTGCTCCCTCAGGCGGGAGGGGAAAAGAAAAGGTGTAGATGGTATCGACACCAACATCTGTCTCCCTATTCTTTGCTCCCTCAAGTGGCAGGGTGGGTAATAGGTCGCCCTGACAGAGACAGGCCCTAATCTTGTGTAAAGTTCACCCCTTTCGTGCAACATCATTAAATATTCACCCACATCATAAGTATTTTCCGCCACCATGATCCGTTTTTTAGGGCTTATGGAAGAAAAGTAGCCTTCATCCCTCAACATTCCTTTAAAAAGCTCTACAGGGACCCATACAAAGCCTCCATATGTGGAGGACAATGGACTTTCACCTATTGGAATTTTCACAAAACCATCACTCGATTCTACCAGATCTCGATATTCAGAGGAAAAATAGGCTCCCACCTTTAAGATTTTCTTCAGCATATATCCACATGTGGGACAGGAACAGACGACATCATACCCTTCTTCCACGGCTTCCGCTAAACGGGGCACTTGGAACCGGGCAAATTCCAGGGTTAACTTCCTGTCTCCCTCCAGCATAGCTGGTATGCCACAGCATTGCTGTTCCGGATAATAGACCTCAATCCCGTTTTTCTCAAAGACCTCAACCACTGCCTTCGGCACTTCCGGAAAAAAGTACCTGGCGCTACACCCGGCAAAATAGGCCACTTTTTTCTTTTCCTTAGTCCCTGCTCTGATATTCTTTTTGCGCCCCTTGATCCATTCCGGAAAGTTTTCCTTGGGAAAACTGGGGATTTTACGCTCCCTATGAATCCCTAACATGTTTTTAATCGGGCCCCTGGTAACCTCATTTTGCATTAGGAAATTGGTGAGCTGGGGAAGCGCGCCACCCAGTTTTCCTATACGCTCCACGTTCTCTATGATCCGAATCCTAAACCCCAGCCCATATCTGTCCATATACTCGGTCTTTGCATTCATTATTGCCGCACGGATGTCTAAACAGGGGCACGTAGCACAAAAATTACACAGATCAACCAGCTTTCTCAGTTCATCGGTACTGATCTTCTCCCCCGTTTCCCTCTCTTTATCCACCAGCCTGAACATTTCCGGGAATACGACGCATGAAAAATCCAGCAGAGTCTTACATGCCTCGCAAGTACGGCATTTTGTAATCTCATATCTGAGCTTATCTTCAGCGCTCATTTTATATCTCCCATGACCTTCAATGCTTGAAAAGGAGTAATGGAGTGTTGGAGTAATGGAGTAATGCTCAGGATATCAAGCAGTTTTCCATCCAGCCATCCATTCATCCAACCATCCCTCCCATTAAAACCCGGGAATTGCATCTGCGATTGGGAAATAGGATTTCTGCCCGAATTAGTGAATTCTGATCCTAATGCTTCAATATAAGACTGGGCCATAAGCGGCCCAGTTAGAAGAAAAAAATAATCCCTTAAGATCTAAAGTGAAACTCCTTGCAGTCCTGGATCAGGCACAGCCTCCTTTTCCTTTGCCCTCTATTTTAGCTCTCCTCTTGCTTTCATCTTCTCAACCAACTCATCTCTCACTTCCTTTTTAAACAACTTCTCTGATACTGTCAAAGGCAGATCATCCTTGAATTCGACATATTTCGGAACCGCATAGGGTGGGAGATGCTCCTTGCAGATATTAATAATATCTTCTGCCGTTACCTTGCCTTTGTAATCATCCCTCAGCCTCACTACTGCCATTACCCTTTCGCTGCCCGGAATATTTGGATCGGGAACTCCGAGACCCATCGCCATGAGCACACCCGGATGCTTGAATAACACCTCATCAACGCTTGTGGAGTAGACCTTAAACCCGGAGACATTAATCATATCCTTGACCCTGTCACTTATGTAAAAATAGCCATCTTCATCCATATGGGCGAGATCCCCGGTGTGAAGCCAGCCATCTTTTAATCCAGAGCCCGGCTCGGGCCAGTATCCTTTCATTACCTGTGGACCTCTCGAGACGATTTCCCCAACCTCACCAACGGGAACTTCTTTGCCAGTTTCAGGGTCTACCAGCTTACACTCCGTGTCAGGTACTGGAACACCCAGCCCCCGTTTTTCCTGCTTCATGAAACCGGTAATCTTGGAAAAGGCCGAAAGGTTCATATGAGTTAGAGGCCCTGTCTCGGTTAAACCGTAGGCTTCTGAGACCGGATTACCGATCTCCTTTTTGATTGCCTCGGAGATCTCTTCAGGGAGTGGAGCCGCACAGGACATGGGCATGATGTTCATCCTTCCCACCTTACCCTTGGCCATCCGCATGAGTTGGGTGGGAACCGTGGGAACCAGAAAAGGACGGTATTTCCTCATTATCTGTACGATCCCCTCATTATCTCTCGGATCAGGCATTAAGATAATCCGAAGGGCCATGTAAGCAGCCATCTGCTGTATAAAATGTCCGTAGGCATGAAACAGGGGAGTGGTGATAAAAAAAGAGGACTTACCAATAAACCCCCGGTACATGGGCTTCAGCATCCAGGGAATACTCTGCATGAAATTGGTATATCGATTAAAATGGGTAATCATCACTCCCTTAGGGACACCTGTGGCACCCCCCGTAAAAGCGAGTTCAGCTAGATCCTCCACGGGGTCGATTTCAACCTGGGGAGGCGTGGGTTCATTATCCTCTAATACCTTCCTGAATTCATAGGCCCCTTTTGGGAGATCCATCGATGGATAACCCTTTCCCATTGTGGGCGAGGAGACAACGATAATATGTTCAATATCGCACTTGTCCTTTATTCCCAATACACGCTCCAGGTGTTCTTCCCTGCAAATAATAACCCGGCTCTTTGAACTCCGTGCTTCATGGAGAAGCCCTTTATCGGTCCGCATGATACTGGTGGGAACCACACAGGCGCCTGCTTTCAGGATAGCCCAATCGCTTATGATAAACTCCGTGCAGTTGGGCAGGAATATCTGCACCCGATCTCCCCTCTTAACTCCAAACCCGGCCAGGGCCGCCGCTAACGTATCTGCCTGGATCTTTAAGTCCTTATATTTGAGTTCCCTCTCCTCAAAGAGGACAGCCGTTTGGCCAGGGTATTGTTCGGCCGCATCATCTAAGGCCGTGAATACCGGAACTTTCGGATAGGGGACAAGACTCTCCTTGAGCTTATAAGGACCAAAGAAGTAACTCTTTAACCATGGTTTATCCGCGTAGGACATATTCACTTTCACTCCTTCCTTTTCTTTTAATATGGGACTTTTGAAAATGACGTTTCTGGTCATTGCGAGCCCACGACGAGCAGTTCGGCCCCGAGCTCACTGCCGAGGGGCTCGGCCGAGTCGGAGCAATGCGACGCGCCTGTGCGCTGTAGCGCTCCCGTCCTCCGCAGTAGCCTGCTACGGAGTATGGATCGGCGCGCAAGCGTGGCAATCTCATGAATTATTCAATAAAATCGAGATTGCTACGCTTTGCTTTCAATGACAAAAAGGGCAATTTTCAAAGGTCTAAAAATCTTACTTTTTAAAAGTCTAAAATAAAAAATTTGTCCTCTGCTGGTTCTGTGTTGTGTATCCTGAACCAGCAGAGGAAGATGGGGCCTTAGGAGATAGATGAGGCCTTATTTACCCCCATACATCCGGAATCAGATCTTCCAGGCCCAGTTCGGTGAGTTTTTCACGGGTTGGCTTTCCAGTCTCCTTATCCCACCCCCGAAGATCGTAATAGGCGTCCAGGAATAAATCTAATTTGTCCTGGGAGATCACCATGCCTTTGGCCGGCCCTTCCGGTAAGGGCTCCTCAGTAAAACGCGCGGGGAGATTATCATCAGCCCGGGTTATCCCTTCTCTGATGTTGAATGCCCTAACGAGGTTATAGACCCGCTCACCGGTTTTTCTAAAATCTTTTACGTCAAAATCCCAGCCAGTCGAGGTGGCTACCAGCTCCACCCATTCTTCGGCCTTCAGGAGGAAACCCATAAACTTACAACATCCGGCCAGATCAAAGAATGTGAGTGCATTCTCCTGATCCACAAGCACGTGGGCCTCTGCCGGGTTCACTTCAAATGCGTCCTCGATTTTACTATCATCTATCACCAGAAAAGGGGTATCTATTAATGAGGGCCCCTGCACGTAACCTGCCATATGGTCCCCGCCACGAATTGCCGTCGCATACCCCAGACCGCATATCTTGGCGGCTCGCGGATCATAAGCAGGGAGCTCGAGACCCTTTACCTGCATGGCAAATTTTATAGATCCTTGCCCCAGTTTTTGGGCCATTATCCTTGTCCCTTCAGCCAACAAGTCACCAACACCTTCTCTCTTTCCGATCTTTTCAGTAAGCTCCACCAGCATATCAGCGTCTCCAAACTTGATCTCGAGGCCGCCGGCCTGTTCCTTGGTCAGGATCCCCTTTTCATAACATTCCATGGCAAAGCCGATCACAACTCCCGTGGATATGGTGTCGAGTCCATAATCATTACACAGAAAGTTCGCCTTGGTAATTGCTTCCATATCGCCGATATCACAGTTCGATCCCAACATAACATTCGATTCATACTCCGGGCCTTCCCCTTTTTCTCCTTCCCACGGGCCTTTCTTGATCGATGTCTTCCGCCCGCAGGCAATAGGGCAGGCAAAGCAGTTAATCTGTGAGTCAAGAACCTTATCCGACAACGCCTGAGAACTTATTTCCTCAAGTTGATCGAATACGCCTGTTTGAAAATTTCGGGTTGGCAGTCCTCCCTTGGCATGGACTATATCTATAAGCATATTGGTGCCAAAGGACTCAAAACCGACCTTCAACATGGACTCATTCAACAGATCATATTGTCTTTTGGATACCTCCTTAAACTCCGCCTCTTTAGCAATTTTCGGGGCCTCTTTGCCTCTGGCGGCTAGAGCCTTCAGATTCTTTGAGCCCATAACGGCTCCCATTCCGGTTCTTCCGGCAGCCCTGGTCTTTTCGTTAATCACGCATGCGTATTTCACCAGGTTCTCACCCCCGGGACCAATACAGGCCACCCGGAAACCTTTCCCACATTCTTCAATGATACGGTCCGTGGTTTCAGGCGTAAGCTTACCCCAGAGATGGCTCGCATCTCTAAGTTCCGCCTCCCCATCCTCGATCTTAAGATATACGGGCTTTGGCGATTTTCCCTCAAAGATAACGCCATCAAAGCCGGCTCTTTTGCATTGGTTTGCCCACTGACCTCCTGAGTTTGCATGACCCCATATGCCGGTCAGGGGAGACTTGGCTACCACATCATACCTTCCGGCACTCGGTGAAATTGTACCCGTCAGAGGTCCGGTCATGAAAAACAATTTATTTTCCGGGCCCAAGGGATCTGTTCCTTTTGGTACCTCATCATAAAGGTACTTGCTAGCTAAACCTATTCCACCTAAATATTTCTTCATATACTCTTCCGGAACATCTTCCACTGAGACTTTGCCCTCTGACAAATTCACCCTCAAAATCTTTCCTGTGAAAGCAAACATAATTACACCTCCTTGTTTGTTAAAGGGTTAACTTAAACTTTGCCCAGATATAAAAAAGTTGGGTCTATCCGAATCTCTCAAACTCCTAATTGAATGATTTTACTTATTAAATCACCTAGGAGTTATCCATAGTCGCGCCCGCTGCCCTCAAATAGCGGGCGGGTGCGGCTGTGGGTAACTCCTCCGTCGCATATGTGCCAAATGAATTACCCCGCTGCAAGCCGATGGGGTATTTTAAAAACATAATTTGACGTTTCCGAATTAGTGTGAAGGTCTTGTAAGGGTAAAATCTTTATCTCGCTAAGTCTTGGCATCTAAAAACCCTTTGCAGGCGATAGTATAACCTGTTGGGACAAGATGTGAGAGTTGTCAGAATTAAGAAGTGATTCACCGAAATCAGTACAACAGAAGTAAAGTATAAAGCTTTACTTACGTAATACGTAATATTATGTCAGTATAAAAAATAAAATCTTTAATTTGTCAATAAAAAACTTGAAAATGTCAGATAAGAATTAAAATTGAACCGATTTTACTGAATTTAAAGTTTAAAAGCGAACACCTAAAAACCCAGGACATGACAACCTATTCCGGGTTGACTCTTATTGACCATTATCTGATGTTGTATAAGATCAATCATCGAATCAAGGAGACCTTCACGCGTTACAATATTTCCCCGCTTTTCGCTTAATTGCGGATTTCAAGGAGGATATTTGAATTTGCAAAGTCTATCCACTTTATATTTGCCTCTATCTCTTTTGTCTCCTTCAAAATTGTAGTTATGATAAGCTTTAGATATGGTATAGGATGAGATAGATCTTGAATATTTCCTGGAAATCTTAAGGAGAAAGGAGAGAAATTAATTTCTTTTGATACTGAAATAGATAAAAGAGAAATAGATAGGCAGAAGCAACAGTCCAGGAAACTCAGGCAATCTGCATGGTGGCAACGAAAGGTATCTAAGGGGGTTTGTTATTACTGCGGGCGACATGTTGGCCCAGGGGAATTAACCATGGATCATATTGTACCCCTTGTCAGGGGTGGAAAAAGCACTAAGGGTAATCTTGTGCCTGCATGCAAGGATTGTAACAACAAAAAGAAATATCTTTTGCCTATTGAGTGGGATGAATACTTGAAAAATCTCGCTTACAAACAATCTTGAGTTATAAACAATCTGTCTCAACTATTAGTGTCTAAGTCATGAAATTCGTGTTTTTTCTGGCAGAAAATTTGGGGACAGGCAGGAAATTCATGATGCCACACCTGTTATTTGTTATTCGTTAATCGTTATTCGGATCATCAAACCCGATCCGCAACAAGTGGTTTCACACAAATAACCAGTAACAAATAACGATTAACTTTTGTTCCGGCTTGTCCGGGTTAGGGAGGTAGCAATGAATAAGATAATCCGAATAGATATGACAGGGCTAAAAAGAACAACCGAAAAATCTCCACAGGACTACCAGTTACTTGGAGGAAGAGGTCTTAGCGCCAGGATTCTGAATACAGAGGTTCCAGCCATGACCCACCCTTTGAGCAATGAAAACAAGGTTGTGGTTGCACCCGGTCTTCTGGCTGGGACTATGGCCCCATCCTTTGGCAGGATTTCCTTTGGCTCTAAAAGTCCATTGACCAAAACCATCAAGGAAGCTAATGCCGGTGGGACTGCTGCCCAGAAACTCGGCCGCTTGGGTATCAAGGCAATTGTTGTACAGGGAAAGCCAAAGGAAAATCAAATCTATATTATCTATATAGATTCCAAAGGGGCACAGATCCTCCCGGTTCCTGATTTGGCAGGGAAGATGAATTACGACCTTGTTGACAGCCTTCGAGATAGATATGGCAAGGACATAGGGGTCATTTCCATAGGGCCTGCAGGAGAAGCAAAAATGACAGCATCTACTATCGCAGTTACGGATCAGGATGGCAGACCGTCTCGTCATGCAGCAAGGGGTGGTCTTGGTGCTGTAATGGGATCAAAAGGCGTTAAGGCTATTGTAATCAATGCCAAAGGTACAAGGGCTATCGAACCTCTGGACAAAGAGGGATTTAAGGAGACAATAAGGGATTTGCTTGAAATCTTGAAACGGGATAAGGGTACACAATCATTATCAAAATTCGGAACACCACGTGTAATCAGCTTTCTTAGCCAACTGGGGAGCATGCCCAGTTGGAATTATCATGGAGGTCCTGTTAAAGATATTGAAAATATCTTTGGTGAGACCATCTCCGAGGTCAATCAAGGCAGAGGAGGACGGATGCATGGTTGTATGCCCGGTTGTGTTATCCAGTGCTCTATAGTCTTCCATGGAGAGGATGGCAAGCATCTCACCTCTGCCCTGGAATACGAAACTCTGGCCATGCTTGGTACAAATTTAGGTATTACTAACCTTGATGCAATAGCTCGGATGGACAGTATGTGCGACAATTTAGGCGTGGATACTATCGAGGTGGGAAGCGCCATGGCTCAGCTAATGGAGGCAGGGATCATTAGGTTTGGAGACGAGCAAAAGGTATTAGAGACTTTAAAAGAGTTGGAAGAGGGAGGACCTATGGGTAAGATTATAGGACAGGGCACTGCCTTTACCTCGCAGTTCCTTGGTCTGGATAGGGTTCCTGTTTGTAAAGGCCAGGCTATCCCGGCCCATGATCCAAGGGCCTGTAAAGCAGTGGGAGTTACCTATTGTACCTCACCCATGGGTGCTGATCATACGGCAGGTCTTGATTACCGGGATTCTATGTCAAAGGAGGGTCAGGTTAAAAAGTCTTACGATGCACAGATACTGAATGCTACCATTGACTCTGTTGGGTCTTGCTTCTTAGCCATGCCCACAAAGGCGCCCCTCATTTATGATGTGATTGAAAAATTAATCAATGCCACGTACGGCACTGATCTTAGTAAAGAGGACATATTGAATATCGGCATTAATACCATTAAAGAAGAACTTGCCTTTAACCATTCAGCAGGATGGACAGATATTCATAACCGATTGCCTGAGTTTATAAAGAAGGAAAAGCTGCAGCCCCATAATGTGGTTTTTGATATTCCACAGGATGAAATAGAATCCATCTTCAATTTTTGATGATGTCAGTCGATCGTTGTAGGTTATCCTTTTTAATCCCTTATCTCCCTTCCGTGTCATTTTGCCAATCGTACCCGTACTTATAAAATTTCACTGACTATCAGTATAATTTGCAGTATAATCTGTTGGGTAATTCCCCACACTTTTTTAACCCAAAATTTGCTTTTGAAAATGAATAATATTTTAACCCATTTAAAACCTGCAAAATACTCCCAGAGGGAAATATGGAAAGATTTCTTAAAGAAAAGACTTCCCGCCGGGCGTTTTTAAGGAGAGGCTGTTTGTTTTTAACCTCTTTTGGACTTTTTCCTGGTTTATTTGGCTTATTGACCAAAAGGGGATGGGCAAAAAGGGACCCGTTCTCTTTACGAGAGGCGATGTTTTATGAAAGGCTTGGCAATAATAAAGTTAAGTGCGGGGTGTGTTTCCGTGGCTGCATACTGAAAGAGGGAGGGAGAAGTTTTTGCCGCAATAAAGAGAATATTGAGGGCCGGCTCTATAATCTGGTCTACGGGAGACCTTCAGCAGTACATGTTGACCCTATTGAAAAAGAGCCGGCCCTTCATATGCTTCCCGGAACAAATATCCTTTGCTTTGGGACTGCGGGCTGCAATTTTCGTTGCAAATTCTGTCATAACTGGCACCTCTCCCAGAGATCAATCGAGGAGATGGAATATACCTATGACCTCTTGCCAGAAGATGCAGTGAAAATAGCCCTGAAGAAGAAGATCCCCACCCTCTCCTTTACCTATAATGAGCCAACCAGCTTTTATGAATATGTTTACGATATTGCCAGGCTTGCCAAAAAGAGGGAGTTAAGGATCCTCTGGCACTCTAATGGAGGAATGAATCCCGAACCCTTAAAGGAACTCCTCAAATATACAGATGCAGTAACTATCGATCTAAAGGGTTTTACTAAAGAATTCTATCAGGGCACCTCCTCTGCCCAACTTGATCCGGTACTGAGGACATTGAGGATTATTAGAGAAGAAGGCAGGTGGCTTGAGATCGTAAATTTACACATCCCCACCCTGAATGATAACCCTAAGGATGTGAAAAAGATGTGCCTTTGGATCAAAGAGAATCTGGGAGAATATACACCTCTACATTTTTCCCGCTTTTTCCCCGCTTACAAACTTACCAACCTCCCGCCAACGCCTATAAAGAAGCTGGAAGAAGCCCATAAGATTGCTAAAGGCGTGGGCTTAGAATATGTAACCATTGGCAATGTCCCAGGCCATAAATATAACTCCACCTTCTGCCCAAATTGCGGAAAAAGGCTAATTCACCGTATCCATTTTATGGTTTCAAGGAATAACCTGACAGAGGGGAAGTGTAAGTTTTGTGGCCATAAAATCCCCGGGATCTGGAAATAAATGAGAAGACGCCTTGTTTTTGCCATACTGGTGATGGGCTTTAGTGGTATTGTTGTCCAGATCCTACTTTTGAGAGAATTTTTAGTAGTCTTTGCCGGTAATGAACTGGCGATCGGGATTATTTTGGCCAACTGGCTTATCCTGGAGGCCTTTGGCTCCCTCTTTGTGGGCAAAAGGGTTGAGCACCTCAAAGAGAGGCTTGAGGCATTCGTTGGCATACAGCTCCTTTTTTCCCTGTGCTTACCCCTGGCGGTTTATTCAACCCGAATCTTAAAGGAGCTTATAGGGGTTATCCCGGGGGAAGGCCTGGGGGTAATTTCCATTTTTTATTCCTCTTTCCTCATTTTTGCTCCCCTGAGTATCACCCATGGGGCATTATTTACCTTTGGCTGCAAACTATATTCCCTCCACCACGTTTCAAAAGGTAAGGCATCTTCCATTGGTAAGGTCTATGTTCATGAAACGCTGGGCACAATTGTAGGGGCAGTTGCTTTTACCTATATATTTGTCCCCTTTCTCCATTCCATACAGATAGCCTTGGGGGTAGCGCTTTTAAACAGCCTCTTGTGCCTCCTTCTTCTGGGACCTTCTCCCCGTAAATCTCTAACTAACAGGGCTCTGGCAGTCGGGTCAGCAATATTCTTAGTCTTGTGTGCCTATTTAATCCTTAGTTCAAATGCAGATAAGATTCATCATCTTTCCATAAGCCAGCAGTGGAGGGGGCAGGAGGTAATCCATTATCAGAATTCTATCTATGGAAATATCACAGTTACCCAAAGGGGTGAACAATACACCTTTTTCTCTGATGGGATTTCCATCGTTACCACCCCGGTTCCAGATATAACCTTTGTAGAGGAGTTTGTTCATCTACCTTTGCTTTCTCACCCCTCACCAAAAAAGGTGCTTGTTATTAGTGGCGGGGCAGGAGGGGTGATCCATGAGATCTTGAAACACCCGGTAGAAAGGGTTGACTATACTGAGCTCGATCCCTTAATGCTAGAAGTTGTTGAGAGATTTCCTGCCCCCTTGATAGAAGCCGAGCTCGCTGACCCTCGAGTAAATATCGAATATCTGGATGGCCGGTTCTTTATCAAGAGAACCCCTCACAGATATGACCTGGTTCTGGTCGGCATCTCTAACCCATCAACCTTGCAGATAAACAGGCTCTTTTCTGAAGAGTTTTTCTCTCTGGTTAAGGGGAGGCTTGAGAAAGGCGGTATACTGGTTATGGCTTTACCTGGTTCTCTAACCTACTTAAGCGAGGAATTGAGAGATCTCAACGCCTGTATCCTTAATACCCTTAAAGGGGTTTATCCTTATGTTTTTGTTATCCCCGGGGACTTCAACCTGTTTTTGGCATCAACTTCAAGTGAGATTTCTTTAATTAACCATGCCTTACTTAGCCAGAGACTAAATGAACGTGGACTT
>JAUWZV010000149.1 GCA_030615105.1 Desulfobacteraceae bacterium
AAGTCCAAGGAGACCGAGACTGGCGACGGAAATGCCCATTACCGAACCAGAAAAGTAAGAGACATTAAGGGCCTTAGCCTGCCCATATTTATTCGCGGCATCTGCTGTTCGAGAATTTCCTTTGGTAGCAGCACTCATACCGGAAAATCCGGCTAACATAGAACAGAATGCCCCGGTCACAAAGGCAATAGCCGTTCTCCAGGATATACCAAACCCAAGTAAAAGAAAAACGATGGCTATAAAAAACACCAGAACTGAATATTCTTTCCTTAAAAATGCCATGGCACCATCATGGATCATATCCTCCAGATCCTTCATAAGCTCACTTCCATTGGGTTGTTTTTTGACATAAAGAAATATTAGATAGGCGATTATAAGACCCAGAATACCTAAATAAGGCGCATAAACAGTTAGTCCTTGCATTATCTTTCTACCTCCTCCCCCCTAATCCTTAAAGGATTGAATTTATTCATTGCAGCCTCCACTCCATCCAAAATGAATGATTCAATGGCCTCTGCTACTATATGAAGTGCATCTTTGATTGTTTTTTGTTGATCGTCATAAATAGGGCTTAAAACAAAATCCTCAATTGGTTCATTATACTGTGGCCGCCCTATTCCAATCTTGGTCCTGTTGAATCCATCTGTTCCAAGATGATGGATTACAGAGTCTACCCCATGATGACCTCCTGTCCCTCCGCCGCGGACAATCTTTATATGACCTACATCTAAATCAATGTCATCATGAACAACCATTATATTTCTTATCTCTGGCCTATAGTGTTCTACTAAATACTCAACTGCAATTCCGGATCTATTCATAAACGTTTGTGGGCAGGCCAATACTATCTTTTTATCATGGTAATTTGTGATTGTGCTAAGGGTTTGAAAGCGTTGATCAGATAAATGAAGGTCTAATTTGGTGCATAAAAGATCAACAACCTTAAATCCAAGATTATGTCGACTGTTTTTGTATCCAGTGCCTGGATTACCAAGCCCTACTATCAAATATATGTTTTTAGGATTTATCTTCGCCTTTTATTTCCTCTCTTTCAGCTCCCTCTACCTCTTCTTCCTCTACCCCTTCTTCTTCTACCTCTTCTACCTCTATGGTCGGGGCAACCACTGTGGCAATGGTGAGATTCTCATCCTCCATAGATTTCAAACCCGGAGGAAAGGAAATATCCCCTATATGAAGGGACTGTCCGATATCAAGGGCTGATACATCAATATCTATTTTATCTACAAGATCTTCTGGCATACATGACACACCTAACACCCTCCGAATATGCTGTAAAATACCTCCATTTGTTACCCCTATTGGTGTATTCATTAGATTAACAGGAATATCTGCCTCTATTTCTTTTCCCGTGGGTATCTCGTAAAGATCTATATGAAGGTAATCTCTTGAAACCGGAACCCTCTGCATCTCTTTTATCCTTACTCTTTTGGATTGCCCTTTGTCATCAGAGTCTATCCTAAGATCAAATATAATATTTTCAGCAGTTTTTCCTTTGATGACTTTTTCGAGCTGCATATAATCTATGGAAAGCATAATGGGGTTCATCTCCGGGCCATAAAGTATGGCAGGAAGCTGGCCCATGCTTCTTAGTTTCCGGGCTGGGCCTTTACCTGTTTTGGTTCTTTTTTTAGCATCTAATTGTATATTAGCCATTTATTAACCCCAAATTAAGTACCTAAAGTTATCCGTTCATTTTTATCCGTTGCTACTTAAAAAGGATAAACCATTAAAGAGCAACCAGCAACAATTCTTCAATTCCTAAATTCATAATCCCTAGCCCGGACCCGCCTGCCGGATGTCGGGCAGGCCTGATTATCTGGCCATATGCTTGCATACATAGGATATGCGCCTCCCGATCCCGTACCGGTCTCGGGACGGGGATGGCTGGCAGGGCAGGCCGCAATCCCTAAATCACACATCTTATGATTACACAAATAGAGAACTGACAGATCTTGAAAAATATACTCTCTTTATAGCCTCTCCAAGGATCTCTGCCACTGAAACAACCTTAATCTTGGAACACTCAGAGGCCTTTTTATTTAATGGAATTGTATTTGTTACTACAAGTGACTCAATAGGTGATTCCTCTAACCTTTCTATAGCACTACCAGAGAGGACTGGATGGGTGCAGCAGGCGTAAACATTTGCTGCCCCATTTTTGATTAATGCCTGAGCAGCCTTAACCAGCGTCCCAGCTGTATCAACCATGTCATCAAGGATAATGGCTGCTTTTCCTTTTACATCCCCAATTATATTCATGACATCGGCAACATTAGGTTCCTCTCTTCTCTTATCTATTATAGCTAAAGACGCATTAAGCCTCTTGGCAAAGGCCCGTGCTCTCTCTACACCACCAGCATCAGGAGAAATTATTGATAGATTGTTTTTAAAATGCTTCCGAATGTAGTTCAGGATAATAGGCGCTGCGAACAGATTGTCCACAGGAATATTGAAGTATCCTTGGATCTGCCCAACATGAAGATCAATTGAGATTACCCGATTCACTTCAGCTACAGTTATCAAATCAGCTACGAGCTTTGCACTTATAGGAACTCGGGGCTTGACCTTCCTGTCCTGCCTCGCATATCCATAATAAGGGATTACAGCTGTTATGCTTTTTGCAGAGGCCCTTTTGAGTGCATCTGTGATTATCAAGAGCTGCATCAGGTTATCATTAACCGGGCTACATGTTGACTGAATGATAAATGTGTCTCTTCCTCTTACATTTTCATTTATTTCAACCTGAATCTCTCCATCACTAAAGGTTTTGTTTACCATTTCCCCGGGAAGGATATTAAGATACTCACACACCTCTTTTGTTAGGTTTACGTTGGATGTACCACTAAATAGCTTCAAATTATCAATAAGTTCATCCATAGGATCTTCCTCTTTTTCTAATCTAACTTAAAAATGATCCCATTGCTGATGGCTGGGGTGGGAGGATTCGAACCTCCGAATGCGGGCTCCAAAGGCCCGTGTCTTACCGCTTGACGACACCCCAATAAAAAAATGAAAATTGCAAAATGCAAATTGCAAAATTATTTTGTTTATACTGTTTAAATTTTGCATTTTCCATTTTTCAACAAATCCACTAAAGGCAGATATCTAACTCAATCCTTTAACTACAAACACATCCCTTTTATCATATGATTCAAGAATCTTACCAGCTTCATGGGCCTTTTTAGCTGAGTCAAAAAGGCCAAATAGGCTTGGGCCACTACCAGTCATCAATGCACCAAGAGCACCTAACTTTATTAAGGAGGCCTTAATTGAACAAAGAAAAGGATATTTACTAAGAGTAACACTTTCAAGATCATTGGAAAGTATATCTGGGATATTGAAAATGCTCTTTTTCAAAGTATCTAATATATTCTGAATCTCTTTATTTGTCAAATTTAATTTAATTGATTTATATGCCCATGCTGTTGATACCATAAGATTCGGACTAACAATAACATACCAAAATGGAGGAAAATTTTTTATTGGTTGAATTATTTCTCCAATCCCCCTGGCTATAGCCGGCCTTTGCAGGAGAAAGAATGGAACATCTGCACCAAGAGAAAGGGCGAGTTTTTCAAGATCTTCTTTTGAGAGGGGGCTTCCCCAAAGCTGGTTTAGCCCTTTCAATGTCGCTGCTGCGTCACTACTGCCACCACCCAAACCAGAGGAGATAGGTATTTTTTTAATTAGGGTGATTTTGGCCCCTTTCTTGATCCCGGTTTTTTCAAAAAAAGAAATAGCTGCTCTATTAACTAAATTATTTTGACCTTCGGGTAGTTGCCTGCCGCTATAACAAACTTCCAATCCCTTTTCTAACTTTCTTATCTTTAACTTGTCATAGAGAGCCACTGGAACGAAAATAGACAATAACTCGTGATACCCATCAACCCTCTGCCCAGTAATTTTTAAGAATAAATTTAACTTAGCTGGGGCCAAGATTTCAATTGTGGTCTTATTAATGAAATGGGAGTTGGATTTCTCAATTGTTGGCGTGGAGGACATTATTATTCGCTTGCTTTAACAAAACGCATGCGTAGATCGTAGAGAAGATGCTCCAGGAGTTTCTCCTCTTCCTGGGTAAGATTGCCCTTGGTTTTGTCTTTTAAAAGGCTGATAATATCAATTGATTGTTTAGCCAAGGCCAAGTCTTTCTTTTTACCCCCCGACTGAGGATCTGCAATTTCACCAAGGTGAAGGAGGGTTGAAGAGCTAAGTGAGAGAAGGAAGGAGGAAAAATTAATTTCTGGCAAGGGAGCAAAACCCTCTTCCTTCTCCTTCTCTTTTTCCTCCCCCCTTTCTTCTTCCTTTTCAGCCTTTCCAAATTCTTCCTTTACCCTTCCCTGACTATCGAAAGTTCTTTTATCTTTAACAATAAATCCTGGACCATGTATTTCTTCTTCAGACATGTTTTCCTCCCTAATCTCTAAAGTTTCTACTAACGTTTGTAAGTACTCAGCTTTCAGTAAAAATAAAAAGTTGAATCTTTTGTAACTATTCAGCCACCAAGGCACAAAGGCCCAAAGAGAAGATGAATATAAATTGAATAACGGAGTTTTCTCATTAATTTCAATGTGCCACGCATTAAAAAGACTATTATAAAGAATAATTCTATAATCTTGGTGCCTTGGTGCCTTTGTGGCAAGATACCTGAGTAATTACAATCTTTTTATCTTAATTTTACTAACTTATATTGCAAATGTAACAGAATTTAGTGATATTGTGCAAGAGAAAATCTTTATATCCCTCTCCTTACATTGTGCAGAAATGTAATTACTCAATACACTGTGGATAAAACCCTTACGGGTAAACTCCTATTTAGGAATTGAGGCGTAAGCCTTTTATCATTCCTCTGAATATTGAGCAGTTACGCAGAAATTAGTAAAAAAGCGCTATAAAGGCATTGCTCATCAGGGTGTTATACATGGTACCTGATATTGTTATTGTAAGTTCAGTATTAGGAGAAATCGCCTTGACAGGGGTATATCTATCAGTTAATTTTAAATGTTAAGGGGCGGGCAATGAAAAGACGTTTTAGCAGACAGATAAATATAGGTGGGGTAAAGATAGGCGGTGGGGCACCGATAGTTGTACAATCTATGACCAATACCCCAACCCAGGATATAGATGTCACTGTAAAACAGATAGACCGCTTGAACGACGCTGGCTGTGAGCTTGTTCGCCTTGCAGTGCCAGATATGAAGGCTGCTTCTGCCCTTAGAGAGATAAAATCTTTAGTTTCTCTTCCGATTATTGCCGATATTCATTTTGACTACAACCTTGCCTTGGCAGCTATAGAGAACGGTGCCAATGGGCTAAGATTGAATCCAGGCAACATTGGTGGAAGGAAAGAAATTCAGGAAATTGTTGCAGCTGCTCGCACTCATTCTGTTCCTATAAGGATTGGGGTTAACTCTGGCTCTCTTAACAGGGCCATTCTGAGAAAGTATGGTCATCCGACACCAGAAGCTATGGTTGAGAGTGCCATGAGTCATGTAAGGATTTTGGAAGATTTAGATTTCCATCTTATTAAGATCTCCCTGAAATCATCAGATGTCTGGCAGATGATATCGGCATATAGGCTTCTGAGTGAGAAGGTTGATTATCCTTTACATTTAGGCGTGACCGAGGCCGGGACTCTTATATCAGGGACTGTTAAGAACTCTTTAGGGATAGGATTATTGCTATCAGAG
>JAUWZV010000016.1 GCA_030615105.1 Desulfobacteraceae bacterium
TCAAGCATCAGGAGCTCTGGCTTGGTAGCAAGGGCCGTGGCAAGGCCAACTCGCTTCTGAGTGGCTACAGGCAATTCAGTCAGATAAGCTTTACCGTCTTTCTCCAATTCCAAAAGATTCAGTATTTCGGAGGCCTCTTGCATTGCGGTTCGACGATCGGATGTTCTACAAAAGGACCCTATCATGACATTCTCCAAGACAGTAAGGACTCCTAAAATACTTATAATTTGAAAGGTCCTGCCAATCCCCTCACGATTCGTCTGGAAGGGTTTGAGTCCGATGATATTCTTGCCCTTGAATAGGATTGTACCCTGGTCCGGCTTGTGATATCCAACAATGCAGTTAAACAGGGTAGTCTTTCCAGCACCGTTCGGACCTATCAGCCCGATGATCTCTCCCTTTTCAATCTCAAGAGAGATATGGCTGTTAGCAGCTACACCGCCGAAATCCTTGGTCAAATCGATCACTTCCAAAAATGGCATGGCACCTCCACCTACCTCTTCCTTCGAGCTTTCTCAATTATACCCCAGATCCCTCTGGGTTCATAGGCTGATATTATCATCACCATCATAGCGTAAATCATGAAGTCCACCCCGATAATTCCTCTTCCTCCAAGCCAGGCACCCAAGTAACGATCTAAGGGAATCAAAATCATTGCACCGATTATTGGCCCCCACATGGAGCCTGCGCCGCCTATCATGGTCATCAAGGCGATCATAATGGACAGCTCTAAATGCATTACTGAGAAGGGGTCTATATAGCCGTAGTACACGGTGTAGAAGGCTCCCCCCATACCTGCAAAGACACCCGTAATGCAGTAGGCCTTGACTTTAACCCAATGGGCATTGATCCCCAGGCTTTCTGCAACATCTTCGTTTGAGGTTATCGCCCGCAATTGATATCCCAGCTTGGATTTCCTGAACCAATTCATATATAAAATGGCCAACATCACCAGCAAGAAGGCAAAGTAGTGATAGTAAATATCAGAGTCGAACCGCATATAAATGAAATTCGGGGGTTCCCTTAAAGGTAACTCTATACCCCGGGCTCCCCCTACAAAATTCCAATTGATAAATAATTGCTGCCAGACTAACGAGACAGCAATTGTGGCAATAGCAAAGTAGTGGCCTCTAAGCCTGAATAGAAAATAGCCGAGGATAAAGGACTCGATAGTTGCCTCTATCACGCCTAAAGGAGTGGATGCCCAAAATGAAATATCCCACCGAACCATGAGCAAGGCCACAGTGTAAGCAGACATTCCAACATTTTTCGCCTGTCCCAGGGCTACCTGCCCTCCATACCCTCCGATGAGATTCCATCCAAGCCCATATAAGCAGAAAACGAGAAATTGGACCATAACCGCTTGAGCAAAACCTCCTTTTATGATCCAGGGAAAGATAAGACAGAAGATAATGAAAAGGATGAAACCAATCCTCTCCGATGCAGGTAAATCTCCGAACGATAGCGCATCTTTCAGTGTTCTAATTTGCATCACCACCCGAAAAGTCCTTTAGGTCTTATTGCTACTACGAGAAAGAAGGTAAGATAAACGAGGGCTAATTTATATTGGGGGCCCACATATGTACCCCCCAGATCTATGATCAGGCCCATGATCAACCCAGCAAGAAAAGCCCCCTTGATCGATCCGAATCCACCCAGGGCTACCGTTGCAAAGGCGATCATACAGAAGAGCATTCCTATAGTTGGAAAGACATAGTAGAAATTCATCAGCAGGGCCCCGGCAATTCCCACAGTGGCCCCTCCCAGGCCCCATGCAAGACCCCTCATATTTTCCGTGTCTATACCCATGTAGCTTGCAGCCTCTACGTCAAGTGCTGTTGCCTTTAATGCCTTTCCAAAGCGGGTGTAGTCCATCAGCCAGTAGATGATTCCAAACGCCATCAAACTAAGTACAGCAGTCCCTAATCGAGGATAACTGAGCAACACAGGCCCCCACTTAATGCTTTTACCAATAAGCCATCCGTGTTCAAGGGTTTTGTAATCGGGGCCGAAGATACACATGGCCAGATATCTCAGGAAAATCATCAATCCAAAGGTACCCAAGAGTTGAGCGATCATAGGCCCCTTTAGCAGATATCTGATGAGCATATAATACGAGGCTATACCCAATAGAAAGCCAACCATCGCGGCTATTGGCAGGGTCAACAGCGGCTCCACGGACAGGACTGTTGCGGTGAGAAATGCGGTATACATGCCGATCATAAGGAATTCGCCATGGGCAAAATTTACTATATTCATTACTCCAAATATAATGGCAAGTCCTAACGCAACCAGGGCAAAAAGCAATCCCATTTGCAACGCAGATATTGTTGTTGATAATAACATCTCCATAAGATATTCCTCGGATTGACAAATTTGGACCTACCCAAGCTCACAACTCAGGTAGGTCCATCTGTTCTGTCTCCAATATCTCCTGTGATTCCAAGGCCTCCTATTTCAATCCCGGCCATGGATAGATGAACTTAGCTGTAGCTACATCAAGGGGATAGATAATCTCGGGCTGTTGAGCCTGATATTGAACAATCAAACCACTGGACCAGGTATTCTGGTTTGTCTCTCCACCCACATTCTCAAACTTGATTCCTTTCCATGGCACGATCAACTCTTTACCGGGTATTTCGATCGTTTCTGCTGCTTTTCGGATGGCTTCCGGATCTGTAGATCCAGCTTTATTGAGGACATAAGCCCAAGCCTGCATACCGGTGAATGCCCTGGCAGAAGTACCCATAAAATCCACTCCGGACCTCTTTTTGAATTCCACGTTTATATACTTTGCAACAGGCTTTACGGCAAAAAGCTTCTTGGAGAACACGGTACGGTTAAGGATTCCGTTAATAGCCGGACCAAAGGTCTCCATGTATTTTGGTTGGTAAAAGCCAACGTCTTGTGACCAGAAAATATTCGCTTTTGCCTTAAATTCCTTCATGGTCTTGGTTAAAAGGATGGCATCTGAGATGTATGAAGCGAACATCAGGGTCTCTGGTTTAGGTGCCAGAAGCCTTCGAACCTCGGCAGTCAAATCGGGTGATTCATGGGCATATATTACATCTGACACTATCTTATACCCATACTTTTTGGCAAATTCCTTTATAACATTTCTGGTTCCTGCCCCCCATTCAGTGTTCTCTGTACAGACACCAATTTCATCTATCTCCTCCTTGGGGACAGCCTTAACACCAGACACCTTCCCCTGAGTCAGAAGCTCGAGGAACTCAAAAAAGTCTCTTACAAAAATTCTGTCGTGCGGCGTGGCCCTAAAGAACCATTTATAGCCCCTCTTGGTTAAAACAGGAGATGTGGATTCTGGGTTTATCATGGGTATTTTGTACTTCTCGCATACGGTACTCACTGTCTTGGTTACTGAACTGTGGTAGCATCCGCAAATGCCGACAACCTTGTCATCTAAGATAAGCTTTTTCGCTAGATCTGCTCCCCTGTCTGGCTCTCCTCTATGGTCTGCAAAGATCAGCTTTATCTTCGCTCCATTTAGGCCTGGAATCCCTTCCCAATTTCCGATGGGAATCGGCAGGTCTGGATATTTGTTGTTGATGTAGTCCACGCACAGGGCGACAGCATCCTTGGACATCTTCCCTGCATGCGCAACCGGACCGGAAAGTGGATAGATAACACCTATCTTCACCTCTGGGGGTTGAGCTATAGTCATCCCAAACCCCATAGACAATGCTACACCTACGACAAGCAATCCTACGATCACCTTTAAAAAATATCGACCGGTTATTTTTCTTTTTGTACCCATTTTTGCCTCCTACTAATTTATAGGTTTACTTTCGAAATGCTTGACCGGTTATCCCTCTATCCCTTTGTAAAGATTATCACCTCCTTTCTCATCCATCATTTGCCAGGGCCTTTATTCAATTCAGTTATGACCTCAATCAATCTCGCAACCAGGTGCTCGTGCAACTGCTTCCCCTTTTCAGCATTTGCCTGGCTGGGTCTTCCGGAGGTTCCTCCTGACTCCTTAGCTATTTTTCTTAGGTCTTTGGCTGTACCCGGCACATAACAGAGAGTATCTTTTGGTATTCTCGGGTCAATATTATATAGTTTTTTTTCAGGTAAAACATAATCCCTGGCCTTTTCCATCTGGACCAGGTGTGGCATAATATGCAACATATGAGACGTCTCTATTTCTTCTGCATGGCCAACCTCGCCAAAGCCAATTCGATCAGCGATTTCTTTGGACATGTATGCTGGGTCGAAAATAGCAACCTTCACACTCAGTTCGCGTTGGGCCTTCTCAGCAGAGATTTGAAGCCAGGGGATATTCACTATCCTGTGGCCATTGACAATGACAAATCGGTCAAAGCCGTGAGTGGCCAGAGAACTCAGGACGTCAAACAGCATTTCAATGAGGATTTGGGGTCTTATGGAGATCGTTCCTGGTAAGGCCAGATGATGTGGACTCCAGCCAAACCATAGTGGAGGCGTCACAATCACGTTTGTTCGCTGTGCTGCATCTTGGGCAACTCTTATGGCCACCATACTGTCTGTTCCCAGGGGGAGGTGAAAACCATGTTGCTCGACGCTTCCTACAGGTATTATGGCAAGATTTCCCCCACTATCACGGAACTGTTGGATCTCTTGCCATCTCCTTTCGTGGAGCAATACCTTATCCCCTGATTGCGGTTTCGAAGCCATCTCAGTCTTTTCCCGGCCATTGGAGCAGGTCTATCTTGATCTTGGTAATTCTAAGGCATAGATTAAAGGCTATTATCACCTTTTCGCAATTTCACTAAGTTATTAACACAGGCATGGGCTTTTAAGCAATATAAACTATCATCTGAGGAACATTTTTATTGACTCTATCTTTTCCTTTTCCTCCCTTAGGATCCGGTGGGCTTCCTCGATCTCTACCTGTCGGAAATGGATCCGATCGCCCGGTTTTGCCTGCCCCACCTTACCTATATCAGATGAGATGACTGTTGCAATCTTGGTGTATCCCCCAACCGTTTGTTCGACCAAGAGTATAATGGGTTGGCCATCAGGGGGAACCTGGATGCCACCAGGCACGCTGGGCTCGGAGATAATGCTCTTTTCGACCCCCTTTCTATGTACAATCGGGTCCCCTTCGAGCCGATATCCCATCCGGTCCGATTTGGTGCTCACCTTGAAGGTTGAGGTGAAGAATTTTTTGATATCCTCGGAGAAATAATCATCTTGGGGCCCCAAAATAACCCGAATTTCTATGTTACTCAAATAGGTGGGAATAAGGTCTGAATGAAAACGGACTCCAATTTTTCCTGTGCCTTCTCCCTTATTCAGCCTATCTCCTGCTGCCAAGGGTCGGCCGTCGATCCCACCAATCTTCCCTGCTACATATGTGGAACGGCTGCCCATAACCATAGGGACATCGATACCGCCTGCCACGGCTATATAGGCACGACATCCACTTTTGACGCCCTTGAATTGAAGTATGTCATCTGGATGGATGGCTACAGATTCCCACATGGGTAGGGGGGTATTATTAAGAAAGGGTGAGAGGTTTCCACCAGTAATAGCAATCAACCCCTGGTTTAAAACCTTCAGGGTAGGCCCGATAACAGTTGCCTCCAAAACCGCCTGACCCTGAAAATTTCCAACCAGGGCATTTGCCACTCTGTAGGCGAATGAATCTATCACTCCACATACAGGAACGCCGAATTGTTGATAGCCAAATCGACCCCTATCCTGGACAGTTGTATATGCCCCCGGTTGGATGACTTCAAAGATCTCCATTTTTTTAGCCATTATATCTCACCGCAATCTCCTGGAAATCTTTCTTCGAAATACTCTTGAACCTCAGGTAATTTCCAGCCTTCAGAAGTATAGGGGGAGAGCCGTTTGGGTCGTAGAGCCTTATTGGTGTTTTCCCGATAAGCTGCCATCCTCCCGGACTATCGATGGGATAAATGCCTGTCTGATTGTTGGCGATTCCAACAGAACCAGCGGGCACCAATTGCCGTGGCTTTTCAAGCCTGGGTGTAAATATCTTCTCAGATAATCCGCCTAAAAAGGGAAATCCAGGTGTGAAACCGATCATGTATATAAGATAGGTTCCGGAGGTGTGGATCTGGATAACCTCCTCCGGGGTCAGCTTGTTGTGTTGGGCTACAAATTCAAGGTCTGGACCAAAATCGTCTCCATAAGCAACCTGAATCTCAATAGTCTCTGGTGGAGGTATATCACATTTGTCCAGATTATTTTCACGATCCAATATTCTTGTCTTTAGTCTTTCAGGATTGGTCTTGAATGGATCATAAGAGATGAGAATAGAACGGTAGGTAGGGATTACTTCGGTAACTCCCTCTATAGGCATCTTTTCCAATGATAAAAAGATTTGCCGTACCTTTTGATTGATCTCGGGGTTAATGGAGGCCCCAAATTCCACCAGGAAGCCTCTGTCCCCTGCCAGGAGAAATCGAGGTTTATCGCACATGATTTTTCCTTCAAGGATTAATTAGATCATATTTTACTCAGCCACTAAGACACAAAGGCACCAAGATTAGAGAGCTATTCTTTTAATACCCTTTCTTTTAATGCCTTCTTCCTAGTCAGATAGGGATAAAACTCATACCCGCCCGCCTCGCCAGAGCGAGAGCGATGGCGGGCAGGTCTATTCTTTGTGTCTTAGCGCCTTGGTGGCTACATGAACAGCTGTATTAGATCAAACAAATTTAGATAAGGAAGTTACCTCCACACCTGCTTCGGTTAAGGTCTGTCGAATCTTTTTCACCAGATCTACAGCACCGGGCGTATCTCCATGTACACACAGGGTTTCTGGCCGAAAAGGGATCTCTGTGCCATCGATAGCCACCACTTTTCCATCTTTGGCCATCCTCAATGCCCTTTGGGCTACCACGTCCGGGTCCTTAATAACAGCCCCGGGTTGTCTTCGAGAAACTAAGGTACCCTCTGGTGTGTATGCCCTATCTGGGAAGGCCTCATAGGCTACCCTTAAGCCAACCCTCTCCCCGATTTTGGTCATCATTTCGCCTTTAGATCCAGCCAATGCGACAAAAATTAGATCCTTATCAACATTGGCAATGGCATCTACAATAGCTTCGGATATCTTTTCATCTTCTACCGCCATCAAATAGAGAGCTCCATGGGGTTTTACATGCTCAACCCTCAACCCCTGAGCCTTGGCAAAAGCCTGCAATGCACCTATTTGATAAATCACATAACCCTTTATCTCAGTCAATGTAGCATCTATATTTCGCCTCCCAAATCCCATCAGATCAGGGAAACCAGGATGGGCCCCCACGGACACCCCATGATTTTTTGCCAGGGAGATTGCCTTTTCCATTACGAGGGGGTCACCAGCATGGAACCCACAGGCAATATTGGCCGAGGTTATATATCTAATAACCTCTTCATCAAGGCCTAATTTATAAGCACCAAAACTCTCTCCCATGTCACAGTTAATATCTATTTTCATTTCTCTATGTTCCTTTCCATTTTGTCTAAAAAATCTTTGTACAAGAAGGCAGGAATGTCAAGAGATTTATGGCTGGTTGCCGAGAAAGGCATGGACATACTTTGAAGTAGCTCCGCTTCTATCATGTTATATCCTAAAGCAATAGTTGCTCCTTCCCTCTGAGGATTACCTTTAGCTCATTCTTGATGAATGCATATGATCTAATTTATGAAATGCTCATCACATGGATTGATCGATTTCTCTTCATATTATAATTATGGAGTCTATAATGACCTTAAATACTCTATTGTATTTATAAGTCCTGACCTTCAAAACGTGGGGTCAGTAGGAGTCATTTGCCCAGATTTGGAGTCTTATACACTATCTCGGACTTTGCCAGGTTCTTACTATCCATCACTGTCGCTGTTAAGCCTTTCAATGAGAGAATCATATCCAGTCTTTATATCTTGCGATACCTTTTCATTGACATGCAAGCGAATTTAACCTAATATTGCCTTTACCTAAAAGAAATTCTTATCACCTTACCTCACCTATGAAATTTGAAGAAATAGCGAGCACACTCCCCCCCAGAACCTATTATTTTTCCGGTAATGAGGCGGTAGCCGAGGGGGCTATAGCTGCTAATTGTAGGTATTATGCTGGCTATCCTATTACACCTTCCAGTGAGATTATGGAACGAATTTCCATCCGATTTAAAGATGTAAATGGAGTATTCATGCAGATGGAGGATGAATTAGCCTCTATCTGCTCAGTCATCGGGGCTGTTTGGGCCGGGGCTAAGGCCATGACAGCTACCTCTGGCCCGGGTTTCAGTCTCATGCAGGAGGGGATTGGCTATGCTGCCTTAACAGAAACGCCCTTAGTTATTGTTAATATCCAGAGAGCTGGCCCAGGCACTGGCCAGGCAACCAGAGTAGCCAGTGGTGATCTTATGCAGGCCAAATGGGGCTCCCATGGAGATTATCATATTATTGCCCTATCTCCATGGTCAGTTCAAGAGATGTATGATCAGACTATAGAGGCATTTAACTTAGCCGAGCAGTACCGGGTTCCTGTTTTTATAATGGGAGATGAGGCCACTGGTCATTTAAGGGAAAGGATTGAGGTTAAAGCCAAAGTCAAGGTTTTTAATAGGATAAAAAAGTTAGGGGCACCTCCTTTTGGAACTGACCAGGTTGATGGTATTCCACCCATGCCTGCCTTTGGTGAAGGGGAAAAACTGTTGGTTACCGGATCCACTCATAATGAATTTGGCTTTAGAAAAACTGATGACCCCTTAGTCCATTCAAAGCTCGTAAACCGGATCAACAATAAGATCCTGAATAACCAAGAAAGAATCATTAAGACCGAGTCATACCATCTGGACGATGCTGAGGTCATTGTTGTCTCCTATGGGTTTACTGCCAGAAGCTCACTTTATGCTATGGATGAACTCCGAAAAGAGGGAAAGAAGGTCGGCCTCCTCAGGCTAAAGACCATATGGCCTTTTGCTGATCGAATCATTCACCAGATTGGTGGAAAGGCTAAAAAGATTTTTGTCCCTGAAATGAACAGGGGTCAGATCATCGGCGAAATAATGAAATATGCTGCCTGTGAGGTGATCCCTTATAACCAGACAGATGGTGAAATCATCCATCCACACCAGATAATAAGAGAGTTAAGGTACTTGCTCAATAACATGTAGAAATACCACCCCCCTCACCCATACCCTCCCCCTTCAAGGGGGAGGGTATGGGTGAGGGTGACGTCATAAGGAGCATTTTATAATGGCAAGGGACTTAGAAGAATATCTACGTCCAGAGGTTAAATCAACACCCTTTTGCCCTGGATGTGGACACGGAACATTGATGAACCTAATACTTCGGGCTATTGATGAGCTTAAAGTAAGTATGGATGAAATGCTTTTTGTATCCGGAATAGGCTGTGCAGCATGGATTCCCAGTCCTAATTTCAATGCTGACACACTTCATACTTTACATGGGCGGGCTATTGCATTTGCCACTGGGGCAAAGATGTTCAATCCAAAACTCAAGGTCATGGTCATAAGTGGAGATGGAGATCTCACCTCTATAGGAGGGAATCACCTCATCCATGCGGCACGCCGGAATATAGATCTAACTGTGATCTGTGCCAACAATATGATCTACGGCATGACCGGTGGGCAGGTGGCCTCCACATCTCCCTTAGGCGCTATAAGTTCCACGACCATGGAGGGCAATATCTATAGGCCCTTTGATCTCTGTAAATTAGTGCTTGGTGCTGGTGCTCCTTATGTGGCCCGGTATTCAGTAACACAGCCTTTATCTTTGGTGGGTGCCATAAAAAAATCTCTTACTACACATGGATTTACATTTATTGAAGTCCTTTCTCCCTGTCATACCCAATTTGGAAGGAGGAATAGATATGACTCCCCTTCCGATATGTTGAAAATGTTAATGGAAAATTGTGTCTCCAAAGAACAGGCTGAACATTTATCTAAGGAAGAGTTAAAAGACAAGATTATTACTGGAGAGTTTAGTGATGGGGGAGCTTAAGCAAATTCGCATTTGCGGTTTTGGTGGACAAGGGGTCATTCTTGCCGGGACGATCCTTGGATATGCTGCCATCAATGACGGTAAATGGGTATCTGGCTCAAATGCATATGGGGCGCAGGCCAGGGGTGGTTCTGCCAGGTCGGAGGTGGTCATCTCAAAGGAGCCTATCAAGTTTCCTCATGTGATTGAATCGGATATCCTTATTGCCCTTTCACAAAGTGCGTATGATGAATACATCAAAAACGTGGCTGAAGAGGATACTCTTGTCATCTATGATGATCTGATGGTTAATCCACACAATCTAAGAGGTGCTAAACAGATAGGTGTACCGGCCACCAATACAGCCATTCATGAGTTAAATAGAAAGCAGGTGGCTAATATCATTATCCTGGGTGCATCAGTGGCTATAACCGGGATAGTGAGCAAACAGGCACTGGTTTCATCCATTACTGAAAATGTTGAAGAGAGATTTAGGGAGCTAAACTTAAAGGCCCTGGAGATCGGATATAATCTGGGAGAGGAAATAAAGTAGATAGTAGGCAGTAGGGAGTAAACACAAGAAACTCCCGCCTGCCTCACCTGAGTGAGAGCGATGGCGAGCAGGCAACAAACCCAATAAATCCAACAAACAGAGAATGGCAGTCGAAGGAAGAACCCATAAGCCAGTGATCGATAGAGATTTATGCCAGAGTTGCAGTTTGTGCATCAGGGTATGCCCTGCTGAGTTTTTACCTGAGCTCAGTTTTGATCAGGATACCACGCGTGGGTATGTTTACACAAACACCGATTTAATGAGAATTGAAATTCTTCCTCCCTGTGAAGATGCGTGTCCCATTGGTCAGCAGGTGTGGGAATATGTTCAGTTGTTGGCAGCTGGTAAGGTGAAGGAAGCCCTGTTAGTGATACGTCAGGATAACCCGCTTCCAGGGGTGTGTAGTTATGTGTGTCACCATCCCTGTGAGCAGGCCTGTATTCGTGGCAGTTGGGATGATCCGGTATCTATTCGGGAGTTAAAGCGATATGCAGTTCACTATGAGATTAATCACAGTGAGGAGATATTGAAAGTGCTTAAAGAGCGTAAGAAATCTTCTCGAGGGAAGAAGGTAGTGATAGTGGGGGCTGGTCCCGCAGGGCTTGCGTGTGGGTTTGAGTTAGTGATGCAAGGGTATAAGGTTAGGATTATAGATGCCCTTGCACAGCCTGGTGGCATGCTGGTAGGTGCTATACCACCCTTTCGTTTACCGCGATATGTAATTGATCACGATGTGGGTATTATCCGGTCTCTCGGAGTAGAATTTATAACATCGGTTCGTATCGGTAAGGAGATTCCTCTGCAGGAAGTAAGAAGAGACGGTTTTGATGCTGTAGTTCTGGCAATGGGTACATGGAAGGATATAACACTCGATGTTGCTGGGGAAGATACATCAGGATGTCTGAAGTGTTTGGATTTTTTGAATACCGTGAATACAGGACATACAATTAATCTATCAGGTACGGTATTGGTGGTCGGAGGAGGTAATGCAGCTATCGATACTGCTCGCAGTGCCTTGAGGATGGGATCAAAGCAGGTGATTGTTTTATATCGTCGCAGTCGGCAGGAGATGCCTGCGAGCAAAGAGGAGGTTGAAGCAGCCTTGCATGAAGGGGTACAGATACGGTATCTGGTAGTCCCCAAGAGAGTTGTCGTTAGAGAGGGGGAGGTAAAGGGTTTAGAGTTGATAAGGATGGAGTTAGGTGAGCCTGATGAAACAGGAAGAAAGAGACCTATTCCGATTAGGGGTAGTGAGTTTATTGAAGCTGGGGATATCGTAATTCCTGCTATTGGGCAGCGTTCGGAAATTTCATTTCTTAAGGCAGAAAGCATATCAGAGAGAGGAACAATTAATCTTGGCAAAGATGGGCAGGTAAAAGAATATGAAGGTGTTTTTGCTGCTGGAGATGTGGTGACCGGTCCTTCTACTGTAGTTGAGGCCATTGCCTCTGGAAAGGCTACTGCTCGAAATGTTATGCGGTATCTTGAGGAAAGTGGGTAAAAAAAGGATGCTGAATCGAGGATGTGAACGAGAGACTAAATCAAGGCTAACAAGGAAGGTGGATGTTAGGATAGATTTTGAGCGTCATGATCCACCATTGACTTCCCAGGAGGCTAAATACGAGGCATGTCGCTGTTTGGTAAATGTAAGCTGTGAGGCATGTGATGTGTGCAGACTGCTGTGTCCGGATCTTGCTATTACCCGTGATAGGGTGACAGGAGAAATTGTTATCGACCTTGACTACTGCAAAGGGTGTGGCATATGCGCCTTTATTTGCCCTAAAAGGGCCATAACTATGGTACTTGAGAAATAATTATTGGCAATAATTATTAGCACTATTAGCACTGGTTGACATAAGGGATTTTTGAAATAATTTAAAAGTTTAGAATATCAGCAGACAATCTTCGGCCTACGATAAATCTCAGTGACTACATTTGAGCAATAGTTTTCTGTTTTTATTCTAAAGGCTTACTAATCATTGTTATCGCCTTCGTAGTGAACTTACGCTAGCCAGCCTTTCTATATATTCACGACTCTTTCGTTTCTTGATCTCTCTTCCCCTTTTCATAGCAGCAGATCTGTTAAAGTGTGTTTCGGAATAAATTACCTCCCATGGTCTATTCGCCTTGGTATATTTCGATCTACCCTGGTTATGTCGTTCAAGTCTAGATGAAAGATCCCGAGTCGATCCGATGTAATAGCTTCCGTCTTTTATACTTCGAAGGATGTAAACAAAGTATGGCATAATGAAAAAGCCTGCCATTTAAATTGACAGGCTTTACTACCTAATGGCGGGGACGATTCCGTCCTCTCGGACAGGAAACCCGCGACCTTCCCGTCATTGCTGACGGGACGTTCTAACCAAAGGTTCAATTACTTCCCTTCCCCTTAAATAAAACTCACCCTTTTAGGGGCAAGCTTTTTATTTTCTATGGCGGGGACGACGGGACTCGAACCCGCGACCTCCGGCGTGACAGGCCGGCGTTCTAACCAGAACTGAACTACGTCCCCGTGGTAGGCGGAACAGGGATTGAACCTGTGACCCTCGGCTTGTAAGGCCGATGCTCTCCCGCTGAGCTACCCGCCCTTAATCAGTGCGCAGTCACTTGAGGCTTGATCTCTCCTTTAGGTAAGGCAAAAGGCTGAAACCTATCCTCTGGGAGAAATAGTTCTTCCCCTTTCACCATTATGAGGGCCTTCTCAAGGACTGCATCCATGTGCTCGACCGGGATTAACTCCACTTTCTTGAGGACCCTCGCAGGTATCTCCTCAATATCCTTTTTATTTTCTTTAGGGATTAGAACCTTTTCTATTCCACCTCTATGGGCGGCTATTATCTTTTCTTTAAGACCCCCTATAGGAAGAATTTTGCCCCTTAGGGTTATCTCCCCGGTCATAGCCAAGTTTCTTTTAACCGGTTTTCTTAAGAGTGCAGAGACAATCGATGTAGCTACAGTAATGCCTGCTGATGGTCCATCTTTAGGTGTAGCGCCCTCAGGCACATGAACGTGTATGTCCACCTTTTCATAGAAATCGTCCGGCAGATCAAGTCTTCTTCCCCTTGTTCGAACATAACTCAGGGCAGCTTTAGCTGATTCCTTCATCACATCCCCAAGTGTACCTGTTAAAACCAGGTTCCCCTTGCCTGGCATAACAGTTGTCTCTATCTGAAGCAACTCTCCACCTGCACTTGTCCAGGCTAAACCAATAGCCAGACCTATCTCATCTTTTTCCTCTTTTTTGCCATATTGAAATTTTTGAACCCCTAAATAATGATGAAGAGAATTTGCATTAATCTGTATCTTTGTAGACATGCCTTTTTTGGCCACCTCTTTAGCCACCTTCCTGCACACAGAAGCTATTTCCCTTTCAAGATTCCGAACCCCTGCCTCTCTGGTATAATACCTGATTATGTTTAAAATAGCCTGATCAGAAAAAGAGATATTATCATCAGAAAGGCCATTTTGTTGAATTTGTTTCTTTACCAGGAACCTTTTAGCAATATTCAGCTTTTCAATTTCCGTATAACCAGGAAGCCTTATAATCTCCATTCTATCCTGTAAAGGCGGTGGGATTCCATTAAGTTCATTGGCTGTAGTTATAAAAAGAATCTCTGAAAGATTGTAGTCAATATCAAGATAGTGGTCATTAAAGGCATAGTTTTGTTCTGGGTCAAGTACCTCTAAAAGGGCAGACGATGGATCTCCCCTGAAATCGGTGCTCATCTTGTCTACTTCATCCAGACAAAACACAGGGTTGTTTGATTTTGCCCTTTTAAGATATTGGATGATCTTTCCCGGCATAGCCCCAATATATGTTCTTCTGTGGCCTCTTATCTCAGCTTCATCCCTGACACCGCCAAGGGAAAGCCTGACAAAATTCCTTCCCATGGACCTTGCCACTGATTTGGCTAAGGAGGTCTTGCCAACCCCAGGAGGGCCAACAAGACAAAGAATTGGGCCTTTGATCTTTTTTGTCAGGTTCTGTACGGCTAAATATTCCACTATCCTTTCTTTAGGTTTAGATAGACCATAATGGTCTTCTTCAAGTATGGTTTCAGCCTCCTGGATATTTAGTTTGTCTTTTGTGCGTGTGAGCCAAGGCAAGGATAAAATCCAATCAATATAGTTCCGTACAACTGTGGCCTCTGCAGACATGGGTGTCATCATTTTCAATTTTTTAAATTCCTGTCTAATCTTTGCTGCAGCCTCCTTGGGTAGATTTTTGTTCTTTATTCTTCTTTCAAGGTCCTTGAGCTCACTGGCAGAATCATCCTGAGTACCCATTTCTTTCTGTATTGCCCGCATCTGCTCGTTAAGATAATAGTTTTTTTGCGTCTTCTCCATCTGTTTTTTAACCCTCTGCCTCAGACTTTCCTCGAGCTCAAGAATATCAGCCTCAGCATTCAATATCTTGTATAATCTTTCGAGCCTTATATTTACATCTTCTATCTCAAGCAGGGATTGTTTTTCTCTTATCTTTGTTGTTAGATGAGCAGCCACAGTATTAACTAATTGAGATGGATCAGTGATGGAAGTGACTGTCTCAACTACATCGCCACCGATCTTTTGGTTAAGCTTTGCGTATAATTCAAATGTAGAATGGATGCTCCTTATAAGGGCCTCGGTTTTGACGTTTGGTTCGTAATGTTCTACAATTTTCTCTACCTCGACTATAAAAAAGCCAGTGTCAGGCAGATAATTCTTGATCTTGGCCCTTCTCTTACCTTCTACTAAGGCCTTAACTGTTCCATCGGGCATCTTAAGAAGCTGGAGGACTGTGGCCAGAGTCCCAGAAGAGTATATATCTCTAAGGCTTGGGTCATCCATCTTGGCATGTTTCTGGGTGGCCAGAAAAATCTCCTTCTCCTGGGAAAGCGCATATTTCAGTGCATTAATAGATTTTTCCCTTCCAATAAATAGGGGAATTACCATGCCGGGAAATACAACTATATCCCTAAGGGGAAGTAATGGAACCTGTTTTTTCTCTTGTCTTAAGAAATCTTCTAAGGGGTTCTTTTTAAACATAGCCAATTGAAGTTAAAAGTTAAAAGTTCGAAGTGCCTAAAATTAATTGAAGTTAAAAGTGTCTATTTTCGATAACTTTAGCTCACTTAAAACCCTGGCCCAGACCTGGCTTTGATAGCCTGCAAAACTTGCTGATCAAATAGAGCTTCTTTGTTACGTTATTATATGTGCTGGACAACTCGCGCCAGGGCAGGCTTTAGGCACTTTAGGCCCTTTTAAGCATATTTAATCTGGCTTTCATACAACAGGAGAGGAGGTTCATCATTAAGAATAACTTCCTCTCCTATGATACATTCGCCTAAACCTGATTTTGAAGGAAGATCATACATAATATCCAGCATAACTTTTTCAAGTATGGCCCTCAATCCCCTGGCCCCAGATTTGCGATCAAGTGCCTCCTTGGCCACAATCTTTAATGCATCCCTGGTGAACTTTAATTTTACACCTTCAAATTCAAAGAGTTTTTGATACTGTTTAACAAGGGCATTCTTGGGCTCTGTCAGGATCCTAACTAATGCGTCAAGGCTCAATTCGCCAAGAGAGGCTATTACTGGGAGTCGTCCGATAAACTCCGGTATTAAACCAAACTTAATGAGATCTTCAGGTTGAACTAAGGACAGAGTTGCCTCGAGGTTTAAGTCTCCTTGACCCCTGATATCAGCCTCAAAGCCCAATGTTTTGTGCCCGATCCTTGAAAGGATTATCTTGTCCAAGCCATTAAAGGTTCCTCCACAAACAAAAAGGATGTTCCTGGTGTCCACCTTTAAAAAGTCCTGTTGGGGGTGTTTTCTGCCTCCTTTTGGAGGTATATTGGCAACGGTGCCTTCTAATATCTTTAAGAGGGCCTGCTGAACCCCCTCTCCAGAAACATCTCTGGTTATTGAAGGACTATCAGATTTTCTGGCAATTTTGTCTATCTCATCTATATAGACAATACCTCTCGAGGCCTTATCAATATCATAGTCTGCCATCTGGACAAGACTGAGGATTATGCTTTCAACATCCTCACCTACATAACCGGCTTCAGTCAGATTGGTAGCATCTGCTATTGTAAAAGGTACATTTAATATCCTTGCCAGAGTTTGAGCTAAAAGTGTTTTGCCTGACCCGGTAGGACCTATCAAAAGTATATTGCTTTTATCAATCTCTACATCTTCGCTGTCAAGGTTTGCACCGATTCTTTTGTAGTGGTTGTGCACCGCCACGGAAAGAACCTTTTTAGACCTATCCTGTTCGATTACATACTGATCTAAACTTGTCTTTATGTCTTGTGGTTTGAGGAGAGAATCTTTCTGTTTATTTTTCTCTTCCTCCTCATACTCCTCCTGAATAATTTCGTTGCATAGAGAAACACATTCATCACAGATGTAAACTGAGGGTCCAGCAATCAGCTTTTTGACCTCATCCTGACTTTTACCACAGAAAGAACAAACAAGTTCGCCTGATGGATCATCTTTCCTGGTCATTTAATACTACTCCCTTTATTTTTTTCCATACTTATCATTTCCCTTTTTGTAATAACCTTATCTACTATACCATACTCCAGTGCCTCTTGGCCACTCATAAAGAAATCCCTTTCCGTATCGTTTCTTATCTTTTCTTCATCCTGGCCTGTGTGCAGGGCAAAAAGTTTATTGATGGCCCCTTTAAGCCTCATTATCTCCCTGGCCTGTATATCTATATCTGTAGCCTGCCCCTGTGTTGCACCCATGGGTTGATGTAGCATTATCCTGGAATGTGGAAGGGCATACCGCTTTCCTTTACTGCCAGCAGCCAGTAGGAGAGCGGCCATACTGCTGGCTTGTCCGGTACAGATTGTAGCAATATCAGATTTTACATATTGCATGGTATCATATATAGCCAGGCCCGCTGTAATTGAGCCTCCGGGGGAATTAATATATAGATTTATATCCTTATCTGGCTCTTCAGATTCTAAAAAAAGAAACTGGGCAATAATGATATTTGCCATATCATCAGTAACTTGCTCCCCCATAAAGATAATCCTATCTTTTAGGAGGCGTGAGTAAATATCATATGCCCTTTCCCCCCTGGGGGTTTGCTCTATTACTATTGGTATCAGCATCTGGCTACAATTCCTTTCTATCTTTTTGGCTCTTTTCAGATAATTCTTTTACCTCGATAATCTTAGCACCTTGAACAAGGTGATTCAAGACCTTTTCAACTAAAAGTTGATTTCTGAATGAATCTATTAAATTGTTTTTTTCATAGTATTGTTGAAGCATAGCAGGATCCCGCCCTGTTTGAGTGGCCAGCTCCTGGAAACCATCCCTTATTTCAGAGTCCTCAACTCTTATATCTTCCATATCAGCTATTTCACCTAATACGAGTTCTTCCTTAACTTTTTTTTCAGCAGGCATCCTTAAATCCTGTCTCATCTTTTCTTCTGAAATACCAGCTGATTCCAATTTAGTGCCAGTGCGAAGAAGATTTTCTTTTATATTAGCTATTGAGCGTTCAATTTCACTTTCAACCATAACCTGAGGGAGCTCGAAATCCACCATGGCTGTTATCTTTTTTATAAGGCGATTTTTTAATTCCCTATCTATTCTCCTTTCTTCTTGAAGGATGATGTCTTTCTTTACCTTCTCCCTAAAATCTCTTAAGGACTTAAAATCATTACCCAGACTCCTTGCAAAATCATCATTAAGATCAGGAAGATCCTTTTTTTTGATATCCTGAACGTGGATGCGAAAAATGACACTTTTACCAGCCAATCTTCTATCACCAAAATCTTCATTAAAGTCTATTGGTATGTCCTTGGTATCATCTTTTTTCAGACCTTTAAGGCCCGATTCAAGTTCAGGATAAAAATTATTACTTCCTACATGGACCAGAAAGTCTTTACCCTTTATACCTTTAAGGGGTTTATCTTTCCAAATACAGTCGTAGTCAATGATTACATAATCCCCTTCTTTTATCCCCCTATCTTCATTAATGGAATTCAGCTTAGCATATGCCTCCTTTATTTCTTCAAGTTTCTTATCGACATTATCTTCGGAAATATTTAAGATTTCTTTCTCCACAGTGATTCCCATATAGTCCTTTAACTCAAATTCTGGCCTTACTTCCATAAGAATACTATATTTAAAATTTTCACCTGGTCTTATAGCTTCGTCTTCGATTGAGGGAGTTCCTAACGGGAAAAGTTTCGTTTCCTCTATTACCTTAGAAAAAGACTCCGTTAGTAAATCATTCTTAACATCATTCATAATCTGTGTACCATAGTACTGTTCAAGTATCTTTCTTGGGGCCTTACCAGGCCTAAAGCCTTTTATTTTAACCCTTTTTGAGAGCTGCTTGTAGGCCTGATCCAGTTTTTTAGTTACCTCTTCTGCCTCAATCTCAACATTAAGCCGCCTCTTTGCCTGGCTTATTTCCTCGATGCTTGTTTCCATGTTCTTTCACTAAAGCTCATTAAGGATGAATTACTTGATATATCTTATTAACTGGTGCGAGAGAGGGGACTCGAACCCCTATCCGTAAATAACGGGCTGGATCCTAAGTCCAGTGCGTCTGCCAGTTCCGCCACTCTCGCACTTAGAATTTAATACCAAAAAGTATACCCTTACGATTAATTACTCTACTATTGTGTGTCAAGAGGTAAAAGCAATCAAAACCTAAAAACCGGGGCTACCTATCAGGGATTCTGCTCCTTTTTTTAATCTCTCAGTAACTTTTAGGTTTTCTGTTTTTAGCGTATATGTAATCTTAAAGGCAAGGCCTAAAAAGGTGCCAAATGGATAAGATTGTGTCAAGGATGACATCTCAATCCTCTGGGTATATTTTCTTAAAAAGAATGGCATCATCTGGACACTTCCCCATTCCATAGGCACATTTCCCAGTGCCTTTTTCACATGGCTCTTTAGCCCCCATAAAGAAAATAAATGTGCCTCTCTAAAGATAGAGTTAGAAAAAAGTGCATAAAATTTTTTACAGATGCATCCAAAAGAAAGGCTATTGAGTACACCTAAGAATATTTTATTTTTTGTTACCCTCACCGCTTCCATTAATGCTGCAATTGGGTCATCAAGAAATTCTAATGTAATAATGAAGGTAGATAGATCAAATTCATTATCCTCAAAAGGTAAATCCTCTGCTCTGCCAATCTCAAGAGATGCCTTATTACCCAATCTTGACCTTGCAATATCCAGCATATAGGGAGAGGCATCAAGGCCGGTTACATCAAGTCCTAATCGGTAGAATAGAAGCAGATGATTTCCTGTCCCGCAGCCAATATCTAAGATCCTCTCCCCCTTTTGGGGCCTTAAAAGGCGGATAATGAGTTCGCTACTTAGTCTGTCAAGTAAGATCCCTTCAGGGGATTTTTGCCATGCCTCATATAGCCTGGCTAATTTTAGATCAAATACATGCCCCATGACTCAGCTTTACCGGTTTTGCAAGAGAACGGACATAACCTTAACTAAACGATGGATCTCATCAAATACTGGCCAACCAGATTTCTCCATCCTGATCTTTGCATTCTCGACATTATCTTTTAGCCCTATGATCCATGAGAGTATCGGTTTCTTCCTATCTTTAATCACATCTATTAATTCAAGTAGATCAAAACCCCATACACCATGGCCTGCAAAGAGATTGATCACTACTCCATCCACATTAGGATCAGCATAAAGGGCAGATAATCCCTCTTTCATGGCAACCACAGGGCCATTTTTTTCCATAGCAGGCCAATAGTCCACAGGATTTTTTACTGGCATCCATGCAGGTGATAATCGTTCTAATCGTTTAATGGTTGCAGGCGAGAGTACAGCAAGATCAAGCCCAAATTTTTCTAAATAATCGGTGGTTACAATACCAGAGGCCCCGCTGTAAGTCAAAATAGCGACCCTGCCAGCCTTGAATGAATTTTCCCTTTTTCCAAATCCCTTTTCCAGAACACGGACCATATCCATCATCTCAAAAAAGTCATCAGCTTCCAGCACTCCTGCCTGCTTGATAGCACCGCTTATTACCCGGTAGTTCCCGGCTAATGAAGCAGTATGACTCACAGAGGCCATGGCCCCGGCAGCACTTTTACCCCCTTTTAATAAAACAAATGGCTTAGTAGATGATTTTGCCAATTCAAAAAACTTACGCCCATTTGAAAATGATTCTAAATATAGGGCAATTACCTTGGTATCCGGATCATCTAAAAGGAACTCTAAAAGATCTATTTCAGTTATGTCACATTTGTTTCCTATTGAGCAGACTTTGGCCAGGCCAAGGGCTTTATGACTCATAATTGTGAATAAAAAACCTGCTGAAAGGAGACCACTTTGGACGATCAGAGATACGCCGCCTCTTTTAAGAAGACCATTCCAGAGAGAAGGAGTCATAAAAGAGAAGACATATCCTTTTCCTGCATCAATCAGGCCCATGGAGTTGGGACCCCATAGGCGTAACCTGCCCTTCCTGGCTATGGTAATACATTCATTCTGTAAGGCCTCTCCTTCTGGGCCAACCTCGGCAAATCCGCTATTCTCCAGGATGGCTCCCTTTACACCTTTAGCCACACATTCCCTTAGCATTCCTGGTGTTTGTATAGCAGGGACAAAAATAAGTGCTAGATCAACCACTCCATCTATTGAAGATATAGTGGGATAGGTCTTTATCCCCATAATCTCCTTATATTTTGGGTTAATAGGATAAATGGCTCCCTTATAGCCAAGAATAAGATTTCTGAGAAGATTGTTTCCGCCTCTATTGGCCTTAGGGGTAGCTCCCACTATTGCTACACCCTTTGGCTCAAAGAAAAATTTTAGATTACCTTCCATCATTCCTTGTCTTTGAAAGTTCTCCATATGCCTGGCAACCATTATTATCACCCAATTCACAGCTTTTTTGAAAGTCATTCTTTGCCATATCAAACAATCCCTTACCTTTATAGGCCATTCCTCTCGTATGATAAGCTGTGGCTATATCTGAATCCAGGAGAAGGGCTTGATTACAATCTTGAATAGATAGATCAAAGAGGCCCTTTTGAAGGTAAGCCCATCCCCTATTATTGTATGCCTCGGCATGATTTGGATTTAATGCAATTACCTTATTGTAGTCATTGATTGCCTTATCAAGCTTACCTATTTTTATATAGACAATTGCCCTGTTAAAATAAGACCTTGTTTCCCTTGGCTCAAGAATAATAGCCTTAGTATATGCATCAGCCGCAGCTATGAAGTCTCCTTCTTGAAATTTCTTATAACCATTATCAAACCAATCTGCAGAGGTATTTGTGCTTTTATGCTCTTTTAGTATTGGCTCTATTTTTATTTCTTTTTCGTTTATTGGCTTCAGGTGTACAAAAAATAGATAATTAACAAAAACAATCATAGCAAATAATCCTAACCACATAAATACCCTTCCGGGTGTTATAGATGAAATTTCCCGTTTAATCGCGGCCTTTCCCCTCCTGAGGCCTAATGCGCCATATATGTCTTTGCCTTTATAGTCTTTTATTAGCACGTCATTTAGAATCTGATAATGGGTTGTAGTTAGAAAATAGAAAAAGATAAAAAAACTGTAAAGTTCTTATTAATAAAGTTAAACAATTTATATATTGAAAGCTACAGTTTTATTGATTTTGTTGAAGAATTGCTAAAGGAGGGCTAAGAAAATGATAATGATTTAGAGTCCCCAATCCCGCAATGATAGCGGGATCTTCGACAGTCTTTCCTTCGGTTAGGCTCAGGACAAGTTCACCGGTGTTGTCCCGCTTGAAAAGCGGGATGTCCTAGGGCTGGCTAGACGAGGAGCAGGGTGTCTGTGGCGTCCCCAACCGGATTTGAACCGGTGTTGTCGGCGTGAAAGGCCGATGTCCTGGACCTGGCTAGACGATGGGGACGCGAATTGTCCTTTTTCCTTATGTCGCCCCTTCATTCTCCCCTATCGCCCCTTTCCGGCCCTGGTTGTCCCGCTTGAAAAGCGGGATGTCCTGGACCTGGCTAAACGATGGGGACGCTATCAAATTTATAGAATGATACCTGGTGAAGGTGTAAATGTCTTTTCCAAAAAAATGGACAGTGGGCCGTGCGCGAATCGAACGCGCGACCAACGGATTAAAAGTCCGCTGCTCTACCTGACTGAGCTAACGGCCCACATATATATGCATATTTTAATTTAGTAACACTATTGGCATTATGTGTCAAAAAAAATTACAATGACCCTCTCAATCTGGGCTTATTTTAAAGATGTGACTTTGGATTAGGCTTAATTCCTCTGCATTAGGAAGATAGGGATAATTCCATTGCTTTTCGCCTGGCAGACAGTTGCCAAAGGGCCTGTTACATGCAACCTCTCCATCCTGATCCAGGCATCCACCGGTCATAAAGGGGATACCTAAGTTAATGATTTCTGATATATCATCTTTTGGTAAACCAAAATCTATAATATGCCCATCCTTATCAAAGCCCATGCTGGATGCAGAGATAGACCTTTCCTCCAATAGATAGCGTGTAAGCTGGACTCTCAAATAGGATGGCCACGATGGCTGTTTTCTATTCTCCAATGTGGAGCCAGGTTCGGCAAAAAAAGAAAAGAGATGGTTTACAGCCCCTATATTCCATGACCTTTCCATAATGGAAACTATCTCCTCTTCACTCTCACCCATGCCTACCATGAGATGGATTCCAACATTACCTTTACCAAAGATCTCAATACCATCTACTACTGTTTGCCAGTATCTCTCCCATGTATGAGGCCCTGATACCCCTTTGCCCCGGTATCGATCAAAAAGCTCCGGGGTAGCCAGATCAATAGCAATACCAATCTTATCCGCACCGCTTTCCTTCATTTCTTTAAGATCGTCAACCTTTAAGACGGTTGGGCTTATAAGAATAGAGATTGGGATCTTGGTCTCCTTTTTGAGTCGTTCAGTCATATCGATTGTATCTCTTCGGCATCTACCATTGGTGATCATTGAAATGCAGGTCCGTCTCACATATTGAGGGCCATTATTAATGGCCTCAATGATTGTATCTATAGGAAATATTGGCCATTGGACCATAATGAAGGTTTTCTGGCTATATGAGCCGATCCTTCTTTTAGCCAGGCCGCAGTATGCACAATTTGCTGCACATCCCTCTGGGTAGTGAACAAGAAGATTTGCACATCTATTCTTTGCCCCTCTGTAAAAGCGGCCTTTACTAAGACCAAGGGATATAGTAGTTGCACTACTTATCCTTGCATAATCAGGGCTCTGTTTTTCGTTATGATTAACCATCTCTTCTTTTTTGTTACCAAAGCAAGTGAAATAAAGTGATCTATAGGATAAAGTTATTACTCGTGTCATAAAATAGTTTACATTTTTGATTTTATTCATTGAAGCCAAAATATTAAAAAATGTAGGGGTTCGATTTATCGAACCCGCTTTCGGGCTTGATGAATCAAGCCCCTACGTTTGATTAATTAATTCTTATCTGGGCTATAAAGCACAATGAAAAATGTAAACAATATTATTCTCTCATTAATAAAAGTTGAGAACCGTCTAATCATTGCATAAGTTATTAAGTTTAGGCATTTTAGGCACTCTTTAAATATTTACAAGATTTTCCTTGGCCTTTACAATTGCCTCTGTCAAGGTAGCAACATTAACCCCATAGATTATATCATCTCTCCAGACCTCAGAGAGGTGTTCCTCAATCTTTTCTCTTCTTGCTGATGTCCATTTCAGAGCTGACTCCAGAAGATTGATATCCTTTGTGGTGGAAAAAAAGTCCCCTGTGATAATAATATGCTCAATAGTGCTACCTGCGAGAGATAGGTATATCTCCAAGAGTCCGCCTGGTGTCTTAAACTCACCTATACCCATGCTTGATCTGGGATGTTTATGGGAAAAGATTCAATCCGGGTTTGTATACCTATCATTGATAAAATCTTTTATACTTTTTTTCTCCCATATGTCAGGTTCATCCCTTTCAAAGGAAACATTGAATTTCTGGCTGAAGGCCTTTTCTATAGCCTCTACAACACGTTCCATGTCAATATCATGACCCAGTTGCTCTTTAATGGTAGTAATCCTCTGGCTGAAGCAGTTATAACCCTTATCATAAAGTTTTAAAGGTGGTTGATTCATGATGTCCAGCATTAAGGGTATATCAAAGTCAACCAGTAAACTTGCATGAAATAAAATTGCCTTTTCTGTCTCAAGGGAGGCGGAAAGGCCCGCAATCTTTTTTCCGTCAACCTCAAGGTCATTTTTGGGCCTGAACCCTACCTCTATGCCAAGATCGTGCAATGCATTTATCAAGACAGCGCTCAGGGATTCAAATACCCCTCCGATTCCTTTCTTTAATCCAGGTTGGTCTATGTTGATGCCAAGGCCAAGGGCCACAACCTTAGGTCCCATTATCACTGTGCCGCCACCTGTACTCCTGCGGTTATATTCAACTCCCCTTTTCCTACACCTATCAAGCCTTAGAGCGGCTTCTATATCCTGGTATTTGCCAACAATGGCTGAAGGCTTAAATATATAAATGTGAAGTATTGGTGGAGAGCCATGTTTAGATAAAGATAGAGGTAAAGTATCGTCAATAGATAGTCCCAAAACTGTTGAAATTGGATTGCCTGTATCTTTAAAGAGCCTCCATGAATTCATCAGGCTTTTGCCCTTTCTTCCTCGGTCCGTTTTATCTCTTGATCAATAAAAGGAATAAGAGAGTCCCCATGCATAAGATTGCTTAGCTCGTTTTCCAGGTCGGTTGCCTCGATAACCAAAATCCATCCCTTTCCATACGGATCCTGATTGATAAGACTGGTATCATCTTCTAATTCTTCATTGATCTCGACAATCTCTCCAGAGACAGGTGCGCACAGTTTCCCGATCCATTTCCTTGATTGAATCTTACCGCAAACCTCTCCCTGCTCAACATCGTCTTCTTCCTCAGGGAGGTCCACAAAGACAATATCGCCTGCCTCCTTTTGAAACATATCATCCATGCCTACAGTAACTCTGTTACCTTCCACTCTGGCCCAACTATGCTCTTCATGATAGTAAAGCTCATCAGGCATATCATAACCTTTTATAATAGCCATCTCCTGCCTCCTTCTAATTCGTTCTTTGTTATTGCCTGCCCGCTCGCCAAGCTTGCGAGGCAGACGGGGTTAATCGTTACTTGTTTCAGTTTTTGTCTGCCATTATGGGAAACGAGAACACAGTCCTACTTAAACCTCTCCAATATTGCTCTTGCATGCAAAGGAAGACCTTCTGCTTCTGCTAAGGTAACCACTGCATCTTTTAACAGTGAAAGCCCATCCTTGTTCAAATACTGAAATGTTGGTTTTTTTACGAAGTCGTCCACTGAAAGGCCAGAAAACATCCGTGCTGCCTGACCTGTAGGCAGTACATGATTTGTCCCAGATGCATAATCACCAACAGGTATAGGTGAAAATGGTCCCATAAATATAGAGCCTGCATTTTTAATTTTCTTGAGGGTTATAAAAGGGTCTTCAGTTATTATCTCAAGGTGTTCTGGAGCATACTCATTGACAAAATCAATGGCCTGCTCCATATCCCTTGCAATCAGGATATAGGAATATTTTTCAAGGGATGAAGTAATAATCTCCTTTCGAGGAAGTTGGGGGATTTCATTGTTTATATTATCAGAGACCTTCAATGCAAGTTCATCCGAAGTTGTCACAAGTATAGATGCTGCATCTGGATCATGCTCTGACTGGGATAATAGATCAACTGTAATTAGATCCGCATCTCCTGTTTTATCAGCAAGGATCATTCCCTCGCTTGGTCCGGCAGGGGAGTCTATATTTACCTCTCCAAAAACCATCATCTTTGCAGCGGTAACATATTTGTTTCCTGGCCCAACTATTTTATCTACCTTGGGAACAGTCTTTGTGCCATAGGCCATCGAGGCAATTCCCCATGGACCCCCGACTTTAAAGATCTTCTTTGAGCCAGCTATATCTGCGGCCACAAGGGTAGAAGGATTTATGACCATACCCTCATCTGGAGGGGTACAGGCAACAACTTCCTTCACTCCGGCTACATTGGCAGGCAAAATTGTCATTAAGATAGAGCTTGGATAGGCGGCCCTTCTACCAGGTATGTATGCACCGACTCTTTCCAAGGGTGTTGTCATCCGGCCAGCTAAGATGCCATCAGCAATGTCAATCATCCACATTTCTCTCTCTATCTGGGCCCGGTGGAACTTGATTATATTTTCAGAGGCAAACTTGAGGGCATCAATTACCTTTGAATCAACATTTCTGTAAGCTTCTTCTATCTCTTCCTTTTTTACCTCCAGATCCTTTAGGGTTAGGTTGGGTTTAAATTTTTTGTAATGATCGAGGGCTACCTGATCACCATTATCCCTGACATCCATCACAATTTTCCGTACATCTTCATAGATTGAGTCGATATCTTCAGCGGATCTTTTCATGATGGTCCGGTACTGTTCGGGCCTTAAATCATCTATCCTCTCTGGTTTTAGAATCATCTTTTAATCTCCTTATCTGGTTGCTCGTTGCTGGTTAAAAACACAGGTAAGGAACAACGAGGATTAATTTTTCGTAATTGCTCAATATCCTGTGGACTTATTGTATGTTATAAAACCTGAACCAATCGTTCGACCTAGAGGCTTTCGACAGGCATACAAATGTAAGGTGGCATTTTATATGCCACCTATTTAAGGTCGGGTATAAAACCCGGCCCTACATTTTAATTGATTTTTCCTCTACATACTAAGAAAATTTCTTGGGCACACATATTTTAAATGATTATAATATATAATAATCTATCTGGTAGTGATGGTCATTCAGTAGCAGGCTGATAAAAAAAAGACAAATAACCAGCAACAAGTAACGAGCAAATGCTGAGTAGCGATACAATAAAAAACATTCCTCAAAACCCAGGCGTTTATCTCTTTAAAAATAAGTCTGGAAAAATACTTTATATTGGCAAGGCCAAAAATTTGAATAAACGCATCTATTCTTACTTTAGAAAGGGCGAGGATCATCCATATAAATTATCTTTTATTCTCATGAATGCCCATAAAATAGAGCATATCATAACCGCTACGGAAAAAGAGGCCTTGATACTTGAGGGAAATCTTATAAAGAAATATCGGCCTAAGTATAATGTAATATTAAAGGATGATGCCAATTATCCCTTGCTCAAGCTGGATATAAATAACAGGTATCCTCGCTTGCTCATTGTAAGAAGGATGAGAAATGACGGAGCTCTCTATTTCGGTCCTTTCACATCCGCTTCAGCAGTACGTTCTACCCTCCGCTTGATAGGCCCTATTTTTCCTTTAAGAAAGTGTAACACAAAGGAAACCCCTAAGAGATCAAGACCCTGTCTAAATTATCAATTAGGCAATTGTTTAGGACCATGTTGCCTGGATGTAAGGGTAGAGGATTATCAGGAGATAGTGGATCAGGTCAAGTTATTTTTAGAGGGTCGCAACAGAGAATTAATCTCACAATTAAAGGAAATAATGCAGAAGACTGCGAGAGAGCTAAATTTTGAAAAGGCTGCCAGGGTGAGAGATCAAATCAGGGCTGTAGATAAAACAGTGGAACGCCAGACAGTGGTTTCCACTCAAATGAAGGATCAAGATATTATCGGTCTATCTCGCTCTGGTAAAGAAGCAGGGGTTGTGATTCTCTTTGTGCGCAGTGGTTACATGGTTGGAAGCAGAAACTATTTCATTCATTATGAATGGGAAAACCCATGTGAAATACTCGAGGCCTTTCTGAAACAGTACTATAGAAATAAAGAATTTGTTCCTACTGAAATAATCCTATCGGATGCAATAAATGATAAACAGTTGATCTCTGAATGGCTGACAGGAATGGCTGGAAAAAAGGTATCTATCTCTGTTCCGGTCAGGGGAGATAAGAAAAAGCTTGTTAATATGGCTATGGTGAATGCTGAGAATATTCTTTTAGAACGGAAAAAAACTGACCAGTCTGCCATCCTTGAGCAAGCAAAGTCCGTGCTTAATCTAAAAAGGAAACCAGGATACATAGAAGGAATTGATATATCCAATCTGAAAGGTGATCTTGCTGTAGCTTCTTTAGTTTCATTTATTGAAGGGTTACCGCAAAAATCTGATTATCGCAATTACAGGATAAGAGAGGTAAAAGGGATAGACGATTATGCCATGATTGCAGAGGTACTTAAAAGAAGACTAAAAAAGGGCAAACCGCCTGACCTTTTTCTTATAGATGGAGGAAAGGGTCATCTGTCTGTAGCCCTGAAAACTATAGATGTCCTTGGCCTTGAGAACCCACCTGCCGTAATATCTATAGCAAAGGCTGTTAGAGTAAAAGCCGGGGCCACAGATAAGATATATCTTCCAAACAGGAAAAACCCCCTTATCCTTGCCCGCAACCATCCAGTCCTTTCTCTCCTTATGCGGATTAGAGATGAGACGCACGGAAGGGCAATCAGTTATTACCGAAAAAGGAGAAAGAAAAAGTTAACAGGATCTGAGCTTGACAGGATTCCTGGTGTGGGGCCAAAAAGAAAAAAGGCATTGCTCAAATATTTTGGAGATATTGAGTCCTTATCCAAGGCGGAGATTGAAGAGTTGAAGAAAGTACCAGGAATCAATCAGAGAATTGCGAAAAATATCTTTGATTATTTTCATATAAAATCTCCATAGAAAATCTTTTAAGAGAAGGTGGCAACGTTTAAATGTTATAAAATTGGAACACTATATTAAAAATAAGTTGCAATAAAGATACATTTATTTTATTATTTATTTGAGAAAAACTTTGGGGGTAATTGAATATTTCCTTAAATATTAATATGTTATCCTGTTTTATGAGAAGATTCTTAAGTTGGCACAGATAATGCTTATAATTATTTTAGAAAAGGAAGATTTAATAAAAACTAAAGGAGAGTTAAAATTATGAAAATAGCTTTTAGTTCAACAGGAAGGGATCTTGACTCCGAGATAGATCCAAGATTCGGTAGGTGTGCATACTTTTTATTTGTTGACCCTGATGATATGACTTTTGAGGCCATTGAAAATGAGAGTATGTCTCTGGGCGGAGGAGCAGGGATTCAGTCAGCCCAATTTGTTGCCTCCAAAGGGGCTAATGTAGTTATAACCGGAAATGTTGGCCCCAATGCGAGTAGAACCCTGAATGCAGCCGGTGTCGATGTGATTGTTGGTGTTAGTGGTCCAATTAGAGAGGCGATTGAGAGATATAAAAGAGGCGAGCTATCACCCGCTAATCAAGCGAATGTCCCGGATCATTATGGAATGGGCATGGGTGGCGGCCAAAGTGCCTCTCCTGGCGGAGGCATGGGAATGGGCCAAGGTA
>JAUWZV010000117.1 GCA_030615105.1 Desulfobacteraceae bacterium
CCATGAAACTTACCATCCTTAAATTCACCTACATATTTATAACCATCAGGGGAGGTAAAAGTCCCTTGTTTCCAATTATTATCCTTCCATTCACCTGTAAATTTTTTTCCATCAGGAGAAATCTCAGTCCCTCGTCCATGATATTTACTATCCTTCCATTCACCTATATACTTTCCACCGTCAGGATGAGTCATAGTCCCTTGTCCGTTTAGTTTCCCATCCTTAAATTCACCTATATATTTATAACCAGTAGAGGTGGTAAAAGTCCCTTGTCCATGAAACTTACCTTCCTTCCATTGACCTACATATTTCTTACCGTCAGGAGAAGTAAAAGTCCCTTGACCAGTTCTATTATCATCCTTAAATTCACCTACATATTTTAGACCTTTAGGAGAAATCTCAGTCCCTTGTCCATTTTTCTTCCCATCCTTAAACTGACCTACATATTTAGAACCATCAGGGGTGGTAAAAATCCTTTGTTCATTCATAATTAATTTATTAAATCAGCTTTAACTCTCAATTGATAACGGAAGGAATTTATATTCTTCGTCCAAAGCCCATGTGATTCCAGCTCTTGTTTAACTTGTCCCATAGTCATATTAGCATCAATCCTTATATTTGTATTGTCCAGATATTGAAATACTCCATCTCCTAAGTGCTCAAATTGTCCCGCTGTAACACAACCTTTTGGTGTTTCTGATAAAGTCTTTGATATTGATACTCTTGGTAAATGAGTATTCATTTCTAATGCTTCACTAACTAAGGATATACGTTTTAGGATTATTTCCTTTTTGACTCTAAAACTGAATCTTTCGGTTTGAATATCCCGTTCAATTATGTCCAGTGGTGGGGAAGACAAAAATCGTATTCCCGCTTCTATCAGGTCTTTCTTTAATTCTCCACCTTTTGCTTTAAGAAGAAAATCAATCTGCTCTACGGAAAAATTAACTATGTTTTCTGGAAGTAGTAATATTTCACGAATTACTGTTTTGATTGAGTCCGTGTCAGTTTCTGGGAGAATATTGGACGGTGTAATCATATCTTCCTCCTGTTGAAATAAAATGGCAAAGATTTGTTCCGCTGAATAAGGTGAATGAAAATGGTCTTGTATCATTCTACAAATTGCTTCTGTTTCCATCAAGACAGTGTTATGTCGTTTGGCACTATCCTTTAAGTTTCTTCCAGAAAATGATGGAGCAACAATTACTACTTTCTGGGCTTTAAATTTTTTCTCATATCTTTCCAGAGCATCGAAATTAACATAACCTTCATTAATACTTCCTTGACTTGTAGTTTTTGCTTCCACTATAACCACTTCAGGTCCTTCAATTACTAAATCAGGCAAATTTGGACCACCTAACTGTTTTGTTGCTAGCCCCAAATAATCAAACGCCTCGGAAAGAGTTTTTTCGAATTTTGTAGGATTCGCGCTGTCTCTTTGAGATTCTCTCAATCTGCGACATAAGTCCCACATGTTATTATTTTCCTTCTGTATTTCTCTCCCTTTTGTCAAAAAGAACGAGGTCTTTAGTTTCAGTTTGTGCTTATATATTGTTTAAAAATCTTACAGTTAATCATAGAAAAATTCAATAATATTACAATTTTATCATATTTTAACCGAATAGCATCGATTATTTTCTCTGATTAAGAATAAATAAAGTTAGTTTCTGGGTATTTATCTATCTATTCGGGCACTCGTGCGGGTGTGTGTGGCACTTTTCGGTCTTACTGCCCGGGCACTTCCGGGCACCCTATAACACATACTCTCTATCTTTTTTTATTTTATTCTTGTCTGCCAAAATTTATTCAACCTTCTTAATGATTGGTGAAAATCCATAATAATCGACTTCTTGATATGCCTCTATCATTACATCATATAACATTTTTTCATGTTCTTCAGGCACAATAAAACTGTCATGTATTGGAAGGCAGGGAATAACCTCCGGGAAAATCCTGCAAACGACGGGACTATGAGGCCTTGGTAGATTTGGGGGAATCATGTGGATGGTCTAATATGGGTGAGTGTGGGTAGCTGCAATATCCTTTGATTTTTAATTCATGGCGTGCTAAAAAAATATTAAGAATTTCAAAAGAGGAACTAATCATGAGTGAACAGCCCTTGAAGAAAGTAATTACCAGTCATCCATTTATTGTGAAAAAAGAGGATATATGCAACGGCAGCCCCATCATTGAAGGTACCAGGACCCGCGTTATAGATATTGCAATAGAATATGAAGTACTTGGCCACTCTCCAGATGTAATCATAGACAGTCACCCCTATCTAAATCTATCCCAGGTACATGACGCTCTTTCCTACTATTATGATAATAGGGATGAATTGGATAAGAAAATTGAGCAGGATCAAGAGTTCATAAGGCAAATAAGAGAGAGATTCCCCTCCAAGATGTCTTAAGTATTCTTTATCCCTTTCCTGCTTAAAGAAAGACCCTCTGTATACCTACTTAAACTCCCAATAAAACCACCTCCCTCTCACTCTGGCCTGCCTGGCTATTATGGCGAGCCTCTTTCCTATGACCTTCATAGAATTTTATTCGCTCCCATTACAATTGGTTAATATGTAAAATTATGATGTATAATAGATATACATTATGTTTTATTATTGACAATCATTATTTTATACGTCATATATAAAATGTATGTGATTAGGATCGTACAGGAGATGTCAAACATGAGAAAATTAAAAAAAACCCCAATTCAGATCTATTTAGAACCTGAACAGGAGAAAATTATTTCTGTTCTGGCAAAAGGAAGCGGTCAGTCTAAAGCGGCAATTATCCGCAGTTGTATATCCAGTTTTATTGCCAGTCTTCCCCTGGAGCAAGATCCGGCTCTCGATATTATGAATCTCGGAGCCTCTGGCAAGAAAGACATTGCTCAAAAACATGATGACTACTTGATTTCGCCCCCTCAATCAAAGCAGTAAGATGGAAGAGAAAAAATTATTCGTTGACACAGGAGCATGGTTTGCTCTGGCAGACAAATCCGATCAGTACCACAATCAGGCGATTGAAATCTATGGTGACTTGCTTCGGAATTACCGCTTATTAACAACAAACCTTGTTATTTCGGAAACATATACATTGATGCGCCGCTCCTTGGGCCATCAGGCTGCCATTCGTTTTATAGAAAATATTGAAGCCAGTCCCAGGGTGATTAAAATCTATTCTGACAGCACACATGAAGAAAAAGCAATAGAGATCCTGCGGCAATATCAGGATCAAGACTTCAGCTATACTGATGCAGTCAGTTTTGCTGTCATGAAGCAATATGGAACAGTTGAGGCTTTTGCCTTTGATCAGCATTTTATTACGGCTGGTTTCCTACTCATACCTTGATTATAGTGAACGACAATGAAAAGCAGTCATTGCGAGGAGCGAAGCGACGTGGCAATCCCTTGAGATTGCTTCGCTTATGCTCGCAATGACCAGCGGACAAATGCAACCTTATAAAAGTCGTTCACTATAGTCAAAAAATTATTGTAACTACCCAGGTTGTCAGGTTCAAGGTTCACAGTTCAGGGGTTCAACTTGGAGCCATGAACCATTGTCCATGCCAAGATTCCTCAACCGGCTCATGAAAAACCCGCGTTTAACGGTTAATGGTTCAGCAAATAACCATTGAACCGTGAACCCGGAACTTTGAACCTGTGTAGTTATAAATTATTTAGATCAAACGTATCTGCTATTTGGTCTATCCAGACTACTTGGCTAAGTAAGAGAACAAATTTTTTATTTAAGGAGATTAAAGATGGATAAGGTTGTGAAATTAGAAGTGATTGAAGGGATTGCCAAGGTAACCCTGAATCGACCTAAGGCATTTAATGCATTCGGCCTGGATATGATCCAGTTGCTATCAGAAAGGCTTATTGAGCTTGCTATGGACAAGCTCGTGGTTGGTGTAATTATTACCGGAGAGGGCAAAGCCTTCTGTGCAGGGGGTGATCTGAGATTTATATCTAATTTTGGAAAAAGTTATGGTGAGGCCTTCCACGAACTGGCAGCCAGGTACCATCAGGCCATCCTTGAAATACGCCGTATGCCTAAACCAGTAGTAGCAGCCATTAATGGCCTTGCCGCAGGAGGCGGCTTTTCCATGGCCCTTGCCTGCGACTTCAGGGTAATGGAGGCATCCGCCATTTTAAGACAGGCATATACTATCAACGGGTTGAGTATTGATGGTGGAGGTACATTCACCTTACCCAGGTTGGTTGGGCTGGCCAGGGCTATGGAAATTGCAGCCCTCGACCGCCCAATTTCTGCTGAACAGGCCCTATTCTGGGGTCTTATAACAGAGGTGATGGAAGATGGTCAGGCCGTGAAAAGAGCAATTGAATTGGTTGAAGAGATGAAAAGTAGCCCTCTTTCCTCATTTGCTGCCTCTAAAAAATTGATAACCGATTCCTTTAACACCTCATTGGAGAGCCAACTGGAAAAGGAAAGGGAGGCTTTGTCATGGTGTGCTGACCATCCCAATGGGCGTGAGGGTATAAGGGCCTTTTTGGAGAAAAGAAAGCCGGTTTATACCTGATTCAATCCAATAAAACCGCTCCAGAAATTCTTGTAGGATAGAAAGAAAAAGGCTACTTGCCGATAGCCTTTAGTATGGCCTTGGCAAATTCCATCTCTGACTGTGCACCAACTATGCTATGCTCCTCATTAATGACTGTATGGGGCACTCCATGGACATTGTACTTTACAGCCAGAAAAGAAAATTCTGAGCCTTCCACCATGTCAGCGGTGATATGGTCACTGGCCATGGCAAACCTATGAGCAGTGCGAACTGCACCTGGGCAATAGGGTCAGGTAGGGGAGATCAACACTTGCATGTGTACAGGCCTATCAACCTTGGCCAGTTCGGTCATCACTTCCTTACTCAATCCGGGGTTCCTTTTTCCCACGTCCATGATATCCTCTATCAGAACATTAAACTCATAACCAGCAGGTACTCCGTAAAAGCGGATTCCATAGTCCATATCACCTAAAAGGACAGTGGCCGGAATCTTGTCCACTCCGTACTTCTTGGCCAGGTCTGCCTCAGCCACAAAGTCATGCACCTCAAGAGAGAGTTTGTCTGAAAGTCCAGAGACTTCCTCAAGCATCAGCCTGGTCATCTCACAGCGCGGGCACTCCATCTCCTGGGTAAACATAACAATCTTGACATCCTTCTCAATATCCTTGAATACATTTATCAGTTTCTCCCTGTCTTTTTCCTTCAGTATCCCCATGACACACCTCGCTAACTAAATTAGAGACTTGTTAATAAGGTAATTATAGGCGGATAATGCAGCCTTTGCACCCTCACCAGCGGCGATTACGATCTGTTTATGCGGAACAGTGGTAACATCGCCGGCCCCAAAGAGGCCTTCTACGCTTGTCCGGCAGGAGCAATCCACGATCACCTCACCTTGCTCGTTCAATTCGACGAGGTTCTTGACCGACTCATTGTTTGGCAAAAGCCCAATCTCAACGAAGACCCCGTCTGTATCAAGCTTCTTTTCCTCTTCGTTCTCCCGATTCTTGACAACCACCGTTGTCACGCTATCCTTGCCTTCGATTCTGATAACCTGGTGGTTATCGAGTAAGCTCGCCTTACCGGTCTGTTTCACCCTTTCTTGAAGAGCCTCATCCGCCTGCCACCCCTTGATGAAATTTACAAGGATGACCTCTGCCCCCACCTTCAACAAATCCACAGCGGTGGTAAAGGCCGAATTTCCGCCACCAGCCACAACCACCTTTTTCTCCTTGAAAAATGGGGCATCACATGTAGCGCAATAGGCTACACCTCTTCCAACCAACTCTTTCTCTCCTTGTACATTAAGTGGACGGTGGCGTTTGCCGGTGGCAAGGATCAATGTTCGACTTGAATAAATTCTGATATCATCTGTCTGAACCTTGAAGGCGTCTGCCTCTCTCTTGACTTCAGTAATAGAAGGACCAAGGCTGACTGGTATATCAAAACTTTTCACATGCTCCTCAAAGCTGTCGACGAGGTCCTTGGCATTTATACTCTGAAACCCAAGCCAATTCTCGATCTCCGAGGTTTCTCTTACCTGGCCCCCGAAATCCTTGGTGATAATGGCAAGCTTCATCATCTTTCGGGCAGCATAAACCGCTGCGCTCATTGCCGCAGGGCCTCCTCCCAAGATGAGGAGATCATAGGTAACCTCCGGCTCTGGCTCCTTTGCCTTCTCTAACAATGAAGTATCCAGAGAAAAACCAGGAAAATCCATTTAAACCTCCTTAATCTATTTACACGCCCTCCCATGTTTGGAATGTCACATTATCCTTAACATCTGGAGGCATTGTGAACACTCGTCAGGGCCAGTGGCAGTATCCAATGCCTTAGTAGTTATTTTTTGCTATCCGTGAGCTTTCTGAGTTCCAGAGAAAGCTTGTTTAAGTGCTTTTTCTCCTCATTAACCAACTGACCAATCAATTCACGCCCTTCCTTCTCCCCAGTAGCATCTTGCATGGTAAGAAAGAAGATTATTGAATCCTTCTCAAACTGAATCCCGAGCTTCAGCACATCTTCAGGGTTTTTCACCTGAGATATTTCTTTTTCCAAATCAAAATCCGATCTGAACACGTGCATATCAGCCATCATCTGGAGGTATCGGTTCATCTCATTTTCAAGATCCCAGATGGTATCCTCAGTAGCTATTTTGGGCAGTTGAGCTTTTAGCTCAGTAAATCTCTTGAGGTGTTCTGCCTCTTCTTGAGCAAGGAATGCTAAAAGCTCTTTTACATCAGGATCATCAACGAGATCTATCGACTTTTCATAAAAGTGCTTGCCGTTTCCCTCTATGTCAATAGCTATTTGGAAGATTTCGTTTGCATTAAATCCATAAATCACGATAGCGCTCCTCTTCTTATGTTTGATTATTATTCCTTTTCGAAATCATCTTTTGAGGCACCACAAACTGGACACGTCCAGTCATCTGGCAGATCTTCAAATGAGGTGCCTGGCTCTATTCCATTATCTGGATCTCCCTTAGCAGGATCATAGACATAACCACAAACCTCACAGACGTACTTATCCATAATTCTCCCCTCCTAATGTATCTGGTTAGTTGCAAAAACGTATGCCAAGAAATTTTCACCATCCTTTAAGATTCCTTTTCAAATACTATTCCTGAATATATGTTGGAGCAGCCTTTGGTGCCTTACCCTTTTTTACAAGATGATAGTAAGCATAGGTCATAGGTTCGCCGTCATTTATGATATCAGCATCGACAACCTCACCAATAAAAATCGTATGGGTGCCCACATCAACTTCTTTATCAACTCTCACCTCCAAGAATGCGGTACTGTTCTCCTCGAGAATTGGATTGCCCAGTTGACTTAACCGATGCTTTATGCCGTCAAACTTGTCGATATCCCTGCCGCATTTAAACCCGAAGCGCCCTATAAAGACCATTCCAGTGTCTCTATTCAGCACGTTCACCACAAAGGACCGGTTCTTTTTAATGAACTCATGGGTATAATTCTCTTTGTTGATGCTTACGGCAAGCGTAGGTGGTTTGGAGGTAATCTGAAACACTGTGTTTGCTATCTGGCCATTGATCTTGTCACCCTTCCTTGCAGCGACAATATAGAGACCATAACTGATCTGATGAAGGGTCTTTGGGTTCATTTTGTCCTCCTTTGCTTTGCTCCGGACGGAGCCCTTCTATTGTCTTACTCCTTAAGCTGCTTTTAAGCTCCCCCTGTCCCTTCAATAGTACATTTTGTAAAATCGATCTCTTTGCTGCATCCGGTGCACACATGTTTTTTGTCAAACTCGTCTGAAAATATCTCCTTTTCTTTTCCACAGTTGGGGCATTTGCACGTAAAAGCCTTCAAGCTCTTAAACTGCTCAAATCCCGGGCAATGTCTTGGAGTAGTCATGATTACCTCCTTCTTAAATTATTCTATTACTCCAATTTTCCCCCTATCTCTCGCCCATAATCCTGGGCCATTTGTTTTCCACCTTCTAGGGCTGAGGACTTCAATCGTAATGGTCCACTAACCATATCCATCTTGAATATATTCTCCATGGTCTCGTTGATACGGTACGATGCCTCTCCGCTCCAGCCATATGCGCCGAAGGC
>JAUWZV010000034.1 GCA_030615105.1 Desulfobacteraceae bacterium
GCTTATGAAAAAGGCAGGAGGTGGGAAGATTGTCAATATATCCTCTATTGCAGCTCGGAAGGCCAGCAAGGGAATGGGGATATACTGTGTGGCCAAGGCCGGGGTTGAGATGTTGACCAGGGTTCTGGCTGTTGAGCTGGCTCCGGAAAATATAAATGTAAATGCAGTTGCACCAGGCATGATAAGAACAAGGTTCAGCCAGCCATTCGGTCCTCTTTAGTGCACAAATTTGCGCGTATCGAAGAGTGCTTCAGTTATATCTTGCTCACCTGGTAACCACGATCAGGTCTCACGCTCCTATATCTGCCAGATGCTTTAAAACTCCTTTAGCCCCCGGCCACAGGAGGAAGCAGCAGGACTTCATCTCCATCATGAAGTACTGTCTCCATACCATTGAGGAACCTTACGGACCGTCCGTTAACCATTAATCGAATGTGTGGAAGGAGGTTGACAGTTCCCGGTTCAAACAAATGCGAGGACAGTTCGTCTCCATAGGTCTTGGTCATCCAGAAAAGGACCGTTTGCACAGTGCTTCCCTGTGAGATGGAAACTTCAAGCTCCCCCTGACCAATAATTTTTTTTACTCCCAAAATGGTATAAACCTTGACCTTAATCACTGCGAGCCTTAATGTTCTAAACACCCAGCTGATCGGCAACATATCCAAGACCGAGTTCAACAAGCTTTTCTCTGGTCGGAATGCTTGTTTTGGGATCCCAGCCCCTGACCCTATAATACTCGTCGAGCATAAGTTTCAGTTCGTCTTTGCTGATAAGGTGACCTTTAGATGCACCACTCTGCAAAGGCTCTGTAATCAGCCTCTCTGGCAATGTATCGTCTGCCTGGGTAAAACCTTCCCGAACATTGAAGGCCTTAGCTAAATTATTGGCCCGTTCACCGACCTTCTCAATTTCCTCAGGTGTGTAAGTAAGACCTGTAGCAGCCTCCATCAGAGCTGCTGTGTTTTGGGTACTAATAGGCATCAATGCCATAGGCAGGATGAAGGCACACATTGTGGGACAGTCGCAGACAGCCATCTGCACATCCTGGTTCCACTTGGTAAGCTCGCCTTTCTTTTCCGTGCTAAATCTGTCCGCCGCATAGGGAACAGGAATATCGAAAATCTCTTGGAAGGCGTAGCCCCTGTTGTGATCTGCCCCGGTATAGGCCGTGGCAAAGTTCAATCCCTGGGCCTTGGCACCTCGCACATCATAGGCAGGGAGTTCCAAGCCCTTCACATGTATGGCATATTTATCTGCTCCCTTGCCTATTTTTTCCGCAGCGGCTTTAACACCGTCACATAGAAGATCGCCAATTCCCTCCCGAAAAGCCATCATATGGATAAGCGTTAACATGGCTTGATGATTTCCAAAATTAAGCTGCAGGCCTCCGGTGTCTTCGGTCGTTAAAATCCCCTTCTCAAACAATTCCATGGCAAAACCAATCGCTACGCCTGCCGATATGGTGTCCAATCCCAGTTCATCAGCCAGACGGTCACCAGCAATGACGCTATCCATGTTGTCAACGCCGGTCTGCCCGCCAAAGGAGTACATGGTTTCGTATTCTGGGCCTTCGGTGAGTGTCCCCGCATAAGACCCTGTTTTGGCCAGCTTAAGCTGGCTGCAGCCCACGGGGCATCCGTAGCAATGCATGCTGCCGACATTCCGGGTCATCTGCGCCTCCACCCCAAGTTGGTCCACGGGAGCAAACTCACCCGTTGCCGACCAGTTCTTAGTTGGGAAGATCCCAAGGGCACAAGTAAGGTCAACCACCATGGGTGTGCCAATTTTTGCGAATTGAGGATAGAGGAGAGGACTCTCTTTCATAGCCTTTTGCATTTCCCCGATTGCGGCCTTTAATTTCTCTTTGGAAGCCACATCGATGGATCCGGTGCCCCGAAGCGCTATTGCCTTTAGGTTTTTGGCTCCCATAACGGCTCCAAGCCCTTTGCGCCCTGCAGCCCTCCTCTCATTAATGATACAGGCAATTCTGATCATGTTTTCTCCGGCAGGCCCGATACAGGAAATCCGTACGTTCTGGTCATTGAGTTCATCCTTTATGATTTGTTGGCAGTCAGTGGTTTGGGTACCCCACACCTTGCCTGCATCACGAAAACGAACTTCACCGTCCTTGATCCAGACATAGGTCGGTTTTTCAGCCTTGCCCTCCACAATCAAGACATCATACCCCGAACGCTTCAATTCCACAGGGAAGTACCCCCCTGTAAGGGAAACCCCAACCCCGTTTGTCAGAGGAGATTTGCTTGTAACAGCCATTCGGCTGGCACAAGGGATGGTGGTCCCTGTAAAAGGACCGAGAGAATAAATAAGTTTGTTATCTGGTCCCAACTGGTCCGTACCCCCCTTGACCTCATCAAAGAGATACTTAATTCCAAATCCTGCTCCCCCAATAAAATCCCTGGCAACTTCCAGGGGCAGTTCTTCTTCTCTTGAGGTCTTAACAGTCAGGTTGATACGCAAAATTTTTCCCCTATATCCACCCTTATACATTTTCATCCCTCCTTTTTTGCTTTATAAGTGTCTCTCAATTGCCAAGATCAACCGTCCTCCGATTGATTCCCTGAGCAGGCGCTACCCTTGGTGGAGGCAGATTCCACCTTCATAGTTGATCATTTGCCCGATAATGAAACTGCTCTAAACGCTGGCAAAGAAAGTCGACCTTCCCATAAAAACTTCCAGAATAGATTTCCTCTTGATGGGCAGCATTTGAGGGGCCCTCATCTCCATCCCACGTAAGATGGAGATATCAAGCCCCTTTTGGCCGTGGATTTATTTTTAATATTTGACGAGGATTATCCACTTAAGCCAGCATCACCCAAATATTTTAAACCTGAACCCTGATCGATGCGAGACCTAATTTCCCATACAGCTCACTAACTGACTACATAGTCATAATAGCCCTGGACAATCCGATATAGGGCGACTTGCTGTCCGCCCAGCCATAGCTGTGTTATTTTTGCATCTCGATAATATTTCTCAAGGTGATATTCAGGAGATAACCCATTAGAGCCCAGCAACTCCATTGCCTTATTTACTATAAATCCGCAAGAATCCGCTGCAAAATACCTTGTAATAGCAGCCTTTGAACTCATTTCCTTCGAGAATGGCGGACCATAAGCTTCCGTGTTGTCCAGCATCATGGCGAGATTATAGATGGCGCCCCTACTGATTTCGAGCCGCATTGCCATCTCCCCGAGAATCCCTGCAGCCAAACTCCATTCTCTAACCGGTTTTCCTCCGCTTTTACGCTCTTTTGTATAATCAAGGGCAATATCAAAAGCAGCCTGAGCAATTCCCAGAGCAAGGGTTACCGAGTGCCATTGTGCACATGCCATGAGTAGATAATAAAAATTTGCATCAGCGCCTGGACCTGCCAATCTATATTCTTTGGGAACCCTGACATTGTCATAAAATACGCTGGCATTAATGGATGTTCTAAACCCCATTTTTGTTTCTGGCTTCCCAAAGGATAGACCGGGAGCATCACCGGGAACATATATCAAGGCTATTCCCTCTTCCCCTAAACTCGGATCAGTATTGCAAAACGTTAAATATACGCTGGAAATGCCGGCATTGGTCGGCCAGGATTTGGAGCCATTGATGACATATTCATCACCCTCCAATTTAGCCCTTGTTGAAATTCCCCTACCTTGTAATAGAGGGTTTTCTGTATCAGCACCACCCGTTGAATCTGTAATAGATAAGCAACCATAATTAAGCTTATCCCCACAAAAAGCAGGGATAAATTTGTCCATTACCACCTTGTTCTCGGCAAAAATGGCCGCCACAAGAACAATCCCGCCATTGAGGCCGACAGCCAGACTAATGCCTGCATCACCCCTTGCGAGTTCCTCGCTCAATATCGCTAGATTAGTCATGGGGCCAGGACCGGTGCCGCCGTATGGAGCCGGATATCCAGCCTTCTGTATCCCCAAGTCAACAAGTTTTTGATGAATTTCTTCTACCAGATTATAATCTTCCTCCAATTTTTCTCTAATTGGCATGATTTCTTTATCAACGAATTTTCTGACCATATCTCGAAGAGCGTTTTGCTCATCCGTAAATAAATGTTTTAGCTGCATGGCTTCCTCCCTTCTCTATTGGTCAACTCGATCCTTTTATTTGAAAAAGATCGCGAAAACCACTTTATTCGAATAATTTTTCCCGAGGCCCCAGCACTTCGGGATCTTTAACGATTCAGTTACCTCTTAAGAAAAACCTCCCTACATTAAATTTACCCGAAGGGAAAAGTACTCTATATCTCTTCTTCTACCACCGCCAGAAATTCCATCTTACAGCTGGCGAAATTCGGAATGTCAGCCATTAACTTTTCCCTGCCCGGTGAAGCCATGGCCTTTTGAAAAGAATCCAAGTCCTTCCAGGAGACAATACCAATTCCCTTCACGTTCGGGTTCCCCCCTTCCTCCGGGGGTAGAACCTTACAGTAAGTGACACTGATAGTCCCTGGTAACTCTTTCTTAGCCATGGGTAGATGTTTGGTCCTGTAGTATTCTTCGTCAAATTTTTCTCCCCCTTGGGGCCAATAATAGATCGCTATGAACTTAACCATGATAACCCCCTTTTTTTTGAAACATCTTCTGATAGAAATTTCTTTGGTCCTTAAGTAAGAACCGCATTGATCCATTTACTGAAAAGTTAGAAACTGATTCTATTCTCCAAACCAAACATCTTCACCGCGTATAATATGAAAATCAGCAACCATACTAATCCATTTTGGCAAAAATTCCTCCTGGAACGCTTTAGAGTCGAAATCCTTCTGCCAATCCCCGAGATTGGTTACATCCACGATGCCAATATATTTGAAAGGCATTTCAACTGGTTCCGGTGGCTTTGGCTCCATGCCACTTCCCTTCATGGCCCCCACAAGTTTTACAAGGGTAAAACTCTTGCATGCGGCCAAGTTAATAAGAAAAGGGCCTTTAAACTCTTCACAAAATTTCTTATATTCTTCATCTGTAACTGTATCTTTTAAATTATATAGAATGATCTCTTTTGCCATTTTTTCTCTCCCTTCCTTTGAGATAGATGAATTTGATCCGAAAATAAACTTACCATTTTCATACTTCGTGGTGCCAAGAATGGTAATGAACGTTTATTAAAAAATTTAATTTAACTCGCTATTAATGAGAACCTACCCCAAATTTCCCTTCCATATTAAGGTAAATGTGAAATTGTAAAGAAAGCCCCCAAAGAATTATAAAAACTCTTTGGGGGCTTCACATCAGAATCTTCTGGAAACCTTTTCTCATAAGTATATCCACGAATTTGTGATATGATTATAATGCTAGGGTTGGGTACTCAGATATATATTGTCTACAATAAACATTCATACAATAGACATCCTTATTAAAAAAAGTTAGCTTTGTCAAGTTAAAAATTTATTTAGTAATTTAATTTCCTTGACTTTTCAATGGCTATTGTATATTGTCGTCAAAAAACAATACTTAGGAGAGGAGATATATGGAAGAGTTAACTATAACAGGTGTCACGGAAAGCGTAGTTCAATATCTCAGGATTTATATCATCGAAGGTGAACTAGCGCCTGGCCAAAAGCTCAACGAACTAGAGTTGTCCTCTCGCCTTGGAATCAGTCGTCCTCCCCTGCGAGAAGCATTCCGGATATTGGAGAACGAGAATATGGTTGTAAGCATTCCTAGAAAAGGGTGCTATGTTACCGAGTTATCTATTGATGACTGCCGACAAATTTACAGGGCAAGGGAGATCATCGAGTATGGTACCATCGACTGTCTTAAGGCAAAAAATATCAGAGACCTACCTGAGGTGGCTTCGGCGCTTGAATTAGCTGAACAACGTTCGTCTACTTCTTCTGATGATAGCCAGATAGAAGCAGTAAGGTCCAGGAACCCTTTTCCCTATTTTCACATAAAACTGGTTGAATCAACAGAAAATAACTGGTTAATCCGATTTTATAATACGATTGCTCCCACCCTCGCCCGGTATCAATTTATGTGCTATGTCCCCGACATATTGAGTAAAGTGCAGGAGGAGCATAAGCAAATGTTAGACTTAATAAAAAAGGGAAAGTATGCTTCAGCCAAGAAGTTGTTAAGAGCCCATATCAATTGGTACGTTAAATTTCTAGAAAACAGGATGAAATAGAATGAGCAAAAAAGACAGACTATACTTGTAGAGCAATAGGAGGTGTTAAAGGGAATTATCAAAGACATTCCTTTATAACTTTTTTTGATTTTTAGGAGGATTTTAAGGCCCATAACGTTTCTGAAAGGGGGGTTGTTTAGGTGAGCGAGAATAAGCGATTGATCGCTGATTTAATATCGATTGTGAATAAGGAAAACCTTTCGGCCGATATTTACGAGAGAATAGGTTACGGGCAGGATGGGATTCAACCTGATCTGGAGCCTGAAAAAATACCTGCTGTTGTCGTAAAACCAACCTCAGTCCAAGAAATTTCAGAGGTGGTGAAGTATGCTAACAGGGAAAAAATTCCGATTTACATTCACGGTGCAGGCACTGCATTCAAAGGCTCGCCGAGACCCAAGCGCCCAGGCTCCATCCTGCTGAGTACACAAGGGCTCACCTCTATCGATATGCATGAAGAAGATATGTATTTTGAAGTCGGTGCCGGCGCAAACCAATATGAGTTGGAGAAGTTGCTTCTAAGCCGTGGCTATATGTTGCCTATGAATGTAGGCAGCAAGTACTCAGCCACGATAGGAGGTGCGGTGGCCATAAACACCATAGGCCACATGGTGGATATATGCCTGGGAAAACTTATCGACTATGTGATGGGTGTAGAGGTAGTCCTTCCCAATGGCGAGATCATTGAAACGGGGACAAGAAGTATAAGAAGATCTGCCGGAATTGATTATACGAGATTTTTCGCGGGAATGGAAGGAGTATTTGGAGTCATAACCAAGATTAGGATGCGTCTTCTTCCAAATTTTAAGAAGGCGTATGTTGTGGGATTCTTTCCAGAGCTAACTGACATTGCCCATGCCTTTATGAGGCTTTACAAAGAAAAGTTACCTCCTCCATTGTATGGAGAACTGTTAGATAAGAAAGCTTGTGTAGCGCCATTCAGGTTGAGAGGGCTGGGAGAACCAAAGGGGAATATGGGGCTCGCTATTACAATAGGGCATACGCAGGAAGATGCGGACCAACAGGCCGATAAGATAGCGAAGGTTTTCAAGGCTGAAAAGGCAGTTGAAGCCCGTGTTGTCACATCAGTTAGAGAACAAGAGGATTATTGGGCAGCCCGTGACAATATTTTAAATATTCTCCAGACACCTGAGGGAGAGGAAAAACTACTTCCAATGGGAGCCCTCGAGACTTCTGTGCCATTAAGTCATCTGGCTGATGTAATAGAGTATTTCAGGACGGGTCATAGTTATAGTATTCTGCATGAAGCCAAATTGTTTATTTACGGTCATGTAGGTACATGTGATCTACATGGGTTGTGGTGTACTCCAGCAAGCTGGCCTTTAGAAAAAAGACTCCGGTGCAGAAAAGAGGCCCTCCTGCTGGAAAATGAAGTAAACCTAATGTGGGGGTGTGCTTCTGGAGAAGTTGGACAGACAGCTATGAGAATACCTTTCTTAAGGCAGAGATGGGGTGAAGCAGCTTACTCAATGCTTATGGATATCAAGAAGGTAATTGACCCCAATAACATTCTAAATCCTGGGAACTTGGAAGGTGAGGGCTATGAAGACTGATAACACTCAAGAAACTGATAGTATCAAAGAAATGGAAACAGAGATATTAAACAATATACAGACCTGTATCAATTGCAGAATGTGTGTTCCCATGTGTCCAACATACGAGGGCTGGATTACTCAGAGTGCATTCGGCAGGCTTGCAGCAATCAACCTCCATTTAAAATATGGATTGGGCAGTATAGAGGAATTAAGCAGATTGATATTTTCCTGCGCAAACTGTCGGAGATGCCAGGAAAGATGTAAGATGCTATCTACGAATGTAACTCCCACAGATACAATCATAAAAACCAGACAATTACTGGCTCGGAAGGCTCAAGAATGGGGGAGGAATTGATCATGAACAAATCTCTTAAAGAAGTAGTACCGATACCCCATATTTATATTAGGGGAAATATACTAGAGAAAGGAAACATGCTTGGTGTCGCTGGGGATAAGGCTGCATGGGCAAAAGACCTTAATCTGCCGAGAAATGCTGAATTCACTTTTTTTGCGGGTTGCGGCTACCAGTTTATGAGGTATGTAGAGGGAATGATGAAAGCTGCGGCAAGTATGGAGAAGATTGGTTTAGGGATGGAAAGGAGCATAGGTATAAGCAAGGTCTTCGGCAAGATCGGTATTAACCTCCCCAGTATCACCGCTAAGGTTACAGCAGCAGGGAAAGAAGATACCTATACCATAATTCTTGTCAGTGCAGCAAGAATTCTCCAGAAGCTTGGGGTTGACATAGGTTACATGTACGAAGACGAACCCTGTTGTGGTTCTCCACTCTACTATTCAGGATTTCTGGATGACTACATTGAGAACGCAAACAAGAACTTTGAGGTTTTTAAATCCTTGGGGATTCAAAGGCTGATAGGACTCATTCCCGCTTGCACCGCGTCATTGCGAGATTATTATCCAAAATATGTTGAAGGCTATGACCTGGAGGTTTACCATTTCATTGAGGTAGTGGCACAAAGACTGAAGGAGACAAATATAAAGCCCAAACTAAAGGAGAAGCTTACCATAGCTTACCACGATCCCTGTCAGTTATCCAGATATCTCGAGATTGTCGATGCGCCCAGGGAAGTGATGGCGAGCATCAAGGGCTTGGAGTTGAGAGAGCCTGACCCAGAGCAGTGCAAGCAATGGTCTACCTGCTGCGGGGGCGGAGGGCTGGAGGCAGGATCCCCTGAATTATGTGAGAGGTTAGGCCTTAGGAGGGTTGAAGAATTACTGAATACCGGAGCCAATGTCATTGTAAGCCATTGCCCAGCGTGTGTCATGCAACTTAAAAGGTCAACAGAAAAGATGAAGGCCGATGTGAATGTTATGGATTTAGTAGAGATTCTCGACGAGGCTCTGGGATAAGGCCAACAGCCTGAATTAAAGGCTATACAGAGCCACGCAATAAATGAATAGGGCTATAGGTGCCAGAGTTAAATCGTTCAGATTGTTTTGTATAATTTATCTCCTTTCTGCACGCAAGGTGGCCCCTAAATTGGGCTACCACAATAATCCAGAAAGGCATCACTTCTAAGGCTATAGATATCACGGAGTTAATTTCTATTTCTCTGTGAGGTATAATTCAAGTAAATCATCGAAATTAAAGGAGGGCAATGCGAGATGAATGACACTATACAATCAAAAAAGGCTCAGCCTTGGAAAACAGACAAATGGCATGTCAGCCCGTGGAACTATTTAGAGGAAGTGACCAGGGATTTCACCCCTCCTAAGAAGGTGAAGATTCATGACGTTACCTTACGAGATGGAGAGCAGCAAGCTGGGATCATATTTACCAAGGATGATAAGATACGAATTGCCGAGAAGCTTTCTGAGATAGGGGTACACCGCATTGAGACGGGCATGCCAGCAGTTTCACCCAATGACGAGGCTGCTATCAAGGAGATAGTAAAGCGTAACCTGAACTCTGAGATTTTCTGCTTCAGCCGTTGCATGGTGGACGACGTGAAACGTGCAGTAGACTGCGGTGTAGCTGGCATAATTATCGAAATACCCTCCAGCACTCACCTGATCGAACAAGCCTATAAATGGCCATTGCAAAAGGCCATAGACCTCCCTATCAGGGCCACCGCCTTTGCCAAGGAACAGGGGCTGTATACAGTCTTCTTCACTATCGATGCTACAAGGTCTGATCTAAACTGGTTACTGGATCTAGTAGATCGAGTTGCCACCGAAGGTCACATGGATGCCTTTACCTTAGTGGATACCTTCGGGGTGCTCTCTCCTCAGGCTGCTACTTACTTTACCAGGAAGGTAAAAGAGAGAATCACCAAACCACTGGAGATCCACTTTCACCCTGACTTTGGTCTCGGGGTTGCTAATACCATCAATGCGGTGCTGGCCGGTGCCGAGGTAATCCACACCACTGTTACCGGCATCGGGGAACGGGCAGGCAACACCCCCATGGAGGAGACCGTTCTGGCTCTATTAACTATGTACGGGATTGACGTGGGCATAGATTACAGCAAGATGAACGAGCTCTCTAAGCTGGTGCAAGAGCTTTCTGGAGTTGAGGTGCTACCCGGTCGGGCCTTCATAGGCGACGAAGCTTATACCATTGAATCCGGAATCGTTACTGGCTGGTACAAGAATGTCTTTGAGACAAACCCTACAACAATTTTCCCTGTGCACCCTGATTTCGTGGGGCATGAGAAGCCAAAAATAGTAATGGGTAAGAAAAGCGGGCTTGATAACATTGACATCTGGTCACAGAAGCTGGGTATTGAGCTCGATGAAGGGGAAACCATAGATGTTCTCATGGAGGTGAAGCTAAAATCCCACGATTTGAAAAGGGTACTCAGCGAAGACGAGTTTAGGAAAATAGCCGATAGCGTAAAGGCTAAGAAATAGAGATAACCACAAGCCAACAGAATAGATTGCAGCAGAAATCCTCTTGTCAGCTATATGGTGCTGGGATAGATGTTCGGTAGCAAGCGTACACTTTTAGATCTGCTATCATTTCTGTCCGACTAAGTCCCTTAACGGAAATGCTACATTAAGAGATTATTCATTAAAAACAAGAGGATAATCAATCCAATGAAATTACAGCAATATTATAAAATGTTTTTAATGCAACATTTCCGTTAATTTAAAAAGAGAGATCTAGCTAAGAGCAAAGAATGAAAGTAGTGGTTATTGGTAATGGTATTGCCGGATTCAGTGCAGCTTCTACCATACGGCGATTGAACGGCCAGTGTAACGTTACAATGATTTCGATAGAGACGACCCCTCTTTATTCTGCCTGTGTATTGCCGGATTACATTTCAGGTAAAATTTCTCGAGAGAGCACCTTCGTAAAAACCGATAAGGATTATGAGCAACTCGGCATTCATACATCTTTTGGGTGTGAGGTTAAGGAGATTGATCCTAATGCCAAAAAAGTTACTATGGATGATGGAAGAGCTCTTTCATTTGATAAGCTCATTCTTGCAATGGGAAGCGATGCCATCGTTTTTGGTGAACTCAAAAAGGGTATATTCAAGATTAAGGCCTTGAAGGACGCCGATGAGATATTAAGGCATAAAGGGAAGAAGGCGATTATAGTGGGCTCAGGGGCGATTGGGATTGAGGTAGCGATAGCCCTTCATTATAAGGGGTATGAGGTAACGATCATCGAGATGTTGGAGAGAGTCTTGCCTCTGGGTCTGGATCAGAAAGGTGCTAATAAGGTGAAGGAAATTCTTAAGGAAAAAGGGATAAAGGTTTTTAATGGGGAACGTGCTGTAGAAGCTTTGGGTCAGGATCGTGTAGAGGGTTTGGCAACAGACAAACGCAAGCTTGTGTGTGATACGCTTATATGGGCACTTGGGATGCGTCCAAGGGTGGAATTAGCAAGACAGGCCGGCATAAAAATAGGAGATAAAGGCGGGATCGTGGTGGATTGTTATATGGAGACCAGTGTTTCAGGGATCTATACATGCGGTGATTGTGTGGAGACAAATGATATATTAACAGGAGAACCGTCTTTAAATCTTTTTTGGCATAATGCGAATCGTCAGGGGTCAATAGCCGGGCACAACTGTATATGTGTTTGCAAAGAGTATCCAGGTTCGCAGAATATTTTGAATGTAGATATTTTTGGCAATCACATTGTTGGGTTTGGTTATACAGAGGCGTCATTATATGACATAAAGACCCTTAATGGTAAACTGAATGATCTTTCGATCATTGATAGTGAGAAGAATGAAAGCTATTATCGGTTAGTAGTTGTTGGAGATCGATGTATAGGGGGACAATTTATCAATATAAAAAAGGACTTAGGCCTGCTTTGGAGCATTATGTTTCAGGGGAAAAGCATTAAAGAACTGCTAAAATTTTTTGAGAATGAAGACCTGATGTACCGCAGGCCATGGTTATATCGAGTCAGACCTTTTTTCAAAAACAAACTAAATTAAATCAGAAGGAGGCAAGGGAGACTAATGGAAAAGGCACTAGTTCTTCATCCTGAAAGGTGTACAGGATGTCATTCATGTGAAATGATTTGTTCTTTGACCCATGATAATGAGTGTAACCTGACTCTATCTAGGATTGGGATTATGAAAACAAGAGGTGGTGGAACAAATGAGAACATTCCGATTGTCTGCCAGCAGTGTCATGATCCGATATGTGCGGATGTCTGCGTAATGGGTGCAATTTCCAAGAATGAAGAGACAGGGGCGCTTGTGGTGAACGAAGATTTGTGTGTGGGTTGTAAAGCTTGCGTGATAGCCTGCCCGCTGGGAGGGGTTTTGTATCACTACATAAAGGGGTGTGCCATGAAGTGCGACCTTTGCGGCGGTGATCCCGAGTGCGTGAAATCCTGTCTCTATAACGCTTTAGAGTTTTTGCCGATGGATGAATGGGGAAGGAATGAACGGCTTAAGGGGGCAAAGAATTTAGGCAGAATATTCGAGGTCGTATATAAATAACCCAATCAGAATAATTTAGATAAGGAGTTTTGTAATGAAAGCAGGAGGATATGCGGGGCAGATATTGTATATTGATTTAACAAAGGAAGAGGTTACAAAGGAGCCCTTGGACATGAATATGGCCAAGAAGTTTTTGGGTGGCTTTGGTCTTAATTGTAAATTTGCATGGGACCTTTTGGATCCTGAGGTGGATCCTTACTCCCCTGATAATATGATTTTTATGGGAATGGGGCCCATGCTCGGTACAGCGGCACCTGTTTCCAGCAAACATTCTGTGATGAGCAAGTGGCCATCTACAGGGGTCATATCCCCAGGAACTGCCGGGGGTGATTTCGGTATCAACGTGAAGTTATCTGGTTATGATGAGGTGATTATTAAAGGTAAAGCCAAGAAACCGGTTTACATCAAGATCAATGGCGATGATGTTGAGATTTGCGATGCCAGCGACCTTTGGGGCAGAGATACCTACGAAACCACCGATATGTTGTGGGAAAAGTACGGTAGGCATTACGCTGTGATTGCCATGGGAACAGCAGGCGAGCGTCTGGTGAACACCACCATATGTCTCATTGATAAATGCACTTCCTGGGGGAAAGGTGGATTGCCAGCGATTATGGGCTCTAAGAATCTAAAAGCCTTCATAGCCTTTGGCAATAAGGGAATCACGGTGGCGGATCCTAAAAGGTTGATAGAGCGAACGCACATAATTCAGGAACGGTTTAAGGGCTATCCAGATAGTGACAAGCTCATAGATCTGGGGACCATGGATGGTTTTAAACATTGGGCCGATATACACGGGATGTCTATGAACAACTGGACAAACCGCTTTCCCACGGAAGAGGCCTATCGTCTCTACAATACTGACTATTACCTGCAAAATATAAAAGCGGGCAGAATCTCGGATCCAACCTGTCCGATGGGTTGCAAGGATCATGTAAAGGTTCAAAAGGGGGAGTATGCCGGTACAGAGGCCTGGGTAGCATCCTTTTATGGGAGGGTAGTTCATATGGCGGCCCGCTGTCAGGTAGGTAGCTATGAGAAGAATGTGAAGGCGCAGGAGCTTTTCCAGCGTACCGGCCTCTGCATCCATTCGTATACGGCTCTCATTGACTGGGCGGTTGAGCTTTATGAAAGGGGGATCTTAAGCAAAGAGGACACCGGTGGAGTGGAGCTGAAGCACGATTTTGAAACCACCATGTATCTGGCGGAGCAGGCAAACAGGCACGAGGGACTCGGAGGGATTTTATCTCAAGGATATAAGAAAGCCATGCAAGACATTGGTCGTGGATGTGAAAAATATGCGGTGCAGGTCAAGGGCATGGAGCCTCTTTATGATCCTCGGATAAACCGGATCAGTTGTGCTGAATTTAACCAGGTGGTTAACCCCCGGGGTGCCCACGCACCTCAGGGAGCTAGCACGTTGTACATGTCAAAGGATTTACCTGCTGAAGAATATAGGCCATGGTTTGAGGACAGAGGTGTTTCTCCGGATGCCTTAGAGAGGATATTTCCGCGACCTGGATATTTTAATATAGCCAGGATGACCCCTTATGCCGAAGACTGGGTGGTCTTCATGAATTCGGTCGGAATGGGATGCCTGAGGGGCCGAGTGGATAATTTCTTCAAAGGCGAAGATTGGTCAGAAGTCTATTCGGCAGTCACCGGATTTGAAATGTCTATTGAAGAGTTAAGAAAAGCCTCAAGACATAGCTATAATTTGTATAAGGCATTAAATGTCAGGCTGGGCTTTTCGCGCAAAGATGATGTATTTCCAGACAGATGGTTTGAGCCTCTTCAGACCACCGATAGAGGTACTATGGTCCTGTGTGACTATTTTGGAACGCCTCTTTCCAAGGAAGACTGCGAGAAACTGCTGGACGATTACTATGATGAAAGAGGATGGGACATTGAAACAGGGATTCCCACTGAAAAGACCCTCATTGAGATGGATCTGGAAGATGTTGCCAAGGATTTAAAAGAGAGGGGGTTTATTAAATAAGATCTTTGAGTATCCAGTAGGTTATGAGGAACAGGGCTATATATTCCTGCTCCTTTCCAAATTCTCAGGAATGGGGGCGGATAAGGCGCAGAGTGGGATTATTTTCAAAAAAACCATTAGCTAACATCTAAAAGGAGGTGATGCGATGTAGAAAAAAAGTGTTTACTAACATAAAAGTGGCTTCACTAGGTTTTGCCATCTCTTCAGGCTAAGCCTGAAGAAGAGGCGAAAGGCAAAGGTTGATTAAATTAAGTAATAAAATATTCAAGAAGGAGGGGAAAATGAGTAGAAAGACAATACTATCAGGATTTGTAGTAGTTATTTCAATGATGCTTCTATTCGCGATAACGCCAACAACGATGGCAGCTGAGCTACCAAAGGTTACATGGAAGTGGCAGCTATGTTGCCCTCCCATGAGCCCAGGATTTTTAGAAACAGTAGGTTTGAAGCGAACACCGGAGTCTATACGAACCGCCGGTGTCGTTAGCTTAGCAAAAGAGTTAGCCCGTGCTGTTAGTGCAAGGACCAAGGGGAGATTTAAGATGAAAATCTTCGCTGCTGGCGAGCTATTCTCAGTCCCTCACGCATATGAAGCTCTTGAAAAAGGCGCTATTGATATGTGGTATGGTCCGCCATGGGCCTTCTCCGGGAGAAATCCTTTTGGATATGTCTCGGGTAGTCTTCCCTATAGCATAACCACTCACGATCAGGCATATGAGATTATGTATAACACCAACTTTAGAGAAATTGCACGCCGTGCCTATGCTAAGAATAACATCTACTATATCACTGGGGCAATGGGTGGAAAGGATGGAATCACATCCACTTTTCCGATCCGCAGCATGGCTGATTTAAAAGGGAAGAAGATAAGGGGTGGCGGTATAAAGGGTAAGGTTCTCACTGCCCTTGGTGCCGTTGATGTAAAAATTGCCCCAGGTGAGATATATACCGCCATGCAGAGAGGGGTTGTTGATGGTGCTTGTATGCCCTTTTTTGTTTTTGGGGAGTGGGGCTTCTTTGAGATTACAAAATATGTAGCCCTCCCCCCTGTTTTTGGAAACTGGTGGATCGACTGGGCATGTAATCTGGATGCATGGAACAGATTACCCAAGGAGTATCAAGACATCCTTCAAGAGGAAGCGGATGCTATGTGGAAGTGGATTCTTAAGGTACTGCTCCCCCATATAGAAAGATCAGAACAGCATAAGTGGTCTCAGAAAGGGATTCAATACATTACCTTGTCTGGCAAGGCGTTGGGAGAGATGAAGAATACGGTTTACCCCATTTGGGATGAGCTTGCCACTATGACTCCAGAGAATGCTGAGGTAGTAAAGTTGTACAGGGAATACCTCGGGATAAAATAGGTGTACTATGGGAGGGCTATCGAACTATAGCCCTCCCGAATTTATATATTGTATTTCTTGGATTCCATTGAAAGGCTGAGGAAAAATTTAGCTATGAATTTTCTTAGAAAGTTCTTGGGTATTATTGACAATATAAGCAAATGGACAGGTAAGATATTCAGCTTTTTAATAATAGCTTTGATGCTTATAGTTGTTTACGATGTAGCCATGCGATACATTTTGAATCGTCCTACTGAGTGGGGCTTGGAGTTAAATGGGTTTCTGTTACTTGCAATTACCTTTCTGGGAGGGGGGTATGCCTTTCTCAACAGGGCACATGTGAAAGTTACTATTATCCATGACAGGTTTTCTCCAAGGCTAAAGGCAATAGTGGATTTGCTTACCTATCTTGTTTTCTTCATGGTCTGCATTGTGTTGGTTTGGTATGGGGGTCAAGTTACATGGGACTCTCTAATACATAATACCAGAACTCCAAGCACGTGGGGTCCTCTCATGTGGCCCAGCCAGATATTAATCCCTATAGGTGCTGTGCTTATTGCGCTTCAAGGTTTAGCTAAATGGATACGTGACTTCTATATGGTTGTGAAGGGAGTAAACCTGGAAGATACTGAAATCTAGATATAGGATGGTACTCAGCTCTGAATAGCGAATAGGGCCATAATTTCTATGTGTACTTGTTCTAACCCGAAGCCTCTCACCAAAGGTGCTATATAAAGCTGGGGAGAGCTGTCGAGGTGAGGCCTCGGCAAGAATATCACCTTTAATCGCATCAGAACAGCAGAACAGGTCCCGGCGAGTGGCGGGAATTGTGCCTATCTATGGGACTGGATCCAAGAGGGAGAGCTTATGGAACCCTGGCTGGCGACTACACTTCTTTTTGTATGCCTAATGGGCGGCATTGCCCTTGGTTTACCCATTGCCTTTGTCCTTGCTGGAATAGGTGTCATTTTTACTTTGTTCCTGTGGGGATTTCAAGGATTCCTGATGATTGCCCTCACCGGTTATGACAAAGGAACTGACTTCATACTGGTGGCACTCCCTTTATTTATCCTCATGGGAAACTTCCTTGAGGTCTCGGGGATGGCTGACAGCCTGTATGAAATGATGTATCGCTGGATTGGCCGTATTCCAGGGGGACTGGCTTCGGGAACAATTATCATTTGTGCCATTTTTGCCGCCATGGCGGGTATTAGTGGTGCGGCCACCGTAAGTATGGGGTTAATCGCAGTGCCTTCTATGTTGCGCCGTAATTATGACAAGCGTGCAGTACTTGGGACAGTAGCTGCCGGTGGGGCATTGGGAATACTCATCCCGCCCAGTATAATAGCAATTATCTATGCCGCCTTGGCTGGTATTTCAGTAGGCCAGCTTTTTGCTGCCTGTATGATTCCTGGCATTATATTAGCAATTATGTTTATTATTTATCTAACTATACGATGTCTCATCCAGCCAAAAATGGGGCCACCCACTCAAGAGAGGTATACCTGGGGAAAAAAATTCTCATCGCTGAGAGCCGTTTTTTTCCCTATAATACTCATTGTTTTGGTTCTGGGAAGCATTTATTTCGGTGTAGCTACTCCCACCGAAGCGGCAGGAGTGGGTGCTTTTGGGGCGTTAATTGCTTGTGCCCTTCATCGCAGACTCACCTGGGAAAATGTTAAGATTGCTGTTCAGCGCTCATTTAGCATTAGTGCTATGATCATGTGGATAGTATTTGGTTCCTTTTGCTTTAGCCGCATTTATTCCATCGCCGGGGCTTCTGAATTGCTTACAAGTCTCGTAGTTGGGCTAGATATTTCGCCTATGGGTATTATCTGGGCAATGATGTTTATTTTCTTCTTTCTGGGCATGTTCATAGAAACCTCAGGAATATGTTTGATAACCATTCCCATTTTTCTTCCCATCGTGTATGCTCTGGGCTTTGACCCATTATGGTTCGGGGTATTGTTTACGGTCAATGCTGAAATGGACCTTATTACCCCCCCCTTTGGGATCACTCTTTTCTGGCTAAAAGGCGTTGTACCTCCAGAAATAACTATGGGTGACATATACAACTCAGTTTGGCCCTTTGTTGCCATCCAGTGGGCCTGCTTAATCCTGATTATGTATATCCCTGGGCTAACATTATGGCTTCCGAGCCTGTTGACGACTATGAGGTGAGTCATTTTGAAAGACACAAAGATAGGAATGGATTCAGAGAGTTCTTAAATGCTCTGGTGTTAAAGATTTTATAACTTTAAGCAAAGGATCATTTTTACGGAAAGAGGCCATACATAGTTACCACTTCCTAAGTACGAATTAGGTTTTAAAAAAAAGACATGGAGGTTGAATTATGAAATTATTCGAGAGGGGGAAGATAGGCACGCTTACCGTAAAGAATCGAATAGTAATGGATGCTATCAACATACAACTCGGATCTCCGAGCGATGAAGCGGCATTGGGGCAGCGTGCAATAGACTTCTATGTTGCTCGAGCAAAGGGCGGAGTAGGGCTTATAAAAACCACCTTTATGCGTACGAATCGGAAACTGGAGCTTTCAATAGGAGGGCCAGTGGTTAATAGCACAAGGTCTGGTACTTGGCTTAATGAAATTGCTGAAGCAGTGCATGACTATGGAGCAAAGATATGCGTCCAGTTGACTATTGGGGTGGGGCGGATACCAGTTCCGAACCCAAATCTTCCCCATGGCGGCCTTGTAGCACCATCTCCTTTGCCCAGTTTCCGGGGTCCTGCGGGTGAGGTGCCTCGTATCGGCCCTGGCAGATACCCTGCGCAGGGTGAAAGACACGTAATAACCCGCGAACTCACTATAGAAGAAATTGAAGAATTAGTAAGAGACTATGAATTTAGTGCTAAAATAATTGCGCTTGCTGAGATGGATGCAATAGAAATACATGCCCATCAGGGATATCTCCTGGACGAATTCATGACTGCACTCTGGAATAAACGCACTGATAAGTATGGTGGAGATTTAGAAGGAAGAATGAGGCTTCCATTGGAGCTTGTGGCAGCTGTAAGGAGAGCAGCTGGACCAGACTATCCTATATTATATAAGTATCCGCTCACCCACTATCTGGAAGGAGGACGTGAAATTGAGGAAGGTCTTGAGATAGCGCGCATGCTCGAAGCAGCAGGAGTGAATGCCCTTACCATTAACGCTGGCTGCTACGAGACTTACAATCTGGCTCAGCCGCCAACGACCCAACCTCGAGGTAATGCCGTGCACCTGGCGGAGATGACGAAGAAGGTTGTGAACATCCCAGTTATATGCTCAGGAAAACTTGGGTACCCAGAGTTGGCTGAGCAGGCCTTGCAGGATGGGAAGGTGGACTTCATCGGTTTAGCTAGGTACCTGCTTGCTGACCCGGAGTGGCCAAATAAGGTGAAAGAAGGAAGAGTAGAAGACATAAAGCCCTGTGTCGGATGTCACGAAGGTTGCATAGGGAGGGTACGGAAGAATCATTACTGCAGCTGTGCGGTTAACCCAGCAACTGGAGTGGAAAGAGAGTTAGCCATTACGCCTGCAGAAAAGAAAAAATCGGTATTGGTGATTGGTGGAGGTCCTGCGGGCATGGAGGCGGCCAGGGTTTCTGCATTGAGAGGTCATAAGGTTACCATCTGGGATAAGGGGAATGCACTCGGAGGTAATCTGATACCGGCAGCAGTACCTGATTTTAAGGACGACTATAGACTTCTACTAGAGTACCTCCGCACCCAGACAAAGAAACTTGGAATAACGGTAGAGCTTGAAAAGGAGGCCACACTGGAGCTAATTCAGCAGGCTAATCCTGATGTGGTTTTTGTTGCTACTGGTGCTTCACATATTATTCCTGAAATAGAAGGTACAGGGAAAGGAATGGAAACAGGGAAGGTTATTGCTGCGGTTGATGTACTCTTAAGCAAGAGAGAAGTTGGAGAAGCAGTGGTTGTAATTGGTGGTGGTTTGATAGGCTGTGAAACTGCCCTATTCCTCGCAAAAGAGGGTAAGAAAGTAACTGTGTTAGAGATCTTAGATAGTGTGGCCTCGGATATGGTATGGGGTAATGCCCTTGACCTGGTTAAATTACTTGATGATAACAAGGTTAATATTTTGACTAACGCGAATATTCAAAGGATAACAGAGACAGGAGTTGACTTCACCAACCAGCATGGTGAGGAGAAGACCTTAGAGGCTGATACCGTGACTATAGCTGTTGGCATGAAAGTTAACAACGAAGGATTTGTTGAGACTTTGGAGGACAACCTGCCGGAGGTCCACGTCATCGGTGATTGCGTTCAGCCCCGCAGGATACTGAATGCAATCTGGGAAGGATATCGTACCGCTCGAGTGATTTGAGCAACAAAATCAAGATCGCCATTTGTATAAGCTGATTCGATAATAGCGCAGCCGGCTATGAGACCGGCTGCTTTTTTCATGCTAAAAAAGGATGTCATGAACTCTCAGATTTCCTCGCCTTTTCGAAGGTAATACCCTAGTCATCCCGACCGGCGATAAACCAGGGGCGCCAATCCCAAAAGTTTCTCGGGTAAAACAGCACGATTATGAGAGCTAGGCAGAAGAGCACAATATCAAGACAAAGGGATTGCAGTGGCGAAAGTGACCAAAATAGTTCCTCCCACTTCCCAAAACAATGATAACAGGAAGTATCCTCTATACCCTTACTCAATAGCCAAGAATTAGTTGCCATGAATCCAATCGTAAGCGGAAGGCACAAGGCGGCATTAATTCGTACAAAAGCACCCAAAAGCAAAAGCCCTCCAATGGTGACCTCTATCCAGGGGAGACAGTAACCAATAAAGTAAGCAACAAGAGGTGTCAATAACGATCCCAAAAGAAGCGAAATAAATTCCATTGTTCCACCCACCTTGCCTGTACCAGACAGTAGCATGGTTAGCCCTAAGAATGTGCTTGGGCCGTAAGCGACCAAAGTCCTTTGCCATTTCCGCTGACTCATTTAAATTGCTCGATAGGTATTCACCAGCCGCCCCGCCTTTTCTATCTCTACAACAACCTCATTCCCATCTTTCATATATATAGAGGGATTACGAAAGGTACCAACAAAATCCACCTTTTTGGTAAGATTCACATCCCATGTGATACAATCATTATGACCGATCAAACTGTTTGGAAATTTTGCAAAGATAAGAGGAAATTTTGGAATTTCTCCTTTACTCTCCAGTATATGATCCATATAGTTCAGGCCTATAGCAACTATCTTTGATGGATTGCTTACAGGTGGAGCAAGTTTAATCCTATCCATAGGTATAGACTTCCCGGACGACTTACAATCTGAACCTTTTTTGATGAAATCGATCATTTCACCCTGGAAATCAAGAGGTATAAGACTGTCAGCATCTATTATGCCCAAACGAATTCGGTTTTTATCGTAGAATTGCGCTATTTTCATAAAAGCTTCACATATTCCTTTATATATTTGTCGAGCATCTATAATGAGGTAGTTGAATGCAGAAATATAGTGGAAGGGAGTTTGCCAAGTCAATTGGCAAGGTAAAAGTTTTACTTGAGGAAGTAGTAGTTCTTTGGTTATTAGTATTTGAAGGAGAAAATTTCTGGATTAAAGTTTTTTTGCGAGAAAAAATAAGGAGAACAAAATGGCAGAAAAAAATATTGATTTATCAGGAAAGG
>JAUWZV010000161.1 GCA_030615105.1 Desulfobacteraceae bacterium
GCATCTTTAATAGAGCCTGCCTTTTTATCGATCTTAGGCAGTCGTAACAGCCGTTCAGGCAGACTGGCTCTCACCTTGAAATTTATAAACTCTACTGGAGAGTCAGGATAGGTTCTCCCGTAGAGCTTTTTATATATTTCATCAAAACGCCTTCGCACCTCTTCCTTTTTTACTTCCGTGAAATTGCCTTCAGGAATAGGGATATTTGTTTCAGAGCCTTGCCCCACAAAACGAACATCCACTGATCGTTCAAATTCAATATTTTCCTCTGTACCAGATTTCTGAAGAGTCCTGGTGCCTTCCCCCTCCATCTCCTCAAAAATCTTTTCTATTTCACCGAAATCAGCCACATCAAGGGCGACCTTATGGCTCCTGAGCAGATCAAATGCCCTTGGAGCAGTGAAAAAGCCCAGGGCTGATCCTACACCAGCATTCGGCGGAACAATTAACTGATGTGATCCCAATTTCTTGGCCAAACCATAGGCGTGTACCGGCCCTGCCCCGCCAAAGGCAGCAAGAGTTGCAACTTTTGGATTACCACCTTTTTCTGCAATATGTGTCTTGGCCGCTGCAGCCATTGCTTCGTTAATGAGGTCATGGATACCCCATACAGCCTGTATGAAAGGCAAACCCAATGGCTTGGCAATCTTTTCCTCAATGCCATACCTGGCAGCCTCCTTGTCGAGCTTCATCTCTCCGCCCAAAAAATAATTTTCGTCCAGATAGCCCAACAACAGATCAGCATCAGTCACTCCTGGCTCAGTCCCTCCTCTGCCATAACATATAGGGCCGGGGTCTGCTCCGGAACTCTCTGGTCCAACCTGCAGGGTTCCCATTCTGCTCACCTTAGCGATACTGCCACCTCCGGCCCCGATCTCCATCAGGTCAACCACTGGCACCTGTATGGTAAGCCCACTGCCCTTCATAAACCTCTGAACACGGCCTACCTCAAAGGTGGGGACCACACCTGCAACCCCTCCTTGAATTAAGCACGACTTTGCAGTTGTTCCTCCCATGTCGAAACAGAACATTTCCGGGATATCAAACAGCTTTCCGTAGTACTGGCCCGAGATAACGGCCGCTGTTGGCCCTGACTCAATGATCCTGACCGGAAACTCAGCAGCTGTTTCAACTGATGTGATGCCACCGCTGGAAAGCATGATAAAAAGCTTTCCCTTAGATCCAATGGCTTCTAGTCTTTTAGAGAGCCTGGTGAGGTACCTGCCCGTCAGAGGCTTGACATAGGCGTTCGTCACTGTGGTGCTGGTTCTTTCATACTCTCTTATCTGTGGCAAGACTTCGTAGGAAATTGAGACCGAAATGTCAGGGGCTTGCTCTTTTATGATATCCTTGATCATCAACTCGTGGGCAGGGTTTTCAAAAGAGTTTATAAGGCAAACAGCAATTGACTCAACTCCCATTTCTATTAATTTTCCTACAACCTCTCTCGCCTCCTCAGGATCCAGAGGCTTCATTACTGTGCCATTGCTCCGAACCCTCTCATCAACCTCTAAGCGAAATCTCCTGGGAATCAACGGCTTCGGGAATTCGGCAAAAATGTCATAGGGGGCGTATCTGATTTCTCTCCCCAGTTCCAGGACATCCCTGAAACCCTTGGTTGTAATGAGTCCTGTTTTAGCCCCCTTTCTCTCTATGATTGAATTAATGACCAGGGTGGTGCCGTGTATCACCTCATCCAGCTTCCCCACAAAGTCCGGGGTCTTACTCTCCATCTCCCTTATCCCATATTCTACAGCATCTGAGGGATCGCTGGGGGTGGTCAGGCACTTGTTAATCTGTATCTCACCTGTCTGATCATTCAATAGGACAAAGTCTGTAAATGTACCACCGATATCACACCCCAGCCGATAAAACTTATCAGACATGTAAGCCTCCAGATCTTTAAAGTCAGACACCAATAACTACCAACTTGTCTTTATTTTGTCAATGACCTGTTGCCTAATCTCCTTCATGTAAGCTAAGGATAAAAAATAATTCACAGAGAAAAAGAAATCTTAAAAATAAATCTAAAAAAAACTTGACAAGTAATCTTTTATATATAAAATTAGAAATCTAAAACTTAGTTAATAAATTCTAACATAATTTATGATTGCACATAAAGACATGAATAATGTTTCCAAAATTCAAATTACACCAACTATGGAGGACTATCTGGAGGCCATCTTTAATCTCGCCAAGGAAAAGAGGGCTGTCCGGGTCAGGGATATTGCTAAAAGGCTCTGTGTTAAAATGCCTACCGTCACCAATATGCTCAAAACCCTCAGCGAGAAAGGCATGGTTGACTATGAAAAATATGAATATCTTGAGCTCACAGAAAAAGGCTCTGATGTTGGAAGTGAAATAGATAAAAGGCATCAAATCCTCAGAGGATTTTTAACTGATGTATTAAAGATAGACTTTGATCAGGCAGATGAGGATGCCTGCAAGATGGAACATGCTGTCAGCCCTGATACACTTGAGGCATTTGTAGACTTTATGGAATTTATCGAGACCTGCCCCAGAGGTGGAAATGACTGGCTGGAGTATTTTAATGAATATAAAGTGCATGGACAACCAAAAGATAAATGTCTGGAGCGAATGAAGTTGTTTGCTAATGAATATAATGCCAAGATAAAAGAGATGGAAAGGACTAAGGAGGCAAGATGATGCCACTTACTATGGTAAGCCAAGGTCAAGAAGTAACCTTGATAGATATACATGGAGGAAGAGGTATCAGGTCAAAACTTTACAGTATGGGGCTTATTCCAGGAGTGAAGCTTACAGTCCTGGGAAAAAGAGGTGGACCCATTATGGTTGCAATAAATGATACAAGATTAGCCCTTGGTTTTGGTATGGCAAAGAAGATAATGGTTGAATAAATTTTTTTAAGTCAATTATTAGATCTATCTAATTAAGTTAAGGTTACCTAAATAATGGAAGGTGTTAAAAAAGGCGATCTCATAAAGGTTATTGATAAAAGCGCTGAAGAACTACATCAAAAAATAGATATGCATCGATACCTTATGGCTACCATTCTTGACAAAAAGGTAAGTGAAAAGAGGTTAAATCACGTCCTCTTACCTGACTCTCACTGTGAGTTAAGACTAAAGAAGGGCATTAAAGAAACAATAGATGTTCTGGAAAATACAAGAAAGGCTTTTAAATCAAAAAGGCTGGAGGCGTTACGGAAAAAGCTCACGGAGGTATTAATAGAGCCAGAATAGAATAATCATGGATGTCTTACGGCCCCGAAGTGAACCGGGGAAGTGAAGGCGTAACTTGGATTTTTTCTAAAGTGTCAAGGTGCGCCTTTTTTAGTTTAAGGAGAAACGGATTATGACCTTGGATGAAATAAAACCCGGACAGGAGTGTGAGATCGTGGATGTTATAGCAGATGGGATCCTTGGGCAGCGATTGCTTGATATGGGTTTTATTCCTGGAACCCGTATACGTGTCATTCGCAATGCGCCCTTAATAGATCCTGTGCAATTAGAGTTGAAAGGATACCATATTAGCCTCCGCCATTCAGAGGCAAAAAAAGTTGAGGTGAAAACATTATGAGTAAAGAATCCAAAGGAATGCTGGTGGCCGTTGCTGGCCAGCCAAATTCTGGCAAGTCAACTATATTTAATATCCTAACCGGTGCAAGGCAGCATGTTGCCAACTATCCTGGTGTGACCGTGGAGAAAAAAACGGGTTCTTATCACCTGAAAGGAAATAATATTGAACTTGTTGACCTCCCTGGAACCTACAGCCTCACCTCCTATACCCAGGAGGAGCGGATAGCCAGAGATTTTCTACTCAATGAAAAACCTGCGGCAATTGTGGATGTTGTGGATGCCTCCAATTTAGAGCGAAATCTATATCTAACCTTTCAGTTAGCAGAAATGGAAATCCCCCTTGTAATTAATTTAAACATGATGGATGTGGCTGAAAGAAGGGGGATGAATATCGATGCCGATAAATTAGGCCAGCAACTGGATTCACCAGTTGTACTTACGGTCGGAAACAGAGGCAAGGGAAAAAAGGAACTTAAAGAGGCTGTATGGACAACATCTAAAGAGGGCCAGCCTGGTCAATTTCGTCTGGATTATGGAGAGCCATTAGAGTCCTATCTAAACTCTCTTGAAAAACTTATCTCAGAGGATACCAATCTCTCCGGTCGGTATCCTCTAAGATGGCTTGCAGTGAAGCTGATGGAAAATGATTCCGAAGCACAAAGATTGGTCAAGGAAAACTCCATTGATGGTAACAGGATCCTGAACTTTCTAGAGGAGAAAAGAAAGGATTATACGTTAAAGCATAAGAAGGCCCCTGAAAAGGCTATCGCCCAGATGAGGTATCAGGTGGCCCAGAGGATTGTGGAGACGAGTGTCACACGAAAAAAGGAGATAAAAAGAAGACTCACTGATAAAATTGATTCTGTAGCTTGCAACCGTTTTCTAGGTCCTATTATCCTGGCTGCAACAATTTATCTAATTTATGAACTTGCCATAGTCCAGGGATACAATATAACTCCCTATACCTGGCCCCTTCTGGCTGCATTTCGGGATTTTCTCGCCTCAATCCTTCCTTCTGAGGGATTTATTTTTGACCCATTTTTTCGCTCCATGGCCCTTTGGGTGACGGATGGAACAATAGCCGTATTAAACTATGTCCCTATCTTCCTCATCCTTTTTAGCCTTATAGCTATCCCCGAGGATACAGGTTATATGGCCAGAATGGCATTCATCCTGGATAGAGTCTTCAGGTACTTTGGTTTGCATGGTCAGTCTGTTTTGCCTATGGTCATTGGTGGCCTATACGTTGGTGGATGTGCTATACCAGGGGTCCTCGCGTGCCGGGGCATGAAAGATGAGAAGGCCCGGATGGCAACTATTATGATTGTCCCTCTCATGAACTGCCTTGCA
>JAUWZV010000051.1 GCA_030615105.1 Desulfobacteraceae bacterium
ATAATTGTCATTGCGAGCGATAGCGAAGCAATCTCTAACTGCTGGAAAAAACAATGAGATTGCTTCGTCGCTCCGCTTCTCGCAATGACAGTAAAATGCCACTCTATATGTCTATGTTTTAATGAAACGTTGTACTAGTTAGGGCCCGTCCGCCTCGCTTGAGTGCTCGCGATAGCGGGCAGGTTTTTCCAGGTTAGGTAACTCCAAATGAGCCAATTTATCTTTGAGAATCGTTTAAGTTCCTTAAGAAGCAAGTTTGATAGTCTTGGAGTGGATACTGTTTGGATTATCCAGCCTGAGAATCGACGCTATCTTTCTTTCTTTAAGGCCACTGATGGACAGTTAAATGAGTCCTCAGGTTCCCTGTTTATAACAATGGATCAGGCTCTTTTACTAACAGACTCAAGGTATACAATCCAGGCACAGGAAGAGGCAGTGGATTTTGAGGTCATAACTCATAAGCAAGGCTTAAGTAATGCATTATTCGAGATCTTTGACCGGTTAAACACACGAAGGTTAGGGTTTGAGGGTAATTACCTGGTCTGGGATCTATATGAAAAGGCAAAAGAGAGGGCATCTAAGCATTCACCGCCCGTTGAGCTTATCGCGCTTTCAGCAATTGTAGACGAGATGAGGGAGATTAAAGGGCCAGAAGAAGTTGAGGTATTAAGCAGATCAGCACAACTCACAGGTGATGTTATTGCCCAGGTAATCAAGGAATTAAGGCCTGGTCAGGCTGAAAAGGATGTGGCCTGGAGGATTGAAACTCTGATACGAGAGCAGGATGCTGATGGAGTTGCCTTCCCGCCTATTGTAGCCTCCGGTCCAAATAGTGCCTTACCTCATGCAATTCCTACAGATAGATTAATAAGGGAGGGTGAACCAATAATTCTTGATGTAGGTTTAAAAGTTGATGGTTACTGTTCAGATATGACAAGGACCATTTTTTTAGGGAATCCCCCATCGTATTTTAAAGAAATCTACCACATTGTTAGGGAGGCACAAGTTTCAGCATTAGAGTATATAAGGGTTGGAATGAAAACTGCCGAGGCAGATTCTGTTGCCAGGGATATAATAAAAAAGGCTGGATTTGGTGATTTTTTTGGGCATTCACTTGGTCATGGAATTGGCCTGGCCCCTCATGAGAGACCTGCTGTTGGGCCACTAAAGCCAGAGGTATTACAAGAAGGAATGGTTTTTACCATTGAGCCCGGGATATATATACCAGAAAAGGGTGGTGTCCGATTGGAGGAGATGGTTATACTCGAAAAAGATGGTGTAAGAGTTTTGACCACAAATAAGAATTTTTTTGCCTTTTAGGGAAGATGTAATATGCCCATGACGAAAGACTATCCCGAAGATCAGTTATTAGATCAGTTTATCAATCAACTTAAGGTCGAGAGGGGATTGGCTACAAATACGATTTTGGCCTATAATCATGACCTAATTAACTTTTTTGATTTTTTAAAAGGGAGAGGACTCTCTCCTATACAAATAGGTCAGGAGGACTTGTTATCCTTTATAGCCGAAAAGAAAACTCAGTTATCACCCAGATCCCTAGCCAGGTGTCTTGTGGCCATTAGAATGTTTTACCGTTTTTTGGTATCTGAAGAGAAAATTGACTCTAATCCAGCCAGATTAATGGGTATACCAAAGATGTATCAACACCTGCCCAATATTTTAACCAGGGATGAGGTAGAGGCCTTTCTTTCACAGCCAGATACACAGACAGTTTTGGGAAAGAGGGATAAGGCCATGTTAGAAATTTTATATGCTACTGGATTGAGGGTCACTGAATTGATAGACCTTAAAATGACCAATATTAACCTGGAAGCTGGCTATATCAGGACAATCGGGAAGGGTTCCAAGGAAAGAATCATTCCAATGGGGACTAAAGCTATTGATTCTATAAAGGAGTATTTAACAGACGGCAGACCCTCTTTTTTAAAAAAGGATCCCGCTAAAGCGGGACCAAATCTTTTTCTTAATAGCAGAGGAAGGCCTATAACAAGACAGGGATTATGGAAGATTATAAAAAAACATGCATTAAAGGCCGGGATAATTAAGACAGTTACTCCCCACACAGTAAGACACTCATTTGCTACCCATCTACTGGAAGGAGGGGCTGATCTAAGATCAGTTCAGATTATGTTGGGACATTCTGATATATCTACTACCCAGATATATACCCATGTGGCCAGAGAAAGATTAAAAGAGATTCATGAAAAATATCATCCAAGACCATGAGTTTAATAGGATATGCTTAAAGTTATAATTTAAGGAAGTAGGTCATTTTAATTAAGATTTTTTAATACCCCGTCCGCTTGCGGCGGGGTTACCGATAAAAGATCGGGTCCAGGGCTTGCCCTGGGGTTTAATACCCTTTATTTTGATAAATTCTTAAAAATTCATGAACCGGGATCATTGCGAGTCCTGAGGCGGGCGAAGCAATCTAATAAATACAAGAACTTAAAGTATAGGAGATTGCTTTCCCGATGAATCGGGACTCGCAATGACATGCTTTTTGACTTTTTACGATACTATCAATTTTAGCTCGCTTTTAAACTTTAAGCTCTTATAATTTCTTTTATTTTTTATTTGACTAAATGTAAATTATTGTTATAATTCATAATTAAATGACGCGGGGTGGAGCAGTCTGGTAGCTCGTCGGGCTCATAACCCGAAGGTCTCAGGTTCGAATCCTGACCCCGCTACCATATAAGAATCAAGGGGTTGTGTGAATGACGCAATCCCTTTTTTAATTGTAAATAAATTTGATCTATTATAGGGGTTAATTATCGTAAATACTTTTTGTTCTTTTAAGTGTGAAAAGGTTCAATTATTGTATAATAAGTGAATTATTAAATTTCATAAATACTAAGGGAAGAATAATACGGGATGAAAAATTTTAAGGATTTAGCAATAGAAATAGCAACTGAAGCAGGGACATTTCTCAGAAGTAGGCTTAATTCAACACATAAAATAGATTATAAAGGTGAGATCAATCTGGTTACAGAGGCAGATAAAATCTCTGAAGAGATGATCACCTCCAAAATAAGTCACCTATTTCCAGATCATGATATCCTGGCTGAGGAATTTACACACACCAATAGGGGTTCTGATTTCCGATGGATTATAGACCCCCTTGACGGAACTACAAATTATGCCCATGGCTACCCTGTTTTTTGCGTTTCCATTGCACTTCAAAAACTAAATGAGATTATTTTAGGTATTATTTACAATCCAATGCTCAAGGAGATGTTTGTAGCAGAAAAAGAAAAGGGTGCCTTTTTAAATGGTAGAGAAATCCATGTCTCTAAGACTATAAGAATGGCGGAAGGCTTTATAGCCACTGGCTTCCCTTATGATATCTGGGAAGACTCCCAGAACAATCTCAATTACTTCAATGAAATGATCATGAAGGCAAGGGCTATTCGCAGGGCGGGTTCAGCAGCACTGGACCTCGCTTATGTCGCCGGAGGCCGCTTTGATGGGTTCTGGGAACTCAAATTGAAGCCCTGGGATACAGCCGCTGGGTGGCTGATAGTGGAAGAGGCAGGTGGGGTTGTGACGGATTTTAGTGGAAAAGACTATTTCCTGGAATCTCCAGGGGGATTATACTGAAAGCATTTCGGCCAGCAATTATCGATGAAAACTACAATAAGATTGTTTCATCGCTATCGTTCCTCGCACAGACATAACGACAATTTTTTTGTCATTGTGAGCGAGACGGAGCAATCTCAAGGCATTTGCAGATCCACCTAGAATTGTTGTCTTTCGCCCTTTTTGCTTGTTGATCCTGTAATGCAATGGTAAGTCTAACATACAGTTAATAATCCTTTTTCATTTTAGAATATTTAGAATGCTATATTATAGTCTAAATATTATGGGCTGAAAAAATGCTGGTTATCTTAACTTCAAATACAATATAACATCTTAGGTGCCCTTCCCAGCAAATAGAATCTCTAATATATCCTTATATGCAAGTGTAGATGTTGCTACAAGATCACACCCTTTATTTAATAATAATAATCCATTCCTTAAACTATTTGCAATTCCAACAGTAACGATATTTACAGCTTTACCTGCATTCATATCGGAAACAAAATCGCTAATATAACAATAATCTAGAGCAAATGTATTAACACTTTCAAATAAAAAATGTAACATATCAACTTTTCCAGATTTTCCATTATCTTCATTTGGATTACCAAGCACCTTTTCAAAGTAACCAATCAAACCTACAAATTCAAGGAGGAACTCAGCAACAGGTTGGCTAAATGCTGTAAGCCCAAATACTTTGCCCCTTTGTGCGGCTTGAGTAATAAAGTCGATAGCACCTGGTAATAGTGCACTACGAGGATTTTCACTAAATTTCTCCTTTACAGCCAAAATATGAACTTTAGCCCAAAAATTTGCCAGTTCATTTAATGATATAGGAAGACTATCTGAGCTACCAAATGATGCATTTAGCATATAGATTTTCTCATGTGTCATTTTCCCTTTAATCCTGGAGCGAAATTTTATTGCTTGTTTTATATCAGATTCTTCAAAATCTATATCCTCACACTCGTAGTTGCCATCACGGAGAGCTCTGATTAGCCATGCATAACCAATAGCAATTACACCGCAATCTTTAAACAGTACACCATCAAAGTCGAAAATGTACCCATTAACTTCTGATACAGACTGGTTAATGACCACTCCTTCCTTGTTAGTTGAAAATAAAATTCTCAATCTTTCATTAGGCGTTATCTTCTGCATAAGAATCTCCAAATGTAGCATTTTCTAGTTCAGCGCGTGTTCCTCTATTCATATTTTTTCTGAAATCAAAAAATATATTAAAAAATATGTTAAGGTAAAATTACTTAATATCAAAATGACAAAATAACTGTAAAAATATCATAGGTTATTAACTTGACAGTCCAAAGTTCTCGTAACCACTTGATATTATTAGAAAAGATAAAATCCAATGGAAATAAACATATCTAATCATATCAAGCACTTAAGAGGCTATACTATGAATATTCTGGAGAACTTTCGACTCTCAAGTTATTAATAATACCTAGAAATCATAATAAATCTTTTAAAAAATTAACACTATATTACTCATATTTCGTAATTCATTAAATGTGACTTCTTGATCAAATCAGCTATGATTTCGCATTCCAGTGTTACCTCTCCCATGGTTTTAACATGCCGAATACCGTTATTATTAAAAAGAATTATGTTTTTTGAAATCTGCTTAAGTTCAACATCTTTCTCGATTGGGTGTTGCTGAACTGCTTTTCGGGTAGCATAGTAATTAGATATATGCGTAACTTCATGTTCTGATCTTGAATGATCTATTCGCCTCCGCCATAAACGTATTCGAATATACGAGTCATCGTCGCAACGTGTCTCAATAATTATTAAATGCGAATTTGTCTCGTTTACAAATTTATATACAGCCTTACGCCATTGAGGATCAGCAAAGGTACCATCTAATACAATAGATTGACCTCTTTTAGCTGCTCTTTCTGCATCTAGGAGCATTTGTTTATATCTTATATGTCTCATTTTTCTATCAAGAATTCCATTATTAGTACACCGGCCATATCTGTGCGTTGCAAAGAGAGGTATACCTAAACAATCGGAAAGATATCTAGTAAGTTCTGTCTTAAGGGTTGCCGTGTAACCATTAGTCATTATTACACACTGTCGCTGCAGTGCTGGTAAATTTTCAGGAGAAATCATATTTTTCAGCTTCTTCAGAAAACCAACAACTGCTTCATCTGGAGTATTCCCGAAATTGTCGAAAGATATTTCAATAAGAGCTCTATGTTGCCTAATCTTATTATCGATGTGTAGTTTTCTCCAATTACCATTTATCTCATTACTGGAAAATAATCCAAACATCTGACGCAACGGGTGCTGTTTTCCTTGACTGACTAGTGCCATAAGATCGAAGAAATCAGGATCAGCCATAGAATATCCCAAGAACAGAACATTGCAATATCCCATCAAATCTGCTACTTTACCTCTAAGACGTTGTATCCTATCTGGATATTTTTCATACTCTTCTTTTGTAAAAACTAATGTATCCTTTTTATCCAGACACCCGTGTAATTTTATTAGTTTAAGCCAAGGTGTTGATTCAAAATCTTCAAGATCGTTGTCTGTAATGAAAACTCTCAAAGGAGCTCCTAGATCTCTCGCTGCAGTCTCAATAACCCTATCACAATTCGTTGTGACAATTGCTAAAGATTGAATTTCTAAAAGAAGATGTGTTTGTATCTTTATTTCAGCAGGTCTACGTCCTAACCTCCTTTCTAAAAATTCATGAAGCTCAAGTTTTCCATTTTGTGCTTCAAATTTACTGAATTCTTTAGGTAAGTCAGTATAGTCAGGATTGTCGTTTTTTAACAATTCAGTTAATTGACGCCAACCAGGAAGATCATAACATGTAGACATTCCAGATCCGACAAAAAGTAAAAGTCGATTACTCCGAGCTGATTGAACAAGTGATTCGAATATTGCCTCCTCTTTTTTTATGCTTATTTTCATCATCATCTCCTCCTCTAATAACTGAACAATTAAATATGTTCAGCAATAATTCAGCAAAAGATTAATAAGCACGCAAAAAACTATTTTCATTTAATATCAGCATGTTAAGCTATTTACACAAGCCTAATATGTATAAAAAATTAATGCACTAAACCCATTTTGACAAAAGTACTGAAAATCGAAGTATGGCGAAAACCCTTGAAAGTACTTCTTTCAATGTCTATTTCCTCAATACAAACTTTATTGAAAATTATGGCAAGTGCATTAATTAAATATACATTGATATAACTATAACACAAATATAGTTAATTATATCAAAGAGATAGTCTCATAACATTGTTTATCAAATTTGCACTGAATTATTGCTGATGTTTATGATTCCATATATATTTTTATTGATAAGAACTCGCTTTGTGTAGGGAGCAATATAGTAAAAGCTATCATTGTGTGTCAAGTGCAAAAACACACGCATGATGTTGTGATTGAAAACTTTTTATGAAATCAGTTGGACGGTAATGTTTCTGAGCGATCAGCTAATGATGAGTTTTTTCCGCATTTATTGACCAAGAAAGGGATAATTGGCTGGATTAAGGCAGACCTATGCCACTGAACCCATCTTCCATTTTAAAAATTAGACTGAAAAGGCTTCCTTATGCTGCCCATCTCCATAGAGATTGTTTTCAGAAGGAGGGAGCTGAGACTCCGAATAGTCGAGGTAAGTTTCAGTGGTCTGTGGGGGAGCATTGGCATTAGGCTGGGGTTTCTTTTTGACTAACCAGATACCTAAGTATTTCAGAATCTTCTCTATAACCTCTTTATCGTCAATGAAACTTATGATTCGCATCCTTCCTTGGCATTTGGGGCAGGTGAGAGGATCAACTTCATATATTTTTTGAATGAGCCTGGCCCAGTTCTTCCGATATTCTTTTGAATTCTCTTCTTGTTCAATGATACAAGGTATCAACGCATCCTGGTCTTCCTTTTGCCGTCTTCCACGGGAGACGTTACTGTAGTAGCCGTAATAACGAACCATCTGCTCACCCTTGTTGGGTATGTGGGAGCACATGGCCGCCAACCATTCCAAGCCGTCAAAGATCTTTTCTTCTTTTCCATCCTTGGATTGGTAAATAACCTTGGATTCCTTTGGAACGTAGAGTTATGTGGAGCTCCACATAAACATATGTTCTAAAGAGGGCGTCCTCTATTTCATAATCTTCTTTATCTTATCTACCTTCTTTTTAGCTGCCAGGCCTTTTTTTACAGCCGGAATGTCTTCGATTACCTTCTCGACCAATTTGTTTTCCAGAGACTTTTTTTCTTCTCCTTTTTCCTCTGTGCCTTCCTCTTTATCATTCAGGCTTATTTCTTTTCTTACATTCCTGAATTCCTTGATAGCACCTCCGAGACCCTTTCCAATATCTGGCAATCTCTTGGCCCCAAAGATTAACAGGATAATTCCGCCAATGATTAGCAGTTCTGTTGCGCCAAAGCCGAACATAAGATTAACCTCCTCTTATAATTAAAAGCGCCTTAAATCAGCTAGAGTTAGTTAGCTGGCTGGTTGAGTCGTTGAGTGGTCAAATCCGTAAGTCCCACCTCGCAACCCTCAATCCACAATTCCACAATTCCTCAATTCCTCAATTATCTTATCAAGATCCCAGTCAACTAACAGCCTCACCCTTTCATTTTCCTTTTTGTTCATGTATACAAGGTATCCCTTGTCCAGACCATGGATGAAGAGATCTCTGGTTAACAGTACATCCTGCTTACAATATTCCGTCAGTTTCTCTATTTCGCCTGTCTTGAACCATTCCAGGGCCTGTAAACCATCTGCCGATTTTCCTTTATTGAGGGTCTCCTTAACTAGATGATCGAGGCTCAACCTGTACCCAAGCCTATTGTAGATATTCTCAAGTATATCAAATGTCGGTATTTCATGCAGATCTTTGGAGGTATAGGGTTGGAGCACGGTATAATCGAATCTCTTGAGATTAAAGCCAATCACCAGATCCGCCCTGGCAAAATGCTCAAATAATCTATCTATCTCATCTTCTACAAAGATATAAAAGCGATCCTCCAGGCTATCGAATACTACAGCCACAGATACCATCATCAGGTGTATGTTCTGCCAGCCACCTACCTCTGTTGCTGACTTCTGGGTCTCTAAATCAAAGTAAAGAATCCTTTTTTTATTCACTTCTTCAGGTGCCCTGTTTTCATTTACCTGGTAGGCAAGAGGCTGAGGCTCCGCCTCAGTAGGAGAAATATCTGCCAAGGATATTAAACCTGTCAGTGCCTCTAAGATCATTATAGCCCCCTTTTTGTCTAAGGGCTTATTGCCTGAACCGCACTTTGGAGAATATATGCATGAAGGGCAGCCTTGTTCACATGGACACCTTTTAATAAGATCCAAAGTCCGGCCCAATAGTTTCAGGATTATCTCGAAACCCCTCTGGGCCAGTCCCACTCCTCCTGGATATCCGTCATAGATAAATATAGCTGCCTTTTCCACCTGGGGATGAAAGGTGGAAGAGATCCCGCCCATATCATTTCTATCGCATAGTGCAAATAATGGGAAAAGGCTAATGGCTGCATGTTCTATGGCATGAATACCCCCCATAAAGTGGAGACCTTTGTCTTCCACCATTTTTTTAATGATATCCTCGATCTCGACCCAAAGACCTACCGTCTCAAATGTATGGATAGGGAGGTCAAGGGGAAATACGCCAATCAATTCCTGGCCAGGGACCCTCCTTTTCTCATAGCCAGTTATCTTTTCTGTCACCTTAAGCTCGCCAAGCCTGACAACAAACTGACCTTTTGGTTGACTCCTGTCAATTTTAATAATCTCGGTTTCCTTTTCCGATCTTATCCTGGTAAAGTATTTAAGGTCTGCTCTCCTGACAATAATATCTTTTTTGTCGATCATTAATTGTTCAACATGGTATGAACTGGCCCTATGGAGATATATTGCACCTGGGTGACACTCCTTGAAGGCCCTTATACCATCAATTGTGCCTATAGCCTCTCCTGTTTCAGCCTTAAATATGGTGTAGGTCTCTCCAACTGAGCGGATATCTACCTTTAGATGCGGCCTTTTCTTTGTAGCGAACCACCTTTGTGTGCCTTCGCTTGTCCTGCTAAGCTCTCCAGCAGATTCTAAAAAATCAAGATGGCTGTTTAGATCATTATCCCAGAATTGGGTATCATTTAAGGTAATAGGGCTCTCCGCTGCTGCACAGGGTAAGTGGGCCCTTATAATATGGGCATTGTTGGGGTCAATCACTGCAGCCTCAAATGATTGGTCAAAAAAATTTGGTGGATGTTGCATAAAGTACTGATCCAGGGCATCTTGATTGGCGATCAAGGCAACAAGAGAGTCGCGTCCTGAACGTCCTACTCTTCCGCCTCGCTGCCAGGTATTAATTATGGTTCCAGGGTATCCAACTAATAGGCATACATCCAGGTAACCTATATCAATACCCATCTCCAGGGCACTTGTAGATATAACACCAAGTAGTTTTCCACTTGAAAGCCTTTTTTCAATATTGCGGCGTTCCTCAGGTAAAAACCCAGCCCTGTATGAACTGATCTTATCCCTTAAATTAGGGGCCAGTTGTCTGGTCCACATATGAATTAATTCGGTAACCTTTCTGGACTGGGTAAATGCAATGGTTCTAAAGTGAGAGTTAAGGCATTGGATAAAAAATTGAGTCGCCAGAAAATTGGTGCTGGATAAAGGATTGAGAAATAAAAAGTGCTGTCCAGATTTTGGGGCACCACTCTCGGAAATCACCTCTACTTCTTTGCCTATTAAGTTTTTACCAAGATCATGTGGGTTCTGTATAGTGGCTGAGGAAAGAATGAATTGAGGTGTTGTTTTATACAGGAGACAGATTCTTTTTAATCTTCTCAATATCTGGGCAAGATGTGAGCCAAAGATTCCCCGATATGTATGAACCTCATCAATAATAACAAATGCCAGATTGGAGAAAAATTCAGCCCATCTCTCATGATAGGCAAGAATGCCTCTATGTAGCATGTCAGGATTTGTCATAATGATATTCGGGATCCTGTTTTTAATCCTCTGCCTATCCCCTGTTGATGTATCTCCATCATATATTGCTGTGCTTATCTGACCTTTGTGGATCTCAGAGATAAAATCATTAAGATTTTTCAACTGATCCTGCTCCAAGGCCTTAAGAGGAAAGATGTAAAGGGCTCTTAGTGCTGGTTTTTTAAAAATCTCTTCAATGACAGGAAGATTATAGATAAGGCTCTTTCCACTGGCAGTAGGTGTAGATACTAAAATATCTTTACCCTCTTTTAATTTTTCGATAGCCTTGATCTGGTGATAATAGAGTTTTTCAATCTGAAATTTTCTCAGGAGTTGCAAAATAGATGGAGAGATGATCTGGCTTTGATCGTATCTGGGGTCTTGGGGAGGAATATAGCGGTGAAAGACGATCTGAGGGCCAAGATCAGTTGATTTTTTTATGTGTTCAACAAAGGTTGAAAGCTCCATAAGTTAAAGTGCCCGCCCGCCTCGCCCCGCAGAGCGTTGCGGGCAGGCCTAAAGCCCGCCCTTGCGCTATGCACTCTAATCAGCATACTAAGTCTTTCAGCCAGCATGCTCTCGAATCAGCCTATTAAGCCTATAGGCCAGGACTGGGCTAGGGTTAAAAATTAATACATCTTTTAGGTTAAAAGTATTTTTTCCCTTAAATCAAAAATCCAAAATCGCAAATCAAAAATTCCTAAATCCCTAAATTCACAATTCGAAATCTATAAATTTAAGTACCTTAGGCGCTTATAATCTCCTTTTATCAGGATTCGACCTTAATAAGCATAGAGTCGCCCTGGGCAGAACCGGAACAGATTCCGCATATCCCGATTCCACCGCCCCTTCGCCTCAGTTCATAGGCGAGCGTCATTACTATTCTGGCTCCGGTTGCTCCGATAGGATGCCCATAGGCAATAGCACTTCCATTAACATTAACCTTCTCGAACATTTTCTCCTTGGTGAGTCCCAGAATGGTTCGAGCACTTACCAGAACTACAGCGGCGAACGCTTCATTGATCTCGATAAGGTCAATTTGGTCAATCGTCATATCATTCTGATCTAATACCTTTTTAATGGACAGTCCAGGGACAGTGGCGATATCCTTTGTCGGTTGAGAGACTTCTGCGTAATCTAATATAGTGAACAAAGGCTTCAATCCGAGTTCATCCGCCTTTTCTCTGCTCATGATCAAACACACATCTCCCCCATCATTGATGCCCGGAGCGTTTCCGGCAGTTACACTCCCTGCTTGGCCAGTAACCGTGCTCTTATGTCCGAAAACCGGTGGTAATTTTGCCAATCCTTCCATTGTAGTGTTTGGTCTGGGTGGCTCATCCTTGTCAATAATAACAACTTCTTTACCCTTTTTCGCCTCTACCGGAAATGTCTCATCATCCAATCTCCCGGCCGTCATGGCCTCAACTGCTGCCATCTGTGAATGACAGGCCCATTCATCCTGCTCCTCCCGGCTGAAACCAAATTCATCACCAACCTCCGAGCCGTGAATAGCCATATGCCGGTCGTAGAATGGGTCCCATAGGCCATCATATACCATCAGATCAAGTGCCGGACGACTCTTAAGGCCCATTCTTACACCCCACCTCATTTCTGTAAGGGCATATGGACAATTGCTCATACTTTCCTGTCCACCAGCTATACATATCTCAGCCCTTCCCAATTGAATCATCTGGGTTGCCAGGTCAATCGTTTTAATTCCAGAAGAGCACACCTTATTGACAGTTATAGTAGGGACTGATTCTGGAATTCCTGCAAGTATCGAAGCAGACCTACCTGGAACCTGACCACAGGCTGCTGGTACAACCTGTCCCATAAAAATATAATCGACATCTCCTGGTTTGACCTTACCGTTAGTACGCTTCAGAACCTCCTGTATTGCCATGGCACCGAGCTCCATAGCTGTAAAATCTTTCAGTACCCCTCCAGATCTACCGTATGGAGTTCTGCATGCCTCTACTACCACTATTTCTCTGAGGTTCTTAAATTGATTTTTTATTTTTCTTCCCATGGTTGAAAAATCAGGTTTTCTTTCACCGTATTTTGCAATTGGTGCATCCGCATAGATTTCAGTCATTTTTCTCTCCACCTTCTGTGGCACCTTTTCCATATTTACCTCCTTTAAATTACTTTATGATCACTTTTAACAAACCTTTTCAAGATCTTGAATACCTTGAAAAATTATATCAAAAAGCTCCTGGATGTTTTCTTTCTCCACACAGGAGAAGGCTATCCTGATATCGGTGTTACCAAGTGAAATTACTCCTACACCGTATTGGTCTAAAAGATGAAGCCTTAATTCTTCAGCATTTACCTTCTTTAACCTCAGGCACATAAAATAACCTGAATTAAAAGGATATACATCCCAGGCCTCTTTATATTTGTTATTAGCCAGCACCTCTTTGACCCGGGTTGCCCTATTGCACAATATGGTGAATTTTTCCTCCTTTTCTCCTTTATAGTTTTTTGAATTAAGGGAGCCAAGGATAATGGATTGGCTCAGATGAGGGCTATTCGATATAGTACCCCTAACAGCGCCGGCTGTCTTTCTCTCCAGGGCGTCATAGCAATCTTTGGGATTGCCTTTCAATAAAGTGCCATAGGTGATAAATCCTACTCTCAGGCCCCATACATAATTCTCCTTTGTTGCACCATCTAATTTTATAGCCATTATTCTTGGATGGGCCCCGGCAAGTATGGCAAAAAGAGATTCTTTCACTGAATTATCATCATAAAAAAGCCCAAAGTATGCATCATCTGTTATGAGCAAAACATTGGTGCCTTTTTCTGCCAGATCAAGTAAAATCTCTGCAATCTTCTTGCCCTCTGGCTCTGTTGGTGTATATCCAGTGGGGTTATTGGGAAAATTTAAAAGGACTGCTATTTTTTTTCCTCTTAAGGCCTCTTCCCGGAGTGTGTCTTCAAAGGCACTCAGATTAAAACCCCCCTTTGATGAAAAGAGGGAATATTGTCTGATAGTTGCTCCATGCAGAACAGTAAATATCAGGTTGTAGTTTCCCCAGATCTTATCCGGCAGAATAATAACATCGTGTTCATCGATCCACATATAACCAGTGACAGAAAGGCCGTGAGTTATGGCATTTGTTACGACTGGCAAGCTTATTTCCTTTTCAGCAAGGGAAGGGTTTTTTGGGAACATCAGTTGTTGCCAGGTCTCTCTGAGCTCAGGTATACCAAAGGAGGGTGCATAATTAAGTGATTTATTTGGGGGTAAGTTTATGTACGACATGATCGAAGGAAGATGCATAGGAACCCCGGTTTCTGTTGCAATACCTATTGTAGCATTGTATTTAGAGGCCTTTTCCTTGGCCTCAGCGCTTTGAGAGAGGATCCCTTTAGGAAAATAAAGGTTTTTTCCTTTGCTCGATAGCATATCATAGATATTTGGATTGGCATTCTTGATAATCTCATTTAGCTCTTGTGCAATTGGGTTCATAATTCTTTACCTCTCTTTTATTTTTGCAAATATTTAGCCACAAAGACACCAATTCCAATTGTCAATTTTCAATTGTTTGTGTCTTATCCTGCCCCGTTCCGGGTCGGGACGGGGGTGCTACCTGATTTACTCATTTTTTATAAAAGGCCACAGCCCCATATCCAACCACTCTCCGGGTTTCCCTGCGGCCATGAATAGCTACATCCCCGCTATTTGCATAATTAAGTATCTTTACCGTATCTCCTCCAAGCAGCTTCACGGTCATCATTAAGGTTACCACCGAACTCAATCCACAGAGTGCAGTAGAAAGGTTTGGTATCCTTTCTCTAAGAAATTTTTCCTCTGAATTGAATACAAGCTCCGGGTCAAATTTTTCTATTAGAGAAAGGCACTTCCTGTCAACCTTGTTTGCATTAATATAGTTTGGAAAATGAGACATATCAGAGGAGGCTACAAAAAGAACATTTCTTTTTCCCACTATCTTTGAGAGGGCATTACTGATTTTTTCACAATCTGTTAAGGATGGGGTACCCATGACAATAGGGACAATATCGAAATTTTTTAAAACCCTTTGCAGAAAAGGGATCTGTGTCTCTACTGAGTGTTCCCTGATATGGGCCTGCTCAACAAAATGAAAGGGTTCCCCTGTGCTTAGAAGTGCATTAACTATTTCCTTATTTACTTTAACTTTTCCCAGAGGGGTAACGTATGCATCCCAGTTACCAACTGATGCCCCTTTAAGATAAACACGATGGCTTGGACCAAGGATTATCACCGTATCATAATTCTTATCCTTGATTTGCCTGTAAGAATATGCAGCTACCTGACCAGAGAACACATATCCAGCATGGGGGGACATAAGTCCTAAGATTTTGCCGGCTATTTGCTTCTGTTTGACGCTTAAAATAAAGTCATCAACTGTTTTTGTTAATTCTTCTTTATCCTTTGGGTAGAAATAACCAGCCACCGCAGGTTTTCTTACCCGTTCTTGTGCCATGACAAAGGTAGAAGGTAAGCAAAGTATGATTATAATGATCGCCAATAACGTCCACCATATGGGAGAGAAATTAGAAGAATTCGGTTTTTTATTTTTATCAGTCATTAACTTTTTCACCTTCCTGGTAGATAACACATGGGAAAATTTTTTTAACACGATTTTCTGATTTATGCAATGGGATTACTTTGAAAATGTTAATAAACTAATTTATAGGTTAGATAAAATTCTAATGAAAATAAGTTTTCAATATACTTTAACCTTTGTCAATAACATGCTGATATTTTAGATATTATAAACCTTTCTGATATGCTTTATTTCGAAAACACGCCAGAATGCCCTGCCTTTTAAGCCGGGGATGAATGGCATCCTTTATGTCCCCCTCCCTTTTTTGTGGCAGCCGAAAGTTTGCCAATATATGGATTTACAGGTGGTTTCAACATATTTATGAGAATATTTCTCAGAGAAGTGATAAGGTCATATGTAGCACCTAATCACTGAGTTGATGGGAGATAATCAAGAGCCAATTACATTATTGGCTATGACAATCCTTTGTACCTCTGAAGTTCCTTCATAGATGGTTGTAACCCTGGCATCCCGGTAATATCTCTCTACTGCATATTCTTTGGAGTATCCATAACCCCCATGGATCTGCACGGCCTGATATGCAACCTTATTGGCCATTTCAGATGCAAAGAGCTTTGCTATAGATGCATCTGCTGAAAACCTTTCGCCTCTGTCTTTCATAGAAGCAGCATTAAATGTGAGGAGCCTTGCCGCCTCGATCTGGACCGCCATATCAGCTATCATCCAGCGAATTCCTTGAAATTTTGATATTGGGCTTCCAAATTGCTCTCTCTCATTTGCATAGCTTACGGCTGCATCCAAACATGCCTGACCAATTCCCACTGACATAGAGGCTATACCTATTCTTCCTTCATCCAGGGCAGTCATGGCAATAATAAATCCCTCCCCCTCTTCACCCAGTAGATTCTCGGCAGGTACCCTACAGTCTTCAAATATAAGGCTTGTTGAATCTGAGGCCCTCTGGCCCATTTTGTCTTCATCTGGGCCTACACTAAAACCAGGCATTCCCTTTTCCAGCACAAAGGCACTTATACCCCTGTGCCTTTTACTTTTATCTGTGTAGGCAGTTGCAACAACAACATCTGCATTTTTCCCACTGGTGATCCATGCCTTTGTCCCGTTTAAAATATATACATCTCCGTCTTTTTTGGCTGTTGACTTTTGGCTGGCAGGGTCAGATCCTGCCCCTGGTTCTGTTAATGCAAAGCATCCAAGTAGCTCACCTGATGCTAAGCGTTTCAGGTAATTTTCTTTAAGAAAATCAGAACCAAATTTGTATATAGGACCGCAGGAGACACTGTTATGAACAGACATGATCACGGCTGTTGAGGCACATGCATATCCTATTTCCTGAAGGGCCAAACTATAACTTATTGTATCCACACCTGCTCCATTATACTCAGGCGGAACACTCATTCCCATCAGCCCGAGTTCGCCCATTTGTTTTATAATATCTGCTGGAAATTCTTTGGTCTTGTCCCTCTCAGCCGCAGTGGGGAGTATGGCATCACGGGCCAAATCCTTGACCATTGCCTGGATCATCTTCTGTTCTTCATTTAGTTGGTAGGACATTTTCAATCCTCAATTTGCAATTAGCAATTATCAATTTAAAATTAACATCCGATTTTTCTTAATGTCCCCATATAATTGTAACTTTATCTTGCTATTTCCTTTCGATTATGATAAATTGAGATTTAAAATAATCTCACATAATCGGAGGGATAGCTATGGATATATCTCAATGTTACTGTCCCAACAAAGAATGCGAAG
>JAUWZV010000095.1 GCA_030615105.1 Desulfobacteraceae bacterium
GGTAGGAGGGTGGAGATGGATAACCATGACTTGATAAAGCAGCGATGAGAAGCGAAGAAGCCCTTCAGATCAGCCCATGTTCTTGAAACTTTTTCTTGCCTTCACTCTTATTCCATTTCTGGAGATCTACCTGCTTATAAAGATAGGGACCCATATCGGGGCGTTTAACACCGTAATGATTGTTATTCTGACTGGCTTTCTTGGGGCCCTTTTAGCCAGGTATCAAGGTTTACAAACCATCCAGAGGGTAAGGAAGTCTTTAGATAGAGGAGAGATGCCTGCCAGTGAGATGCTCGACGCATTATTGATCTTGCTGGCTGGCATAGTTCTTCTCACCCCTGGATTTCTAACTGACATAGCTGGACTTATGCTGTTAATCCCCAGGACCAGGTCTCTATTCAAGATATGGATCCGAAGAAAATTCGCCCAGTGGATAGACCAAAACAGGGTCAATATCTCCTTTTATCACTGAATAGAATTTCTGATCCAGAGATTTAGTGGCGGGACCTTTTTGAGGCCTTCAGGGGATTTACTTTGTTGTTTCCCGTCTCATTGTTGATCTGTATATGGGTAGCCATATTGCAGACCCCGGTTTTCCATTTCATAGCAGGGTCAGGGAAACTCATGCAGTATTTTCCGGTAGGGATTTCAATGATTCTCTGGCAACCGTCACACTGATCAACAATAGGGTGACAGCTGCCTCCATTAAACTCGCATCCTCTCTTGCTCATGAAGATGCAATCAAGCTCTTCCCTTACACTTGTACAAACCATGATAACCACATCCTTTCTTTTAAAATTTTTTAAATAAGAACCATTTTATTAAAAAAGTAATAACGTATAGCTCTTTTAGTGCCTAACAAAATAGGCACCGTAGCCTTATGCCTTAAGATATTCTCATTGTCAATAAAAAATATAAAAAATCGATTTTTTTTGGTGCTAACTCAATTAGTACGAGAATGTTTAGCTGGCTGCTTATACAACACCACCGAGACATACCCCATTAGATAAGACAGGAAGCTCCTATGCACTTTTTTATCAGACAAGAGAATATTCATTTTGTAGGGGTTCGATTTACCTGCCCGACATCGCGAGCTCAGTCGAGGCGGGCGGGTCGAACCCTGGCCCAGACCTGGCATTGGAAATTGGATGTTTGGTATTGAGTTCTTGGAAAAGCTAATAGCCCTTATTTAATACCTCCTCACGTTGCGCCTCCCGATCCCGTACCGGTCTCGGGACGGTGAGGGCGGGCCCGCAGGAAAATTGCCTATGAGGAAAGAGATAAAGGTTAAAAAAGGGGAAAGATTATTCAAACAGGCCCATCAATCTTTTTAGTTTCTTTACAGCCCTGGGGAGAACGTCTCCAATCCCTTCTTTAAATCTTAGGTTCGCATAGTGATCAAATGGGGTTTCACCCTGATTGATGATTACCAATTTTGCTCCAGAGCGAAGTGCCTCCATGGGCATGTCTGCTGCTGGTGTTACCACTAAACTTGATCCAACAACTATAAAAAGGTCGCTTTTTCGAGAATGCTCAAAGGAAAGTCTTAGATCTCTTTCCGGAAGTGGTTCACCGAAATCTACTACACTTGAAACCAGCCTGCCCCCACACTCGCACATAGCCCTACCATCGGACTTGTCCACTGTTTTACCACATCTCGTGCACCTGAGTTTGATCATGTTCCCGTGAAGCTCAGCCAATAAATCAGGATCTATACCTGATTTTAAATGGAGATTATCTACATTTTGAGAAATAAGGAACTTTAGTTTACCCATTTTTTCGAGTTCGACAATAGCAATATGGCCGCTATTCGGCTCAACTGAATCCCAGGAACGGCTCATAGGTTTGGGGGAAAGTCCTTTATCTCTCTGGGTCCATAGACCGTTAGGTCCTCTAAAATCAGGCAGCCCTGATTCCGTACTGATTCCAGCACCACTAAAAACAACCAGATGCCTGGATTCATATAACCATTCAGCAAGGGACTGAATCCTATTTTCAAGATCTTCTTTCATGGCCAATTTTTAGATCCTTGAACAATACTCCCCTTCTAACTTCTGCTTTAGCGATTTTGAAGTTTTAAAAATCGGACGGCTTACCTCGTTAGAAAAAGTTACGTTCTACAGGGTGGAGATAAGAAATGATTAATAGTTTTTGAAGGTGTTTAAAGCCACTTCCAAACTTTCTAACGGGGCTTACATATGATCTCTTTTACCTTGAGGTCAAAGAAATTTTGAGTGTGGGCTGGCTTGAGCAAAAGGGCTGTGTCAACTCCACTTACTGTCCCTCCAATAGAGATAACATCCTCATCTGTTCTTATCAGCCCAGCATCTGCAGTCATTAATGCAATCTCAATTGCAACCTTTGTTCCCTGTCCAAATGTTCGCAAGGTATATGCAATAATCTCATCTATTTGATAGGTGCCGGTTTTGTTTCTAAATGCCCTTCCTACACCACCAAATGCATGTTGGGCCGTAAAAACAGTAGCGCCCTTTCCCAGGAGTAGTTTTCTATCTTTTTCTGAAAATTCTTGATAATCTGGTTTTTTAAAACCTGTTACATGTGTTACAATTATAAGAGAAAAGTCCTTTCCGAATAGATCAAGGGCCCTAAAGGCAGTATTGCCACTGCAACTTGAGACCAAAATCTTTTTAATCTTTAACTCATTAGCCCTTTCAAGGGCAGCTTCAAGGGTAGCCTCTGTATTTTTTGGGCCAGAGGTTAAAAAATAACGGCAAATTAGGACGTTAAAAGTTTTATTCTTTTTAAGCTCCTTTGTTTCTTTTGCCTCATCCACTTTACCCTCCTTTCCCAAAAAGGATTTGACAGCCTCCTGCCCTTCTTCCATTAAAAGATGATTTATATCCCTGAACTCCTTTGGTAATGTAATAATCCTGGCCTTTGGAAGGATTTCAAGAATCTTTTTTGCAGCCAACTCGCTATCTTCAGTGTTTTTAAAACAGACTGTTGTTTCTATATCGGAAAATAATTGTAGTTGCTTGAATCCTGTCAGGCTGGGCAGAGAAACGCCTCCCAGCCCTGTGCTCAAGAGATCAAGTATCCCAGATGTTATAATTACATCTCTAAAATTCCTCTGAAGGCTGAAAAGCCCTGTTTCAAGGTCACTGCCTTCATGGCAGTATTCTTGACCCTCCTTAATTATCTGACCATTTATTTCGATAGGCTCCATTGTCAGATACTGTATGCCTACAAAAAGAAAACCACGGACAAGAGGAAAGGCAAGCGCTCTTCTGTCTGAAGAGTAACCGATCAGCTTTTTTGGGAGAAGTTCATTATAGATAATCGCTTTATCTACCTTTTTCTCATTATGTAGATAGCTGACGGCCTTTTCCGCAACTTCCTTGTTCTGAAGCACTGCATTAAAAAGCTGATCAAAGTCTTTTTTGGGTTTGATTTCGTTTTTTCTCATAGTGAGTTCCTTAAGTATATGTATTGGAATTTCTGTAACTTATCGCATAGAGCTTTTAGCAGCACTCGATTGATACAGGCTATTTACGTTATTAGTTATTGGTTATTCGAATAACAAATAACCATTAACAAATAACAATTATGGCCTTTATTCTCCAATTATTTTTACCAAAACTCTTTTGCGTCTACGGCCGTCAAATTCACCATAAAATATCTGCTCCCACGGGCCAAAGTCCATCTTGCCATTAGTCACTGCCACAATAACCTCTCTTCCCATGATCTGCCTTTTCATATGGGCATCTGCATTATCCTCACCAACGTTGTGTCTGTACTGTGTGACAGGCTCATGGGGTGCCAGTTTCTCCAGCCACTTCTCATAATCCTGGTGGAGTCCTGATTCATCATCATTTATAAATACCGAAGCTGTAATGTGCATTGCGTTGCAGAGTATGAGTCCCTCCTTAACGCCACTTTCCCTCAAACATTCTTCTACTTGAGGAGTAATGTTGATAAGGGCTCGTCTGGTGGGTACATTGAAAAACAATTCCTTACGATAGCTTTTCATCATATCCTCCTTTAAAGATTTCGAGTATTGTCAAAACTTCACCACAGAGAACACAGATAAATCATAGACAGGCGGGACGCCTGTCCTACTGCTGATTAATTTCCATTTTTCATATTATTTTCCCTTTTTTCATACAACTTTTGACATTAACAGTCCCCTAAATTCCTTAAAATCATATTCCAAAAAACTCTGGAAGGCAACCTGAAGATTTAGGAATGCTAAGTCCATCGATTCATAAGTTCGATTACAAGCTTATTTAGACTTCGGCTGAGCTCCCTTCGGTCTGAGCTCAAGGTCGAAGACAATTGCTCAGAACAGAATCGTTAAAGTACGTTACTGAATTTGCGAATCGAAGTACTAAGAGATTAAGAATTTAATGAGTGGAAAGGTCAATGAAAGGACAAAGGAGGATCTTGTTGAAGTTATAGAACTTGCTGGTAAAGAATGGCTGTTTTATAAAACGTTTCCTATCAATGTATCATTGATTAGAGGCACTACAGCAGATACAAAGGGCAATATCACAATGGAGAGGGAGGCAGGTACATTAGAAATGTTATCAATGGCACAAGCTGCTAAAAATTCTGGTGGTATAGTTATTGCGCAGGTGGAAAGGCTTTCGGAGAGTGGAAGATTTAAACCATATGAAGTAAAGATACCTGGCATTTATGTTGATGTTGCTTGTGTAGCAAGGCCTAAGAACCATCCTATGACATTTGTAGAACCATACAATCCATCGTATTCAGGAGAAGTTTTTGTTCCTATCATTGCAATTGAGCCATTGCCATTAAACATTAGAAAATTTATTTCCCGGAGGGCTGTAATGGAATTGACTCCAGGTAGTATCGTTAACCTGGAAATTGGTATGCCAAAAGGAGTCGCAGCAGTTGCAGCCGAAGAAGGGGTAAACGATATCATGACTCTAACAGTAGAGGCTGGACCCTGCGGAGGTGTTCCTGCAGGGGGACTAAGCTTTGGAGCCTCTGCAAATCCCGACTCCATCATTGATCAGCCGTATCAGTTTGATTTCTACGATGGCGGTGGCTTGGATATAGCATTTTTAGGTTTGGCCCAAGTAGATCAATATGGAAATGTAAATATTAGCAGATTTGGTCCGAGGTTAGCTGGCTATGGAATTCAAACCAGATATCGCAGATGATCTGCATGAAATGGGTTTGCGAATCTTTAGAGAGGAAAAAATGGGCATAAGAGATGAAATACTATCCAGGTGTCTACATAACGCAAGATCTTAAAATTTATGTCAAGTTTTTACAATGAAATGAAACTCTACTGATTTTAAATTCGAAATCCTAAATCCTAAATTCGAAACAATATCGAAATTCAAATGTTCAAAATTCAAAACAGCTTAGAGCTGCATTACTATGATCAAAGACCTGTTGGTTTAGAGCATTGTGGTTTTGGTCATTGGAATTTGTTTCGGATTTCGATATTCGAATTTCGTATTTTCTTACTGACATCGTGTCTCGTCGGTTTGCCCCTCCCAGCCGATACGGGCCTGGAAGGTGGAGCTTCGCTTGATATTTACATGCCTGATCTAAAGGCCTTCATTGCCTCCTGAATAAGCTCTTTTTCCCGGCCAAAATACCTGGGTGAAAAGTGAAATGGGGTTAGCTCCTTGACCCCTGCCCTTTTGGCTATAAGACCAGCCTCTCTGGCAGTCAAGTGGTACTTCCTTTGTGCCACATCTCTGTCTTTATCTAAAAATGAGGCCTCAATAAAGAGGCGGTCTGAATCCACGGCTAAATTGACAGCTTTCTCTATATTCTCAGGGCTTCCAATTATATCTGTAATGTATGTGATCTTTTGTCCTGCCGAGATTCTGGCAATCCTTTCCTTCAATTCACCGAGGTTAAAATATTTCTCCCTCTCTACCTTATCTTTATCTTGCCAAACTACCCTAAACTTTTTAGCTGGATCGCGACTTTCATAGATTGTCTTCTTGAATTCCCTGAGCCATGGACCAACCGGGAGTCCGAGTTCTTTTAATCCCTCTTTATCTATATTGATAGAAAAATTCTCCTTGAGTGTCAGCCCAATACAATCTATCTTGTGATCCAGGAGAACAGCATTTATTGAAAAGGATTGCTCGGAAAGTAAGTTCCCTTTAAATGGGAGTTCCTGTGGATCTCCAGCTGGCTTGAATCGGTTCCTGCTGCTATAGCTCTGGATATAAAGCTTCTCTTCCTTTATCTCTGTCACACTGAGAAAAAGAGTATTTTCATAGCTCTCAATTAGATTCCAGGTGTAAGCACTTAACTTAGCTTTAACTTTCTCAATAAAGCCGGAGGGCCCAAATAGATGAATTGCCTTATCTCGTCCGAGCAGGATGCGAAGGAGGGTATCAAAGCCGATAAAATGATCCATGTGGGTGTGTGTTACAAAGACATGACTGATCTTCAAAAGATCCCTAGCGGACAGTTTAGACAGATCTCCTAAGTCGAACAGCAGGGCCCCCCTTTCAAAAAGGAAAGGGATAAAAAGACCGGGATCTGAAAATGAATCATTTATCAATCTGGGATGAAAAGATGGCTTCATAAGTATTTTTCCGTAATTGCTCAATATCCTATGGACTTATTGTATGTTATAAAACCTGACCAATCGTTCGCCCTGGAGGCTCTCGACAGGCATACAAATGTAGGGTGGCATTTTATAAGCCTTAGGCTTATTTATATGCCATCTGTTTAAGGTCGGGCCTGCCCGCCATCGCTCTCGCTCAGGCGAGGCGGGCGGGTATAAAACCCGACCCTACATTTTCAATGCTTTATTGAGCATGTTCATTTTTCCTTGAAGAAACGTTACACATCTGTTAATTACTTTCAATCAAAAAAACAAAAACGATACAGGTTTCGAATTTATGGCCAAAAAAAAGAAGATAACCAGGAAAGAGCTCCTTAAAAAGGAGGATGAATTTATCTCCTTTTCTAATAGAGTCTCCCAATATATCTCTACCCATCTAAAACAGGTTCAATACTTAGGCTTCAGCTTAATAATTATTATTGTCATAATTATTGGCATCAGTCTTTATTTCAGGCATTTAAATAAAAAGGCCATGGCTGCTTACAATCTTGCTTATAGGAATTTGGTGTCGGATTTTTCCCCTGACATAAGAGAAGAAAATATTAAAAGATCTATTGAAGAACTTGATAAACTGATAAAAAAATATGGCTGGACAAAGATGGCCATACTAGCCATACCCCAATTGGCCTACCTAAAATTTGGTCAGGGTAAATACGACGAGGCTATATCCCTATACCAGACCTATCTGAAAAGAGATAAATCTGGTTCCATCTACCGCTCTATGGCTCTTTTTGGCCTTGCTGCAACATATGAGGCCAAAGGAGATCATCAATCAGCCATAAGTCATCTTAAAAAGATAGTTGATGGCGAAGATAATTTTCTCAAAGAAGAGGCTATGTTTTCTCTGGGCAGGGTTTATGCACTGAACGGCCAACCAGAGATGTCAAGGGCAACCTTTAAGGACTTTATAAATAAGTTTAAGGAATCACCTTTACTTCCATTAGCTAAGGACAATTTGAAAAATTAGTTTCATTGCCAAAATAACTTCCTTTAATCCATTCCCTGTTTAACTGGTAGGACGTTTCCTAAATTTGATCGCAATATAAGAAGTCATTGCGAGCGAAGCGAAGCAATCTCTAACAACTTGGAATTCCACTGAGATTGCTTTGTCGCTACGCTCCTCGCAATGACGGGCAATAGGCAATATTATTCTCTCATTAATAACTGGTCTTAAGATACTAAAACAACTCTGTTTTCTCTCAAAAGAATATCTTGGCGATAAACCCAATCCAGCACATCAGCTACCCCCTTTTCCCTTGACATCTAGGCATGCTTTTCACATACTTTTAATAGTCAATTAATAAAAGCACTCTATAGTAGATACCCACGGGCTCACGCCCATGGCACTCAAAAGGCACTAACTTAATTTAAGGCATTCACGCCCGGGCTCACGCCCGGGGTCCTCTGCAAATTTTGATAGATAATGAAAAACACACTTGCATTTATCATGGCCGGAGGTAGAGGCGAAAGGCTCATGCCTCTTACCCGGGACAGGGCCAAGCCAGCAGTTCCCTTTGGTGGCATTTACAGGCTCGCAGACCTGACCCTTAGTAATTGCATAAATTCCCAGCTATACAAGATTATTGTTCTACCCCAGTACAAATCACAGTCCCTAACTGATCACCTGGAAGATGGTTGGAATATATTCAATCAGAAACTTGGGCACTTCTTGAAAATTGTCCCACCTCAGCAAAGGATTAGTGGGGACTGGTATCGGGGCACTGCTGACTCCATTCGCCAAAACCTATATCTCATTGAACAAACAAGGCCACGCCATGTCCTGATCCTATCAGGTGATCATGTTTACAAGATGGACTACAGTAGGTTTCTGCAGTATCACTTAGAGAAAGAGGCGGATCTGAGCATCGCTCTCAGTGAATTGGGAAAGGAGATGGCCCCTCAGGTAGGTGTTGCCGATGTAGATGAGGACTACCGCATCCACGGATTTCAGGAAAAACCCAAGGAAAATCCCAAGACCATCCCTGGCGATCCCAGTCGAGTGCTTGCATCCATGGGTATTTACCTATTCAGGACAGATATACTCGTGGATGCCCTCAAATCGAACAATAAGGATGACTTTGGTAAAGACATAATTCCCTACTTAATTCCTAAATCGCGGGTATATGCCTATCCCTTTCAGCAGCAAAATGCGATCGAAGATTATGTCTATGTTACCCTGGAAAACAGCGAGCGAAGGCTTAGGTTAGAACCCAGGACCCACGACTCTTCTTACTGGAGGGATGTTGGAACCTTGGACGCATATTGGAATGCCAACATGGATCTGACTGGCTTGAATCCTTCATTCAACCTCTATGGCCGCAACTGGCCCATCCACACCTACCAACTACCAGCTCCGCCTGCAAAATTCGTCTTCAGCAACGAAAGGCCTGAAAGTTTTCGAGTAGGAAAGGCGCTGGACTCTATTGTGGCCCCAGGCTCCATAATAAGTGGGATTGTCAGGAATTCGGTTATTTCTTATTATGTGGTTATCCGGAGTTGGGCAACCGTCGAGGAATCAGTAATTATGAATGGTGCGGTAGTGGGACGTCACTGTAAGATTAAAAAGGCCATTATCGATAAACATAACGTAATTCCATCCCACACTGAAATCGGTTATAACCCGGATGAAGACAGGAAACGCTTTACAGTAACGCCCAGGGGGATTGTGGTGGTGCCAAAGGGTTATTTTAAATGATCTCTTGAAAGGGCTGCAGCCCATGTATAAACATCCCTTAAGGCAAGATTGTTCTCTTTTGCTATTCTCCTACATTCCTCATATTCAGGTAAAAGGACTGTTCCTCCATCCTGATTGATGATCTTCTTAACCCTCATCTTTCCCCATGGAGAGTCAACCATCAGCTCTCCCCGTTGCAAAACCGCCCGCTGGCTATAGCTAATGCGAACCCCCAATGTGGTTGACTCCCTGAAGATGACAGCAGTGAGCCTCTCCTTATCCTCAGGCTGGCCGACCACCTGAAGTTGGATTCCAGGCCTGTTTTTCTTCATCTGGATGTGGGAGAAGCTAACATCCTTGGCGCCTGCATCAAAGAGACTATCCATCAAATAGCCCAACAATTCCGGGCTCATATCATCTAAGTTTGACTCCAATACTACCACCGTCTCTGATCTCTGTTTATCGATATCATTTCCTATCAGAATGCGTAGAAGATTGGGCCTGTCAGCTAAGGTTCTACTGCCTACACCATAACCTACTCTATCTATGGTCATTGGGGGCATAGGACCGAATGAGGAACAAAGTGAGGTAACCAAGGCTGCTCCTGTCGGGGTAACCATTTCAACATCCTGACCGCTATAATACACAGGGATATCCTTCAAAAGTGCTATGGTTGCTGGGGAAGGCACTGGGATTTTTCCGTGGGCACCTGTCATAATTCCGGTACCCACTGGAATCCTTGAGACAAAGAGCTTCTGAATACCCAAAAGATGAATCCCTGCAATTGCCGCCACTATATCAATAATAGAATCAACTGCACCAAGCTCATGAAAATGTACCTCATCTGGTGAAACGTGGTGTATTTCACCTTCAATCCGTGCCAGGTTTTCAAAAATCAGGATGCATTTTTCAATAACGGATAAAGGAAGGCCACTCC